>CAZYOE010000095.1:0-18850 GCA_964648725.1 uncultured Pseudobdellovibrionaceae bacterium | reverse complement strand
GGGGGGGGGGGGGGGGGGGGGGGGGGGGGGGGGGGGGGGGGGGGGTGGGGGGGGCGGGGGGGGGGGGGGGGGGGGGGGGGGGGGGGGCGGTTCATTATTCATCGCTACCGACGGCTGGGGAGGCTCTGGTGGTGGCGGTGGAATATTATTGTTAGCCGCCTGAGGTGGGGGTGGTGGAGTCTCGTTCATTGGAGGTAGCGGCGGTGGCTCATTCATTGCAACTTTAGGTTCAGAAGCATGTGTAGGAGCTACTTCAGTTGAGTCTTTCCAATATCGTAGTTCTGTTCCAGCTTGCAAACTTCCTTTTGAATCAACGGGGTTTGTTGCAAAAAGCTCTTTCCAGTTTTCCGAACTTCCAAGGAGTTCTTTGGCTACTGTCCTAAGATTATCTCCTTCTTTAGCTACATATGTCTGGGGGATCTCGCCTTTTTCTTCATAGAATGTTTGAATCTTAGTGACATCGTCGGGGCGACTTGGAGAGTTGTAATATACTTTATCACCGACTCTCAATTCTCTATGAGAAAGGGAATTGTTCCAGGTTTTGAGGTCTTTAGCGCGACCCTTTTCATTAAAAACTTTAGTCGCAACTTTATTCCAAGTATCCTTTTGTCTTGCCACATAAACCGCGTTCATCATCTTGCCATTTTTTTCGAACGGAGTTGATGCTACCTTTTGGTAAGGTGCCGCTGGCTTTGGTGCCGGCTTTTCCTCTAGAGTTGATGTCGGTGGTGGCACCATTGAATCGCCTGTCGACACACCAGCCATATTATCAATTGGTGGTGGCGGTGCCGCTTCCGCAGTCACTGGAGCTGGAGGTACTTCCGGTGGTGCTTCTGAGGCTGGAGATGTTTCTGGTGGTGCGATCTCAGCAACAGGTGCCTCACCTGTTCCTTCTATAGAAGCCGTTCCATCTTCGGCACCAGGTTCAATTTCAGCTGCATCTGCTGTCTCTTCTCCGCCCTCTGAAGATTCTTCAACAGCTGATTCGCCATCTCCTGAAGATCCTTTTGACGTACAGTTCGTCAAGTAAAGAGCGCTCGCGGTACATAAGAGCAGCACAAGTATTTTTCTTCCCATAATTGCATCCTCTGAATTGCATTTAGAAACTAATTTTGTTCCCATAAGAAAAAAATACTTTATTTCTATTGACTTCCGCAACTGTCCTTCGTGAAAAGTTGCAAAAGCCAGACTTTCACTAGCCTAAAGAACTTATTTTTTCATTAATAATTCAAGTTTATCACCGACTTTGATGTGGTTTTTTTCAAACCAGCCTAGCCTCATCTCTAGGGCGTACTGAGCGGGTTTCGAGCTTTCATACGTATCAAAATGAGCCTGCATTTCTGATTTTGCCGCCTTCATATTTTTTATTTCGATCAATCGTTTGTCTTTTCCAAAATATGCAATCGACAAATCAACAAAGGTGTTTTTCATCCAAAATGACAGCGGTCGTTCATCGTTAAATATGAAAAGCATTCCTTCGTTTTCTCCGAGTGAGCGCCTGAACATCAGGCCATAGCTTGACTCTGCCGGGGAGTCTGCAACTTCAATGGTTATTGCTTTGCTGCCAAGCTTTATTGTTTCTTTTGAAAAATGTGGCCTGTTTTGCGCTGGTACGATTGATTTAAAAAAAATTAGGCCATAAATTATAATTATTTTAAAAAGCACTTTGTAACTCCTTGAGAAGGTTTTGTTAATCAAGAGCTAAATTTGAGGCGTCAGAGCTTCAGGTCGAATGAGAAGCACCGAAGGCGCGAGGCTCGTGCGGAACGCGAAGCCTTCTGGGCTTCCCTTGACAGAGGGACCCTGCCCAGCGCAAGGCGCACACGAGGCGGAGTTTCCCCTCTGTGAAGGGGTGCCTCGGACCACGCAGCCAACGATGGGTTACGAACTAAATGGAAATGGCATAAGAAAAAGCTCCTCCGCCACTCCATAGCGCAAGCCTCTTGTTGATACTGTCAAAGTATCACACCCAAGTGTTTTAAGGACATTCACTAAAATCATTACACCTACTGCGATGACATCAGAGCGCCCCTTTGGCACATTAAATTTTTCCTCAATCTGAGAAGGTGTGAGTACTATTAATTTTTTCTGCCACTGAATGAGCTGAGCTAAATTAAAACGAAACCCTTCTATTTTGTTCGCATCAAATCCACCCAAAACAACCGCGGCCAAAGTCGTTGGAGTTCCAGCAACCGCTATTACTTCGATACCTTCTTCGTTCTCGATGAGATTTGAATCTTGCAATGTTTCTCTAATTTCTTTTTCGATTTGGGCGCTCGTCTCTGAATTAATGGGAAAGCAAGAAATGTGCTTCTCTCGCAGCATAACAACTCCTATTTCAAAGCTTCTTTTATAAATGATTCCTTGATCAGAACCGAGGATCAACTCTGTAGAACCGCCACCAATATCAACTATTAGTTTCTTGCTCCCTGATCTAATTCCAGAGATGGCCCCTTTAAATGTTAAGTCGGCTTCTCGGTTTCCTGAAACAATTTCCAGAGGAATATTAAATCGCTCCAGAATTCTAATTAGGTCGTCCCTGTTGTTTGCCTTCCTTGCAGCTGCGGTCGCCACAGCCAGAATTTTATCCGGAGAACACTTTTTGATCTCCGCCTTAAACCTTTCTAAACACATAGATGCTCGCTGCAGAGCTTCGGCTGAAATTTCACCGCTCGTAGCGACACCCTGACCTAATCTCACAACCTCTGCTAAATCCGAAACTACCGACATTTTGCCGGATGAATCGACTTCAGCGATGAGACACAGAAATGTATTTGAGCCAAGGTCAAGGGCCGCAACTCTCATTGTAGAAGTTATCCTTTCAGCTTCTCTGTTAAAATTTGACTTAATAAATCAGGATTGGCCTGACCTTGGGTCGCTTTCATCGCTAGGCCCACAAAAAAACCAAAGAGTTTTGTCTTGCCAGACCGATAAGCCATCACTTGCCCTGGATTTTTAGCTATCAGCTCATCAACAACCGCCGCGATCGCTGCAGGATCAGTGATTTGAACCAACCCTTTTTCCTTTATGACAGCCTCTGGATCTTCAGAGCCTTTCCACATTTCAGCAAAAACCGTTTTGGCGATCTTTCCAGAAATAGTGCCTTTATCAATCAATAAAATTAATTTACCGAGGTTTTCGGGCCTGATTGGAGAGTGTGCAATCGAAAGCTTCGCATCGTTAATTTCTCGCATCAACTCAGTCATTACCCAATTTGATGTCCCTTTAGGATTATCACATACTTTCACGGCGGTTTCGAAATATTCGGCCAAATCTCTTTCTGCGGTCAAAACCTCGGAATCATAAGCAGGGAGTCCATAAACTGATTGAAATCGCTCCAATTTTTGTCGAGGTAACTCGGGCAACTCATCTTGAGCATTTTTTACCTGAGCATCAGTTAATATCAGCGGCAGCAGATCCGGTTCAGGAAAGTAACGATAATCCTGAGCATCTTCTTTGGTTCTCATTGTGAACGTCCTGTTTTTGTCAGGATCATACAAACGGGTTTCCTGAACGATCTTATCACCCCGATCAACCGCTTCGGTTTGGCGTTCAATTTCAAAATCAATGGCCTTTTCAACAAAACGGAAAGAGTTAATATTTTTAATTTCTACCCTCGTTCCAAGTATAGGGTCACCTATTTTGCGCACGCTTACGTTGCAATCACAACGCAAAGAACCTTCTTCAAGGTTTCCATCGCAAACATCTAGGTATCGAAGTATTTGACGAATTGTTCGGGCATATTCTGCCGCTTCCTTCCCACTGCTCAATTCGGGGCCCGATACAATCTCTAGCAAAGGTATCCCGCATCGGTTCAAATTGATTAAGGTAAAGTCTCCCTGGTGCGTCGATTTTCCAGCATCTTCCTCCAGGTGCGCTCGGGTAATTTTAATTTTTTTTGGCTGTCCGTCTACTGTAAATTCCACGTAGCCATGCTCACAAATTGGCAAATCGTATTGTGAAATCTGATAGCCTTTTGGTGAATCAGGATAGAAATAGTTTTTTCGAGAAAAAACTGATTTTTTTCTGACATTGCAATTCAATGCCAATCCTGTGCGAATAGCCAGCTCGATGGCTCTCTTATTTATTACTGGAAGGGCACCTGGCATGCCCGCACTGACTGTCGAAGTATTTTCGTTATCTCCAGCATCAAACAGAGTAGCATCAGAACTAAACATTTTTGAGTTAGTCTTTAATTGCGCGTGTATTTCT
This sequence comes from uncultured Pseudobdellovibrionaceae bacterium, assembly GCA_964648725.1. GTDB lineage: Bacteria > Bdellovibrionota > Bdellovibrionia > Bdellovibrionales > Bdellovibrionaceae > CAUJGP01. The sequence goes on along the minus strand of CAZYOE010000095.1, from coordinate 14,638 downwards.
AACCCAATTACCGCTTCATACCCATGATGTGACATTCGGTCTCCTCTCAGAAATATTCGCCACAGATTCAAGTGCTGATGCCACTGCAATAAGTTTTTCTTCGTTAAAGTGTGAAGCTGTTAGTTGTACACCAATCGGCATACCCTGGGATGAAAACCCAAAGGGTACGCTCATTCCCGGAAGCCCCGCTAAATTGGTGGAAGTTGTGAAAATATCGTTTAAATACATCATAAGAGGATCAGCAATATGCTCACCAATCTTAAATGCAGGGGCCGCAGACACCGGACTTAAAATCACATCGCATTTGGAAAAAGCTGCTTGAAATTCTTGGGTCAACAAGCGCCGAACCTGACCTGCTTTATTGTAATAGGCATCGTAATATCCTGATGACAGCGCATAAGTACCAATCATAATTCGTCTTTGGACTTCATCACCAAACCCTTGACCCCGGTTTTGACAATAAAACTTTTCGAGCTCGACTCCTGAAAGATTGTGAAAATCAGCGCGATAACCAAAACGAACGCCATCATACCTTGCCAAGTTACTAGATGCTTCGCTGGCCGCAATTAAATAATAAATAGGAACCGAATATTGAGTTAAAGGGACTTTCACTTCAACAGTTTCAGCTCCTAAGGACTTAGCGGCTTCAATAGAACTTTGAATGGTATTTCTAACATCAGCCGTAACCGTATCTGTATCATACTCCTTAATGAGTCCGATTTTAAATCCCCTGAGATCCTTGCGTAAGTTTTTTGAAAAATCTGGTACCAGTCTTTGACTGGTCGTCGAATCATGACAATCGTGACCAGACATCACTTCCAGTACTTCCGCTGCATCCGCGACGGTTGTAGCCATCGGGCCAGCTTGATCCAAGCTCGAAGCATAAGCAACAATGCCATAACGACTAACACGTCCATAGGTTGGTTTTATTCCAACAACTCCGCAAAAACTGGCGGGCTGACGAATTGAACCGCCAGTATCAGTACCAATGCTCGCCACTGCGAATCTCGCTGCCTGTGCTGCCGCCGACCCGCCGCTTGACCCACCTGGTACACGCTCGAGATTCCAAGGATTTCTCACTAGTCCAAAGTGAGAAGTTTCGTTGCTAGATCCCATAGCAAACTCATCAAGATTTGTTTTGCCCATGACAATCGCACCTGCTTTTTTCAATCTCGCGACGACTGTTGAATCATAAGGGGGCACAAAATTATGCAACATTTTAGAAGCGGCCGTGGTTCTAATGCCTTTAGTGCAAAGCATGTCTTTGATGGCCATTGGAATGCCCGCTAAAGGGCCGACTTTTTCCCCAGCCTCCAATCGTTGGTCAATTTTTTTGGCGTCTTCAACAGCGGCTTGGTTGACGGTAATAAACGAATTCAGTTTGGTATCAAACTGATTAACTCTCTTCAAAAATGCTTCCGTAATCTGAACTGCGCTGAGTTCCTTTTTGTCAATTTTAGTTCTCAGATCCGCAATACTCAAATCTGTAATGCTCATATGTTGGTCCCTTCATTAAATCACTGGAGGTACACGAAATAAATTACCAACTTTGTCAGGCGCATTGGACAAAATTTCATCTGGAGTTAGTTCCCGAATCACTTCATCCTCACGCCAGTAAACTTCTATTTCAGTAGGGGTGATGAGAGGTTCAACTCCTTCAGTTTTTACTTGAGCGATTTGTTCAAAGTGCTTAAGTACACGAGGTAGTTGCTCAGCGTGCTCTTTGACTTTTTCCGGACTGATTTCTAGACGCGCCAATAGGGCAATTTTCGCAATCTCTGCCAAACCAATCATTGGGACTCCTTCTTTTAAAACTCTGCCCCTGAACAATAACTGGTTTCTTACATTTGTAGAAGGCCTCGGGTCATCTAATGCCTTGCATCTCAAATCGTATTTCAGTATTAACTTTATGTTATGCCTTACATCTCAAATTCATTCACAAAGTCCGACTACACCCATTTAGTTGCAGAACTCAACAAGCTTGATTACCACTACTACGTCTTAGATCGCCCACTAAAAAGCGATTATGAATACGATCAACTCTGGAATCAGTTGGTGACTATTGAGAAGCATCATCCCGAATGGATTAGTGATAACTCTCCGACGCAAAGGGTTGGTGGTCCACCTCTAGAGTCGTTTGTAAAGGTCCAACATCGAACTCCGATGCTTTCGCTTTCAAACTCCTATTCCATAGATGACATTAAAGAGTTTGAAGGTAAAATTATGCGGGCCCTAGGGCGCGAAGAGAAGCTTCAATATTATGTAGAACCTAAATATGACGGGTTGGCATTAGAATTGGTTTATGAGCATGGGATTTTAACCATGGCTTCTACCCGTGGCGATGGCCTTGTCGGTGAAGACGTTACACATAATATAAAAACAATTCGGTCGATACCGATTCAGATAATAGAATTACTAAACGTTCCGATTTTTGAAGTTCGCGGAGAAGTTTTAATCTTCAAAAAAGATTTTTTAACAATGAACGAAGAACAGGAAGAAGCTGGGCAAGCGATCTTTGCTAACCCTCGCAATGCTGCTGCTGGGACCATTCGGCAACTTGATCCAAAAATTGCCGCTCAGAGGCCATTGAGGTTTTTCGCCTATGGCCTGGGTCTCACCCAAGGATTTTCATTTTCCATGCAGTCTGAAATTCAGGAACAGTTGCGAAAGTTTGGTTTTCCAGTCGCCCCGGATGACCTTTGTACTGTTTGCGAATCTGCTGAAGAGGTTTGTGATTTTTATAACAATATTCATTTAAAACGTACCGAGCTTCCCTTTGATATCGATGGCATCGTAATTAAGGTAAATTCACTTCATCAGCAGAGGGAGTTAGGTCTTGTGGCCCGAAGCCCTCGGTGGGCCACTGCTGCAAAATACCCGCCCGAAAGAGCCCATACAGTTATCGAAGATATCATTGTACAAGTTGGTCGAACTGGGGCTTTAACACCTGTAGCGATAATGAAGCCCGTTAAAGTGGGGGGAGTCACCATTTCGCAAGCGACACTTCATAATCAGGATGAAATTGACAGGAAAGATATTCGCATTGGAGATCACGTATGGGTTCAACGTGCTGGCGATGTTATTCCAGAAGTTGTTGAAGTCATCGCTGAAAAACGCTCTAAAGCTTCAAAACACTTTAAAATTCCAAGCCATTGCCCGTCATGTGGGACAAAGTCGGAAAAGCCTGAAGGGGAAGCGATTAGTCGCTGTCCAAACAAACGTTGTCCATCTGCACTCAAAGAATCTTTTAAACATTTTGTCTCTCGTCGAGCCATGAATATCGAAAAAGTGGGTGATAAACTTGTTGATGAATTGGTGGATGCAGGACTTCTCTCTCGCTTTTCAGACTTTTATCTGCTTGAGAAGGATCAGTTACTTGGTCTGGAGAGAAAAGGCGAGAAGTCTGTTGCTAATATTCTCGAGAGCATTGAAAAGAGTAAAGCAACAAATTTAGCCCGGGTCATTTATGCGTTAGGAATTCGTTTCGTTGGTGAGCAAACGGCTAAAGGCCTCAGCACTCGATTTTCCTCTATCAACGATTTAAGTAAAGCTTCGGAAATGGAGCTTCTAGAAATTCCTGATATTGGACCACGAGTGGCGGCCTCAATTGCTACCAGCCTTAAAGATAAAGAATTACTCCATGATGCCCTTGAACTTGAAAGCAAACATTTGCATATTGAATCTTCTTCCACAAAACAAAAGGGGACTCAATTGCAAGGTAGAACCTTTGTAATTACGGGAACTCTTCCGGTTTCGAGAGACGAAGCTTCTGCGATCATTGAGATGCACGGCGGCAAAGTTCTCTCGTCTGTGTCATCAAAGTTAAATTATTTAGTTATAGGTGATGATGCTGGTTCAAAATTAGAAAAGGCCCAAAAGCTAAACATTCCTATTTTAGCTTGGGCCGATCTTTTAACGATGCTAGGTGCAGAATAGGAGCTTTATGGTTTCTATTCTGGTATCAACTTCTGAGTTCTAGATAGAACTATAAATGATCGATGATGATATCTCTGGCCATGACCGTTTTACGACCATCGGCTTTTGCTGACTCAATGCCTCGCAAGCAAAGTTGCTCAATCGCTTTACTTAATACATCGACAGTTTCTGCCGATGTATTCATGGCACTTTTTTCTTTGATAAACTTCTTAACTTTACTAGTTACTACCAAAACGTCCGACATGTTTCCTCCGCAGTTGATCTCATGATGAAATTGAAATACAAACAAAGATTATTTTCAATAGATGTTTTAGGGGAGTGTTATTTATTTTCATTCAAAGGCGGCATTGACGACCTGAATATACTGTCGATCTGGCCTCACAATTCGGCCAATTTCTCTTTCGGTCCGTTCGGAGACGATCAAAATGTTTGGAATATCTTCTTCCAGATTGAAGATAATGAAGCCGCCACCAGAGACACCTTTTACCGTAAGCCGACCTCTCTGGTCGAAATAAGTTGTTTTGGATAAACTTTCTTTGTTTGGAATTTCTACAGTAAAATCATCACCTTGCACAAAGCCAACAATATTTCCCGTATGAAGATCATCATTTACTTTTACAGTGCCTCTGAGCTCATCAAGCCATGCTTTGGTGAACATCGGAAGATGAATATAGTCTAAAAAGTTTGAATATGCGATCCGAACACTTTCATAGGGCGCTTCCGCCGTTGCTGAAATAAATGAAAGGCTTTGTGTTTTTGGTAATTCAGCAACAACTACACCTTCACTACCAGTGTCAATTATATCGTTAATTTGCTGAATTTCTAGGCGCGCTCGAACCGGATCACCATTAAACGCGTCAAACGACCTAATTGTAACAGGAGTTGAATCAACGGGAATATCCGCTACAATTTGTGTAACTTTACCTGGATAGACGAGGGCGTTCACATGCATACTCTTACCATCTGGCAGTTCTATATAGAGGTCATTCCAACCAGGCTGATGAACAGCAACAGCAAACATTCCATTTTCTGATGTCTTTGAACGAGTTTGATCGGGCAGATAAAGGCCACCAAAATAACTTGTTCGTCCTTGGCTGGCAATTACCGTCGCACCTTCAATGGTGCGTCCTTTCAGGCGAACTGTACCCCAAATCAACGAATCACCTCGATCTAAGTCGAGTTGGATATCTTGTTCGGCGAGAATCTCTATGAGTCCGGCAACCATTCGTTCCGGTAACATAACGAGCTCTGCTCCACCCATCAAATTCACCATTGAGACAGTGGTACGATGATTTTTTGATTGGGCTTCAGCAACAACTTCTGTTGTGGGATCAAATCCATTCAAGTCGTAGGGTAACGATCCAGAGGGACTAGCAGCACTGAGTCCCGCGAGATTTATTGTTGTGTCTTTTTCGTGATTTCCTTTTCCATAGGCAGAACTAGCGCGGAGCGCCTCTCTGGAAACTACCTTTTTAAGAACTAGTTTTTTATTCTTGGCATTTATGAGGTCCAAAACGTTGAGAACACCTTCACCCTCAATACCGCCTCGTTGATTGGTTAATCTACCTATAATGACACCCTTGGTAGCCTTCAAATTTAATGAAAAGGTTCCACTGGAAAGATCAACCTGAGCCACCTCTTTGGGAACTCCCTCCTCAAATCGTCGTACATCAATAAAATGTTGATCGGTCATGGCAAGACTTCCATCACGAACAAACTCAATTTCACCTCGTACAAACGCGCCATCTTTGACCTCTTGGTGAACCACAACAGTGCGCGAGGACTTAGCTGCACTATCTTGAAACGGATTTTCAGTTTGCGAGCTTGAACCCATAGGGTTTTTCTGTTGATGTATAAGTTCTTGGGCTCTCTCGCTAAAGCTCACTTCGTGTCGGGGAAGCAAATCTTCAATTTCCAAACCCTTTTCAAACTTAGCCATTCTTAGACGAGTTTTCTCTTCTTCATTAAAATCGGCATCTTCGATGCTAAATGCCGCTTTATTTTCCACTGTGTTACTAACAAATGTTTTTTTGTTTAGGATTTCAACCACGCCAAAAGTGAGTTCATCCAATTGAACCGGGTCAAGTTCAGGAAAACCAACTGTCAGCTGAATAACCTCGGGCTGATTGGGATCAGACAAAACTGGAGTCGGAATTTCTTGTTCTAAAAGTTCATAAGCAATCGCTGGTGGAAATTTTTGCGAGAGTTTTACGTCTATCTTCTCTACTCGAAACCCAAAATCTGATTTGCCGATATTTTGCGAATAAAATACAAGACTTAGCACCGACGCCACAGTGAGGGTTAAACTACTTTTAAGATGTTTGAGCATCCAATTTGCGTAGTACATCTACATCCTTGTAAGTTCAAATTCAGCACTTCCTGTGCTGTATCTTTAGATTAACTTTATTAGACATTAAAAGGTGGGTCAAACCTCGCGCTTGCCCACAAGACTTAAATCCACTCTGTTTAGAAGGTTTTAGTCACAACAGACTTTCCCTGGCTAAAAAACTCGACATTAGTCACATTAACTTGCGTGAGCAGGCGTTCAAGAGTTAGGTCTAAAACTGGGTGGCGATAATTCCTCCAGACTTCAAAACAGCAATACAACCACGACGAGTTTGATATTATTTGCGGGTGCGGCAAAGTGAGGTTCGGCGTTATAGTCACGACCTGGTCATAGGTCAGAAGAAAGCATCGCATTGGCTCCATTACTTTTACTTTTTCATCATACTCGTTTTCAATCTGGATAAGCTCTTTAATAACTTGATCTGGTCTAATGGCCAATGATGTCTTAATAACCACCCTTAAGCTTGGCCGCTCAGTTTCTGCATTTGCTTGCACCACCGTAGAAACTGCTGTGATTTCAGCAAATCGCTGTAACGATTCCAACGTCCAACGTAAGGTATCGAGCCCCTTTAATAGCCCAGCTTCAATACCAATTAAAGCGGTGGAATTCTGACTCATGAGATAACATCATCCATAGAATAAAGGCCATTATTCTTACCCCTAATCCATTGAGCTGCTACTAGGGCACCTCGAGCGAACACGGTTCTACTAATGGCAGTGTGCTCAAACTGAATCATCTCCTCATCAGAAACCGCATAGACTTTATGAACCCCAAAAATTCCACCCCCACGCATCACCATAGCCGGTGGACATTTTTTTTCGATCACTTTTTCGAGTTCATTTTGAATAAAAATCGCAGTTCCGCTTGGACTGTCTTTTTTGTGGCGATGGTGCCATTCCTCAACTTGAAAATCAAAATGCTTAGTCGCTTTAAAAACCTTAAGGGCATTATTCAAAACTGCAATTCCTAAGCTCATGTTTGGCGCCCACAGTATCGGAATGTGTTGGCAAGCCAATTTCATGCTCGCATGGTGTTCAGGGCTCAGTCCAGTCGTTCCACTTACAATTGGAATTTTGTTTTCGACACAATATTGTAAAGCCTCACTAAAAAGTGCTGGAGCGGAAAAATCAATAAAGACTTCTACTGTTCCCTTCGGGACTTCAGTAAAAGTTTTCACATTGCTTTCAAACCCCTCCGATTTATGACCAACTCCACAGGTTGCGTGGAGTTCTGGTGTTTTTTTGATGAGATTAAATAATTCTAATCCCACTCTTCCGCCGGCACCAATAACCCCAATTTTTGTTAAGCTACTCATAGAAGACCTACGTTTTCTAATTCAAGTGCTAAATCTCTTGTGAGATTTTCCTCGAGTTCACAGAGTGGTAAGCGAAGTTCCGCAGACCCTATTATCCCCATCAGTTGAAGTGCCTTTTTAACAGGAATCGGGTTAGCCTCAGCAAAAAGCAAATTAATTAGGCGCAAATAACGCTTATACGGAGTGCTTTCTTTACTGTCCTTGTGAAGCTCCACAAATGCCTCTGGAATAATATGGCTTGCTACAGAAATAACTCCGTGACCACCAGCTTGCAAAAAATCTGGATAAGTTCCATCGTCACCCGAAAGCATTAAGAAATCATTTCCACAAGCAGAAATAATCTCTTTCGCAAAATCAATATTTCCTGAAGCTTCTTTGATGCCAATGATGTTTTTATGTTTTGCCAGCTTCTCAATACTCGCGAGTGATAATCCAGAAATAGTTCGCGATGGCACATTGTAAAGTATAACCGGAATTTTCACAGAATCCGCCACAGATTCGAAATGGGCCACCATTCCTCTTTGAGGTGGTTTGTTGTAATAAGGTACCACAACGAGAACCGCATCTGCCCCCAAGCTTTCTGCATTTTTACTCATCTCTATTGTTTTTTTGGTACAATTAGATCCCGTTCCCACGATCAATGGGAATTGCGGGCCAACAAGAGCCTTAACCGCTTTGAATATTTGAACGACCTCGCTCCATTCTAATGTAGGGCTTTCTGCAGTTGTTCCGTTAATCACAAAGCCGCCAACACCACCCTTAAGCTGTTGCTTCACAAGGGACTCAAGAGAAGAAAAATCAATTCTCCCGCTCTGAAATGGAGTGATTAAAGCGGAAATCGTAGTTTTAAAGTTCTTCATGCTCCCCCCTTTTCTTTCAATATACTTCAATTTCTTCGTCCAAGCCTGCCGGACCAATCAGCCAACAAAACTTTTCCTTGGAGTCTAACTCCACCCGCAGCCGACCGCCAGGAGTTTTAATGTCTACGTCTTTTTGCCTCAATTGTTTGACCTCAGGCTTATTGAGAATTGAAAGCGCAAGGGCCACAACCCCAGTCCCACAAGAGGCAGTGAAACCTTCAACACCGCGCTCGAAACTGATGCCTTCGTATGTTCCATCCTTAATCGCAAAAAAACTAACATTGGCGCCAGCTTTTCCGAATAACTTATGAAATCGAAAGTGTTTTACCAATGGCAATAATTTATTCTGATCCAAATCTGGAACTTCGACTATTGCATGAGGCACGCCTGTATTAATTGCGCAAAACTTCATTTCGCTTCCGTTGATGTTTTCTGATTCCCATAAGACTGAGATCTGATGCTCGGGCATTCTAACGCTATAAAGATTATCACCTAATCGCTTAACTTGAATGGCTCCAGCCATAGATTTAAAGCTAATGTCTGGCTTTAGACAACCCAGATGTTTGAATGCGTAATAGCCCATGCAACGTGAAGCGTTTCCACACATTTCCGCGGCGGACCCGTCATTGTTATAAAAATCCCACTCATAGTCGAGTTGAGAGTTGGCAGTGGCAGTTTTGACAATTACTAAGCCATCAGCACCAGAGCCAAGTTTTTTACAAACGGTTTTTGCCAACTCTGAACGAGTGAGTTTTCGGAGTTCGGTGGGAAAGTCGGGAGATTCCATTTTTTTTTCGTCGATAAAAATAAAACTGTTTTTGGTTCCGCTACATAAATGAAACTTCATTTCTTTCTCACTTTTGGTCTTGGCGTCGGAGAAGGCATAAGCGTTGGAATTGGGGTGGGAGTTATGACAGGTACTAACGGCGTTGGAGAGGGAATCACGGTATGCGCTTCTTCTGCTTCGATGAGGCCTTTCCCTATATAAGCTGGGTAGTCTGGAAACTGTGGCTGACCCTTAACTCCACAATCCGTTAATACAAATAAGCCAAAAGCCAAAATGCCTACATATAAAAATCGAAAACTCACAACTTAATTACCTCTTCCGTGAAATTCATCTATTTCCTTAAGATGCTCGCAAGCCCATGGATCCATCCAGGAATACGCCTTATCAAAGGGGATTGCAGTATGACAGAGATTTTTATATTTTTCTGCTAACGCCATACGTTTTTTTTGGTCTTTTTCAAAAAGCCAGCCCAAATAACTGATCTCAGGGCTCGATTCCTGAAGTATTCGGCTATCAAAATTTGATACTCCAAACTCTTCTGGTATAATTCGTTGTTTGTTAACAACCCAAAAAGACTGATTCAATACACTGGCATCTAGTTTAGCTAAAACTATAAGGGCTTCAGATTTATTTTTCTGACAGACCAGTTCTAAAAATCTGAGCTTTTCGTTGTCTTCGTCAAAAGGATTTAATTTAAAGTAATCTGATCTAAATCGAGCAGAATTTCCACATTCTCGCTGACTGAGAAGGGCAAATGCAAGGCCCTTCAAAACCAAGCCATTCCCCGACTCTAGCCTTAAAGTCTCATTGAGCTTGTCTATCGCCTGAGACTTATTTGTTGAATAAGCGGAGAGCGCCATTTCGTAAGATTGCTGAGCTTTTTCGGAAAAAAATATTTCTACAGTTTTTTTAAGGGCACTTGTGAGTTCACCGTATGATGGTGACTTCGTGCCTTCACGATTGATCGCAGCTATGATAATTTGTGCGGCTTGATTGCGATCATGTTGAAGAAGTAAAACTTGAGCTTTGCTGATTTGATCTTTGTAAGTCTCAAGGTTCTCAGTAACTTTTTTCGGCCACACATTCTGGCTAAACATAAAAAGGGTCGTCAAGACGACGACCCTTAGTACATAATGAAGCATTATTTTTTCTCGAAGGAAACTAGCTCAGTTACTACTTCGCCCATTTGGCTCTGGCCAATCGACTTAAGCATTCCAGAGATAGGGATCAACTTTGGATTAACCCATTGTTCTGTATCCTGATTTTGTTTCTTGTCATGAACTTTGAAGTAGACAGCATCAAATGTTCCAGCAGGAACAGTGATTTTACTTTCTTTAACTTCGATAACTTCCATTTCGCCTTGTTCTGGCGGAGCTTGTTCTTTTCCATCAACCACAACCTTTTTGATTGCTCCGGTGTTAGCATCGATCAATACAGACATTGTTTGCTTTCCAAGAAAGCCGAGGTCTACGTTTTGATCAAGCCAGTAACCTTCAGTTGTCTTTTCACGAACTAGAATATCAAGCTTGCCCTGAATAAAAGCGGCCATTGACAAATTGTAATGGCAAGCATCACCAATTGCCCAGTCAATACCGGCAACTTGAGCTTGTCCCATTGTGTTTTGCTCAAATGATTTTAGTAAATTTGCCGTTGGAATTTCATTAGCCGTTGCAAATGAAGCACCAAACATTCCAAGTACTACAAGAATCTTCTTTAACATAATCCCTCCTCATGTTTCTTGGTGTCGATCGAATACCGACCCTTTTAAGAGGCTAAGTGAAGTCAACACTCAGCTTCTAGTCAAGAGAAACTATTTACATTGACCGGCATAAACTTATCGCACCACACCACAATTCATGAGATTCACCCTTCATCTGTAAATTGGACCTATTGAGTTTTGCATGAAATAACGGGGGAGATTTTAGTAACACCTCAATCAAGCACTGTAATTCTTTACAAGGACCTGCCTTGGTTTGCTTCCGTTAGCGCCACCGATAACACCCTCGCGCTCCATGATTTCAATCAAGCGTGCGGCTCTTGGATAACCGAGTCGAAAGCGTCGTTGCAACAATGATGCACTGACTTCTTTTACTGAAGAAACAAATGATATGATTTCATCATACATTTCATCGTAATCGCCGTCACCAGAGCCACTCTCGTCAGAAAACCCACCTTCTCGGTCTGGATTAGCTTCAAGCAAACTCATTAGGTGCGCATCGTATTGTGGTTCCGATTGATCACTCCAAAATTTTGCTACCTGATTGATTTCCGCATCGGATAACCATGGTCCGTGATGACGGATCGGTTTATCAGTTCCTGGAGCACGAAACAACATGTCTCCTCGCGCCAAAAGTCTCTCTGCGCCGGCTTCATCGAGAATGATTCGCGAATCCATTTTGCTCGCCACCTTAAAGCTAATGCGACCGGGGATGTTAGTTTTAATGAGACCCGTGACTATTTCTTTTCGCGGACTTTGCATACAAAGAATTAGGTGGATACCACAGGCACGTGCCAGTTGTGCTAATCGCACGACGCTTTGCTCAACATTGTCCGCATCAATTTGCATCAGGTCACCAAACTCTTCCACAACAATGACAAGATACGGAAGTTCTTCAAAGTAGTACTTTTGATTTTTTTTATTTTTATCTTCGCACTCATCATTAGACTTTCGGTGTTTTTCTTTTTCTTCCTCCGGGAGAACTTTGACCGTTTCATTGTATGCTTCGAGACCACGCGCTCCAAACTTCGACATCGAGCGATACCGCTTATCCATTTCTTTAACGGCCCAGCGTAGCGCAGCAACAGCTTTTGGAGTTTCTACAATGGGCGGTAGCAACAAGTGCGGAATTTGGCTAAAAGCCGCTAAGTCAACTTGTTTCGGATCAATTAAAATCATGCGCAGTGATTTTGGCGCATGTCTAAATAAAAGTCCTATAATCGTGGAAACCGTAAAAACTGATTTTCCCGAACCCGTTGAACCCGCAACCAGCAGGTGAGGCATTTTACGTAAATCCACGATCTGTGGGTCACCATTTGTTTGCCGGCCCAAAGCGATAGGCAATTTCACATCATCTTTCCAAAAATTTTCTTCGGCCAACAGGTCTTTTAAATATACTGTTTCGCGCGTGGTATTTGAACTTTCAATTCCGACAACATCACGTCCCGGAATGGGCGCAATAATTCGGAGCGACTCACTCGATAATGCAATGGCCAGATCATTTTCCATACTGGTAATATTACTTAGTTTGACTTCCGCGTTGGGCTTGAATTCAAACATTGTTACTGCAGGTCCAGATTTTACAGCAACCACATTTCCAGTAACATTAAATAATTTTAGTTTTTCAGTCAGTTGTTCCGCTTTGCGCTTGAGTTCTTCTTTATCGACTTTTGGTCGCGATGCTGGTGGATCTTCGAGAAGATTAAGCTTAGGCATGTTCCAATTTTCAATGCGCATTGGCACATTGGATCTTAGCACTACCTTCCGTCTCGCCGCTCTAGTTACTGGCGGGACTGCGGATACAGGTTCCTCTAACTCTTCTTCAGCGTTATCTTCTTGGCTTTCGTCATCAACTTTTTTCTTGAGGGGCACTACAGCCTTTATTTTACTTCTTACCGCCTCTTTGATTTTATCTTTGAGTGGTACTCCGGGAGTTTTTATATCAATTTTTAGATCTACCACATTAAAGGGACTTTCGCCTTCGGTTTTGTTCTTCGTCTCTGATGATTTGAACTTTAGGAAGAAAATTTTTATAACTTCTGCTATTTCGCGAAGGCTTTTTTGAGTGGTTACCACCACCATCACTGCCATACTCACCCAGAGTAGTATTTTTGAGCCAACTGGATTGAATAGTTTTTCTATTCCCACGCCTATGAGGTTTCCAATGATCCCTCCGACTTCAATAGTGCCTTGATAAAATTGCTTTCCGTCGAAATGAAGATGTAGAAGTCCCGTTAAAACAAGAACCAAGGCCAAAAAGGGTAGTATTTGAATTTGTTTGAAAGTGGGAATTCTCCCTCTAACTCCATCAACACCATAGTAAGCAAAATAGGGCACCCAAGACCAGCTGGCCAACCCAAAGAGATGAAAGATGCTGTCGGCCCAGAAGCTGCCTACTAAACCACATATATTTGAGGCCTTTACAAAAGTCAGGTGGTTGAAAGAAGGGTCTCCAGGAGAATAACTAAGGAGTGAGAGCAGTGTGATGGTGGCTGTGAGCAAAAAACCAATTCCGACAAGGTCTGAGTAAAATTTTCCAATCCAATTTTTCATAACTATAATTTCCCTTATTGAGCGCCCAAACAAAAGGAAATCTCATAGATTATTAGTGAACTCAGACTTTCGACGGGGATTTTCTCTTTTCAAGAAAGTGACTTTTGTAGTAAAAGACGATCCATTCTATGATTAAAATTAACGAAGTTTTCTATAGCATCCAGGGCGAATCAAGTTATTTTGGTTTGCCAACGATCTTTGTTCGAACGACAGGTTGTAATTTGCGTTGCACTTACTGCGATACTACATACTCCTACTACGAGGGGGAAGAGTGGACGCTTGATGCACTCATAACCAAAATCGAGTCCTTTCCCACCAAGTATGTATGTATCACAGGGGGAGAACCCCTATTGCAGACTAAGGTTCTCGACTTGATGGGCCAGTTATGTGATGAGGGATATACGGTTTCCCTTGAAACAAGCGGCTCGAAATCCTGTCTCCAAGTAGACCCTCGTGTAAAATTGATCCTCGATGTTAAAACCCCCGACAGTGGGGCCAAGAATTCGTTTAACACAAAGAACTTCGCGTGCTTGTGTGCTAGCACTGAAGTGAAGTTTGTCATTTGCTCCGAAGCGGACTTTGACTGGGCTGAAGAGTTTTGCAAAACCCACTCTGTCTTTGAAAAGTGCCATGTACTCTACAGCCCTTCCTATGGCAAAGTAGACCCAAAATGGCTTGCTGAGAAAATTTTAGCTATCGGATCAAAGGCAAGGTTGCAATTGCAGTTGCATAAGTATATTTGGTCTCCCGAAAAACGCGGAGTATAGAAAATCATCTCTTTTGCTGCCTTAAATGTTGCCAAAGCACTATTTAGATCGTAAGAGAGATGTCCTATTTTTTAACCATTCAATAATGAAAGAAGGGACGCCATGTCAGTCAATTTGACGCCCAATGTGAACCCATCTGCTACTGTTCACCCTGTAGCTCTTGCTGCAGTAAACAACACCGATAATCTTTTTGTAGCTAACTTGTCTTCAATTAGCTTGGAAGAGCTTGTTAAGCGCCGCTTAGAGGTACATTTCCAACAACAGTCTGCTGTTGACACAGATGCTGGTGGTTTGAAGCTTTATGATGTTGGTCTTCAACAAGTTGAGAAACCTCTCCTTGAGCTTGCTCTTAGAGC
>CAZYOE010000094.1:0-19024 GCA_964648725.1 uncultured Pseudobdellovibrionaceae bacterium | reverse complement strand
TAAACTCGACGAAAATCTAGACACTCATTCACTTTTTTGATGGAGAATCCATTTTTGTAACTACACAGCGACTTTGGCCGGTGTTAATTACACAGCGGCATACCTTTTTCTGAAAAATTCATTTTAATCTATATCGGATCTCTATAGTCGTCTATCGTCTTAAAGTTTTCGCGAACATCCTAGATCCCCTCGGGCATTTTTATTGACGAAGTTCTCTTCAGTAAACCCTTCTTAATTTTTATCTCACGAATAGCCAAAGGCAGTACCTCCATGAGAATTAGGTTCAAATCGCCATCCGCTATTTTGTGCGATAAATGAGATTTAGTTTCTTTAATCATCGCAATGATCTCGGGCTCGGCTTCAATAGTAATCTTTTTATAAACTTTACGAGGTTCAGGAGCGGCAGCTCCATTAGCTTGGGCTCTCTGACTTTCAATTTCATTATGTTTATTAACAAGAGCGGCTTCAATCTCTTTGGCCGAGACCTTTTCTGCGACGTCGAAAAACTCTCTTTGCTCCTTCGTACTTAATGGCTCTATCGTGGATCGATTGCCTTTAATAACATATCCTGCTGAGTCCTCGCAGAGCCACCGGCTTCTTGGGTGAATGCGGGGTTATAATCGTCAGCTTTTGCTAGAGATTCATTGAGTGCTTCCAGTCCTAGCCAAAACCCTCATAAACTAACCTTATTAAATTGGAAGTTAACACCAATTATTTATTGTTTTTGAATGCTGATTCGGCAGTCATAAGCTTCACGATCTAAATAGGTAGCTGGATATTTAACGTAGTAACAAGTAGTGATGCCAGACTCTTTTTTATTTGTTTCAAATGCTCCATCTAGAACTCGGTTCGCGTTTGTCGTTAAAGAACTATACAAAACTTTTGCTGCGTCACCGCTGATCTGAATTACAACTACAGATGCATTCTTTGATGTATTGGCATGGGCTACGCCCGCGCCCGCGCCAGCGAAAAGTGCATCATCGTTGGTATCAGCAAACGTATTCAAGGAAAAAAAAGTAACTAGGGCTGCCAATAAATAGATTTTCATAAGATTCCTCAATTTCAAATTCGATAAAGTTAAAAAGTTTCAAAGTGCAATCCTGATGCCCATGTTTGAAGGGCTTGGGATTGACAAAAACTCCCGGAACGATTTCAATAAATTGTATTTAAAAGCAAAATAATAGGTTTTCGAGAAGTTTCTAAAGGAAAATAGTTGATTGGCTCTATTTTGCTGACAGGTAGACAATAGTCGACTTTTTCCGAAATTCTTTAGTTCCGGAGTTACTTGATGAGTGGCCATTGTGTGGATTCAATCCCCGAAAAGGGGCTCCATTTTTCTTTTGAATTCAACCAGAGTCGATTTCTCTTATCTTTCTATGGGGGTTCACAAAGAATTCCATAAAGTCACGCCATGAACTATATTGAAGTGGGAAGAACTCGAAAATAACTTTAAGTTTTTCCCATAATCTAGATTTTCTGTAAAAAACTTTCTCAATAGCTTTCTAAAATAGGGGACACTTCATTTCCTGAAGCTGATCGATTAAAAAAAGCTAAAAACATTAAATTTACGAAAATGGCGTGAAGATTCTTTTTTCCATGGCCAAAGTTATGTTCAAATTCATAGCCCTGATTTTTCAAAGTATTGAAGGTCTCGTTCTCGATATGCCACCTTGTACGAGCTACGCGAACAAAAAATTCAATATTTGAGTCGTGGAGAGTTTGATCGGTAATCCAACTCATATGGATTTTCTTCTCCGTAAGTTCTCGGCCTTTACCTACCCACTGGATCGTTTCCCAGAATTCCACAAACTTGACCGTCAAATGTAAGTCCTGATGATTTAATAAAATTCCGTGGGTAAACCGATAATGCCTTGTTCTTTCTTTTTTTACCTTGTCGCCAATGATTTCAACTTTTTCAAAGTGCTGCATCTGCCCTTGGGACTCTAACTGATCGAGTAAGCTAAACAGCTTTTCATGACTGCCGGGTTTGGCGGCCAGTATAAAATTCATTTGATATAAATGAAGAAGCTTAATAAGTGGCTGTGTCGCGTGGAGCGCATCGGTCAACAGTAGCACTTTCAGTTTTGGATGTTCCTCGCGAAAATCGTGAAGAAGCCGCTTTATCGCTGACCGCTCACAATCATTTTTATTATTTCCATCTTGTTTTTGAATAGACGTTGGACAGAGAGGAATCACTTGCTTTTGATCGGGATGAACAAAAACACCTACTAGCTCTTGGTGGTAATAACTTTTTTCGTCCTCTGATTTGTGTTTTTTCTCTAAACAATTGTCACATTTCACAGATGTCAGAATAAAATAAACCTGTGCCGTCAACAGCTAAACAATAGGTATTGTCCCATAGTTCAAATTGATTAAGGGTTTTTGTTTTCTGTACTTTATCAAATAAGAATTTGAAAGCGGGTCTAATGACCCCAAGGATCAAACAGCTCAAAGAGATCAAGAACTTCTCGCATTCGAGTATCACTCGGGACTTCGTGAATTTGGAAGAGCCCTGCTAACCGCGATTTTCCAGTCTCCGTTCGAAGCTCTTCATCAAATTTGAGTAAGGACGAAAACTTCAAAGTAAACAAAGCCAGGGCGGACATAAAAAAGTCTTCTATTGGGATTTGAACATAAATAGGATTTCTGTAATCTTCGATCAATTTAAACAAATTACGAACTTCACTATACAGTACATCCCCACTCAGCGGAGAAATCGAGAATTCAGATTTTTTCCTGTGAATACCCTCCAGTTTTATCAAGACTATTCATCCGTTCAACAGTTTTCCATCGCTCTAAATTGTGGATTTTACAGGTACAAATAATATTATCGACAGAATGTTCACCATTAAGGGACCACGGACGGATATGATCATACTCAACCTGAAATGTTGACCCACAGATTTTATTTGTAAGGGGATCCCGGTATTGATACCTCCCTTGATCCCTTTGCCAAACCGCACGCTTGATCGCAGTGGGAATAGCTCGAGTCACTACTTTGTTGCCCGATAATGGAATGTTGCATCGTGACCTCACCGCTGAGGTGAATTCACCTTGTTTATCAGTTCTTTTTACGAGGCCCTTTTTAATCTTTAACTCTCTAATGGCCAAAGGCAGGGCTTCTTTGAGCACTTGGTTCAAATCACCATCCGCCACTTTATGGGAAAGGAGCGATTTCAGTTCATCAACCAGTGCAATAAGCTCGGGGTCGGCCTCGATAACTAGCTTTTTAATAACTTTACGAGGCTCAGGGCTAGGTTTGCCTGAAGCTTGGGCCCGCTGTTGCTCAATCTCATTGTGCTTTTGAACCAAAGCCATTTCTAGTTCTTTCTTTGGCGCTATTTCAGCCACATGAAAAAATTCTTTTTGTTCAATCAGGGACAGGGGTTGATCAGTGGACTTATTAACTTTGTTAATGTAATTTTGAGTTTTGGCAACATCAGTCAAACTCAAGCTGTTATCAAGAATTTTTTCGCGAACTTCAGGAACGGATTTGAGAGCTCTCATGGCATTTATTCGAAGCATGGCCGTGCCCGCACAGTAGCCGAGCTCTTCAGTTAAAAAAGCATAGATATTGGTGTGAGACGGCAGATAAGCTCTACGGGTTTCAATCTCAAGAAGAGTCTCTATAATCTGCACCGTGAGGGCTTTTTCATTGTGAACGAGCTGTTTTACATGAATAATGATATCTTGATTTGACTGTGACTTTAGGCTCATGAAGTTCCTCCCAAGGGGATTTGCGAGCATAATAACACAGGTTTAAAGTGGAGACTTTGGACTCCCTATATGACCGCTAACACGATATCGAAATTTATTCCCCAGCAGACTCGCAAATCAATCGAACTCATTTAATAAGTAGGCTAATGAACTTAAAATCACTGTATCTATCTATAGTCAGGAAACACTTTGCCAGAGAGGTTTTTAAGAAAAATGGCAGTCAAGAAGAATAAATTTGACGCAAAACAAATGTTATTCACCCCTGCTTTTTTTTTACTGGAGACTTTTAACTGAAAATTCCAACATAAAATTTCCCTTCTTGCTTTAGATTCAAAGCGAAGACTCTCGTTCAAACTGTCCAACCAAAAATCGAGCAACCAACACCAATTCAAGAGGAAACCTTTTCTCTAGCCAACAATGTTTGGAAGATGACTTATCCTAAGCCACTGACCGTCGCAGAATCCAACCGAAGTCACCCTGGATGGGGGACTTCGGGGTTAGACGCCAGGAGTCTTCCGGGGTAAGGACACCCCTGTTTTCCAAACAACATTTCCTATTGAGTAAAAGCTCAAAAAGAGATCACTTCATTCACATGCAAATCAATTTTTAAATTTGTTTTAGTTAGATCAAAATCACCAGCACTATGCATAACTTCAGGAAAGCCTAAATAGACTCTCATTTGTTACCCTCACTAGTAGCCATTCTTAGATCATAAGATAGTGTTCCGGGAATTACTGTGGCATTGACAGAAATTCCCGGAACGGCCTCAATAGGTTCTATTTAAAAGTGAAATTATGGAGTTTTACTGAAAATTTCTTTAAAAAAAAGGGCGAGGCTCTTTTTTGCTAACAGCTAGACAGCGGCATTCCATTTTTGTAACTACACAGCGGCATTCCATTTTCTGAAAAATTCATTTTAATCTATATCGGATCTCTATAGTCATCTA
The DNA here is from genome assembly GCA_964648725.1 of uncultured Pseudobdellovibrionaceae bacterium. Lineage (GTDB taxonomy): Bacteria > Bdellovibrionota > Bdellovibrionia > Bdellovibrionales > Bdellovibrionaceae > CAUJGP01. The sequence continues at coordinate 14,361 of CAZYOE010000094.1, read as the reverse complement.
TCGTCTTAAAGTTTTCGCGAACATCCTGGGTCCCCTCGGGCATTTTTATTGACGAATTTCTCTTCACTAAACCCTTCTTAGTTTTTATCTCACGAATAACCAAAGGCAGTGCCTCCTTGAGAATTAGATTCAAATCACCATGATTGTAGAAATGCCTACTGACTGGATGAAGGAATGACGGAATGACGCAGTTCAGATTCGATGCGTTCAAGTCGTTTGTTTAAATCTTCATATCTTTGTTCCGTTTCGGGGGAAGATGAGCTTTCGTCGGGAGCTGTGTTGTGCTCGAGGAGTTTATCTATTTCATCGTCAAGATCAGGAATAAGCGTCATAAGCAGGCCCGTAAATACGACCATGGCAACATCGCCATAAATTGCAGCTACCTGGTTGTAAACGTTCACTCTCAGTCGATGGTTCATGGCATGGCGACGCTGATTTTCTGGGAGGCCCGCACCTTTCCAGAAATTTTCTTCGTTCCTGTTTAAAGTGAGAGCGTAGTCCAAAACGGGTAGCCTAAAAGGGATGGATACCCATCCGCTCCTCAAAATATAATTGAGTTTGTTTCGAGCACTTTGAAGTATTGATGGGGTATTGCCAAAGATTCCAATGAGGGTTTTCTCGAGACCGTAATGAGCGAGAACGTAGGCATAGTATCTTTCAGAGCGGAATTGGAAGTCAACTTGGTTCTTGGACCGGAGTTGGTTTTTAAGAGTTTCAATGGGTTGTTCAGTGAGGAGAAATAGTTTGGTTAAAAATTGGCGTCGGAGGGATCGATCTTGCAGTTTCTCAAGAGTGTAATCGTTAAAAAGTCGAACCAGCTTGTGAGCTCGTAAAAGGCCGAGGGCTGGGATCTGCGGCATCCATTGTTCCTTCTGAGGGAAGTGACGATCCATGATCGCTAATTTAACTTCGAAACTCGTTAGATCTTGGAGCGGAAGTTGAGTAACATCCGTCTGTAAAGCTGATTGATAGGACTCGCTATCGAACTGTTTCAATGAACTTGGGCTTAACCAATGTACCCTAGTTGAGGACAAAGACGGTGCCTCCTGAAAGAGGGAGGAGCACGAAGTTGGAAGTGCAAATGATGGAAGTACAGTCGTGAAGGCGATCAGTGCGATTAAGAATTTGGTCATAAAACACCTCCATCCATTTGCCGGGTTCACACAAAAAAGTTAACGCAGATTTTGTTCGGCATATTCGATTTGTCGCTCAAGGCTATCGATTTTCTTTTCGAGGGTTTCCACTTGATCGTTGGTCATTCCCACACCCACTTCTCCCAAGAGAGAAATAATCCCAGCCACCCCACTGATTAAACCATAAAATAAAAAATTTCGATTGGTGCCGATCTTCGAATCAATGACCGCAACGATACCGCTCAGGGCAGAAATTGTCGCTGCAAGGTTACGAATCCGTTTAGAGGAGTAATAACCAAAGTGGCCTTGCTCTTGAGCAAGCTCCTGCTTGAGGTCCAATAACTGGATTTTGAGTTGATCCAGTTGTTGGTCGGAACTAACGCTGGCGGGGGAGCGGGGAATGGCCAAAGCTGAGGGAATATATCCACTGTTAAGGGCAAGTGCGGCAATAAGAATCGCTTTTGAGATTTTGTTCATTTGAGTCTCCTTTTAGGTCACCCGGAATTGAGTGATGCGATGCAATATATGCCGTTTTGACGCTTTCGTCAATATGCTTGACGAAATAAAAGTAAATCTATCGAATTCGTTAATTATGTCCGATACTAAAGAGAAATTGTAGGTCCACTATGAAAACCAAAATGAAGTCCAAAGTAACAAAAACTATTCTGGCGGAGATCCTTTCTCCCCAATTGAGTCGTAGCGAAAAATCAAAATTAAAAATCATCGAAACGGCCATTAGTACCTTCGCCGATTCCTCCGAGGAACTCTTGAATTACGAGGAAATTGCCCGAAAAGGAAAGCTCAACCGTTCTTTGGTTAATTACTATTTCCCCAACAAGAGCGAACTTTTTTTAACCGCTATCAAATACGTTCGCGCCGCCCACCAAGAGTTAGCCGTTAATGAGATTAATGAGGCCAGTTCGCCGCTGGAGGTTATGCAACGATACATTGATGCCACTTTTCGGTGGATTGAAGAAACTCCCTCTCATGTTAAAACGTGGGTCTTATTTTGGTTCTTAAGCAGTTCCAGCCCTGAGTTAAAAAAACTGCACAGCAGTTTAACGGGTATGGGGGAGCAGCGAATCATAGGGATCTTGGAAGCTATGGAAGGAAAAGAACATAAACTCAAAAAGTCCGATCTAAGTTATCTTGCCAAATCCATTCAGCGAGTGATCACGGGAGTGGTGATAGAAGCCATGACGGAATCCCATAGAACTAACTCACAACTGCGAAAGGATACTTTGCGACAATGCTCCGATTTACTAAAAGTTTATGGATTTAATTCGTAGGGGGTGGCCCTTGCCAAATGTCATAAAGGCTATCATTAAGATAGAACACGACTGCGCGCATCTCATCCTCTGACAAGTGATCCTCAAGGAAACTGGGGTGCGAGATGGCCTTCATAAAATTCCCAGAATTAGAGATAAAGGTGACGGCTTTTTTTAGCGTGTCTTGCTTTAATTCTAACTCCGGATCAATTTCGTAACCAAAGGGAGAGTAGAGCCGACGTCCTTCCTTTTCCGGATTATAAGTAATATGGGACATTCCCTTAAGAGTGTAATCCAGAGTCTGATGGGATTGATAAATACGATGGATCCAAGCGTAGAGAATCTTGGCAAAAATGTGTTTGCGTTGGTTGGAGTCTTTACTTACCCAGAGTCTGGTGACTTCAAGATTTTCGCCACTAGAGAATAAAATGGGTTCCGACTTTATATCTGGATGCTTTGTGGATGGCCTTTCTATGCGTTCAAGGACGGATGGCCGCGGCAGAGTCTTGCCTTCAATGAGATAGTTTTCAATGGGTAATTGAGCAATCGGAGTCGACCACAGCTCTGTTTCATAATTGGCATCACCAAAAGGGATTAGGCTTGAATGGTAACGGGCCGCCGAGGATCCGGTAAGGCCAGTGGTTTTAATCCACTGATTTTGTTTATTATCAAAATACTCCACGTGGCCATAAGCACTGGTATTAAATCCCACCATGCCCACGATTTTGCCGAATTTTAAGTCTGGAGTTAGTTCCCGGATCAGGGTAAATTCAATCTGATCTTGCATCAGGCGGACATCGTTAAAGAGCTTTTCGATAAATTCTCTGCTCCACCCTCGGCGCTCAACATAATCAGGAAAAATAGCTTCGTGTATTTCCATCAGCATGTTCGTAAATTTTTGTTGTCCCTTTTTTAAAACATCTGATTCTTCAGCACCAAGAGCCCCCAAGTAGTGTTGGCCGCGAGTGAGGTTTTCCTGTCGTGATTCGGGGGAGCGAAAACGCCTGATATTCTGAACAATGAGATGATCTTCGCGGTAGAATATTAGCTCATTGAGAACCATCAAATGATCGTTTTTATCTCCGAGAGGTGCACCAATAGGATAATATTCAAGGCGCATTCCAGATGACTCGGGCCACATTTCATTTTGGTGCAACAGGTGCATGGAGCGTTTATTCCAGGCACCATGCAAATAAGTCGCATTTTCAAAAAAACCGTCATTTTGAGAATTTGTAGTTTTTGTATTTACGGTGTTTGCGATGCGCTGATATTCGCGCTGAAAACTCGAATCCTTAGGTGGAAAAAGCGAAACATTGATATTGAACTCATCGCCGTGTTCCGATGTAAACACCGCCCAATCGTCGCCGGAGCTTCGATCTCGATAACTATACTGATAAGGCAGGTTGGCGAACATCAATTTTTTAAAAACTTCATCAGTAAATAGCCTCTCAATTTCTTGCTGTCGCATCAAAAACTTCGGTACTAAATAAAATCTATAGTCTTCAGGGGGAGATGACACCCTTTGAGGTTCGATGCTAATACGCTTTTCAGGGTAGTTTTTTGGAGGTGTTTCAGCCAGTCCTTGTAAATAGCTGTGCCAATCTTGTGGGGGCCATGAAGCGCCCTTTAGAGACTGAAGACATTGTGCCAAAGGCGTAGTACTCGCCATTAATTTCAGAGGCAAGGCTAACATCAGTACCATCAAAATTCGAATCGAAGACTTCATCTCAGCACTTTTCATTGCAAGTTAAGCCTTCATTGTAACTGACTTGAGGACTGATTTTCAACCGTAACAACTTAGACAGCGGTGCCGCTTTTTGCGAGAACCGATTGAACCCAGGGATGATGTGCTCATATTGGGGTCAAGTGTTCAATAGAATAACAGATAACCAAATACCATAAAGTCTTGAAGGTCATCTAAATTCAAAAAAATCGGCGCCCTGTTAGAGGCGCCGATTGAATCATCCATGATTACTAAAAAGCAAACTACTGTTGCATTAATTTAAGAACGTCGAGTTTACCACCTGTCGTGGTTTTCCCTTTAAGAGCAGGGATTTGCTTTACGCTCTGGAAAAGAGCCTCTTTAACCTGTCTCCAGTCCTTTTCAGGATGGGCCGACCAATAAAGAGCCGCAGCACCAGAAACGTGTGGGGTGGCCATTGAAGTTCCGTCCCAGTAAGCGGTGAATCCCATAAGATCAATCACAGTATCTGAATAGTTGTTGCCAACGGTGGTGGAAAACACTTTTACACCAGGAGCACCAAGGTCTACCGAGCGAGCGCCCCAGTTAGAGAATGGGCCCAATTGGTCTTGGTTATCAATCGCAGCAACGCTGATGATCGCGTCGTGATCATAGCTTGCAGGGTAGCCAGGTTTTGAATCAGTGTCGTTATCGTATCCCGCACCTTGGTGACCATTTCCAGCCGCCGCAATAAACAAAGTTCCTTTATCTTGCGCGTACTGAACGATATCGCGAAGAGCTTTGTTTTCAGCACCTTCATTTGGGTCTTCCCCCTCAGAACCCCACGAGTTTGATGTGATTAAAGCGCCGTTATCAACAGCGTACTTAACCGCTTTAATAGCATCAGCTGTTGTTCCACCGCCTTTTTCACTTAAAAAGCGAAGTGCCATGATTTTTACATTAGGAGCAACTCCGACAACGCCTTTTCCATTGTCTGATGCTGCAGCTACGTTTCCGGCGCAGTGAGTCCCGTGACCTGGGTTTCCGCCGCCCATCAATAATTGAAGTGGATCAACGGCCAAATCATAAGGCTTATTGTCGTTAGACACAAAGTCCCACCCAACAACGTCATCGATAAATCCGTTGCCATCATCATCGACGCTATTGGTTTCTTTGTTACGTCCTTGAGCATCCATCCCAGTTTCACCCGGATTCCTCCACATGTTGGGGAGCAGGTCTTCATGAGTATAGTCAACGCCAGTGTCAATAACAGCCACAATCATTGGGCTGCCATTAAACATAACAGGGCTTGGGCTAGCTGTTTTCCAAGCCTCTTTGACGTGGTTATCAATCATACCCCATTGTTTGTTATAAAGTGGGTCGTCACCTTGTGTTGGCTGCGGAGCTTGCGGAATGGCTGGATTGTCTTTTTTCTTGTCAGTGCTTGGTGGCTCTTCAAGCATCATCTTTGCTACCTGTTTAAGAAGTGCTTGATTTTTAGAGCGGTAATCTTCGATTAACTTAATGCGGTAGTTGGGTTGAACATATTCAACCCAGGCATTATTGCGCTCAAGAGCCTTTACATCCATGTCCCCTTTGGTATCAGTCACCTTAACCCAATCGTTGGCCAAAATCTCTGCTTTGCCTGCTTGGCGAGCAAGACCTGCCATAATGCTGAAGCTCTCAACAGCACCAGGAGCAAGTTTTACGAGATATTCTTTTTGGCCGGCGGTTGCCGTCGCGGCATAGCACGCCACGACAAGGGTGATTGCACCCAAGATCTGTTTTTTCATGATGATTCCCTCCTCATTGGGGTATCTTTAAATTCCCTCATTCAAAAATACCCATTTAACGGAAGAGTCTGGGTGGAAAGTTACAGAGTTTCAAATAAAAAAATCTAAGAGATGTTGATTAGTTGAAATTATAACACCATGTTTCTGACGCGGTTAATACCATGACAAGCGAAAAATCAGTTGGTACTTTGGCCAAAATTTCTAAAACTATGCTTTGCGTCTAAGGAGTGTGCTTAGTTGGATCTGTGAAATAGTTCAGGTAAAACCTTAGAGAAATTAGCTCAATAGATTTAGTTTAATAAAAACTGTTTGTTAGTTTGAGGAGTATATGCAGCAAACTCAATCACAAGTTCCTCGCGCCGTTGGTGATCAGTCGGCCGAAGATTTATCAAGGTCTTTCGCACTTACGACCCGGTTAGAAGACATTGTCGCATGGGGGCGAAAGAACGCACTATGGCCACTTCCTTATGGAACCGCATGTTGCGGTATTGAATTGATGTCCGTGATGGGCCCTCGATACGACTTAGCACGTTTTGGTGCCGAGGTGGTTCGATTTTCTCCTCGTCAAGCGGATTTATTATTAGTTGCAGGTACCATCACCGAAAAAATGGCGCCAGTGCTGGTAAGGATTTATCAACAAATGTTGGAACCCAAGTATGTTCTATCCATGGGAGCTTGCGCGAGTTCCGGCGGATTCTATCGTGCTTATCACGTCCTCCAAGGATGTGATAAAGTTATACCGGTGGATGTTTACGTTCCTGGTTGTCCTCCAACTCCTGAGGCAGTTCTTGATGGTATTATGACCTTGCAAAGAATGATTGCGCAAAATTCGCCTCGTCCATGGAGAGATAATTGGAAAGCTCCAGAAGGAATGGTGTGAGGATGAGCGATATTATGACAGCAAAATTTGAAGCTATCAAACAAGATCTCAGTCGTTTTCCTGACGTCGATTTATTTCAATCGGTTGGTGATTATGTCCTTATTATAGGACGAGACTACCTAGTTCCTGCCTTGAAAATTCTGAAAACGAATGATCACTTTGATTTTCTAATGGATATCTGTGGCGTTGATTACCCCGCTCGGGAAAAACGTTTTGATGTGGTTTACCATCTCTTTTCATCCAAAGACAGCGCCCGCCTTCGAATAAAAGTAGCTCTTGGTGAGAATGAAACGATTGATACGGCGACAGGAGTTTGGAAGGGTGCGGACTGGTTTGAACGCGAAGCCTACGACATGTTCGGTATTGTTTTTAAAGGCCATCCCAATTTGCGACGAATTCTTTGCCACCATCAATTCCAAGGTCATGCCCTTCGTAAAGACTATGAAGCCGACCAACAGCAGCATGCTACGGAAGTTTTGCCCATTCATTTTGACACTGTAAATGGTCAAGATGGCAACGTTCTTGATGATAAATTTGTACCGATCAATATTGGACCTTCGCACCCGGCGATGCACGGTACATTGCGGGTTATGGCAGAGCTTGACGGTGAGACCATCGTTAGGGCGGGCGTTGATATCGGTTTCCTCCATCGCTGTTTTGAAAAAATGGCGGAAACACATCCTTACAACCAAGTTATTCCGTACACGGATCGTTTGAATTATTGTTCGGCGCCAATGAATAACGTTGGTTACTGTAAAGCAGTAGAACGTTTGTTAGGTGTTGAAGTTCCTGCACGTGCTCAGGCGATGCGTGTTATTCTTTGTGAACTTTCTCGCGTGATCGATCACATCATTGCAGTAGGAACTGGTGGTGTGGATTTAGGAGCTTTAACTAGCTTTTTCCATCTCTTTACTTATCGCGAAGAAGTTTACACTTTGTTTGAACGCCTGTGTGGAGCGCGTTTGACGGTATCACTCACTCGCGTGGGTGGAATGGCTCAAGATGCACCGTCAGGTTGGTTTAATGAGGTTCTCGCATTCTGTAAGAGAATGCGTGCCGAAATCGATGAAATTGATAAGTTGATGATCGGTAATAAAATTTTCCGAAAGAGAACGGAAGGTGTTTGTCCCGTTTCCAAAGAAGAGGCCATCCTTTGGGGTTATACAGGACCATTATTAAGAGCATCGGGTGTGGCTCTCGATCTTCGCAAAGCCCAGCCCTATTATGGCTATGACCAGTTGGATTTTGATATTCCAATTGGAGCGAACGGCGATATTTTCGATCGTTACTTAGTTCGAATCGAAGAAATGCGACAGTCACTCCGAATCATCGAGCAAGTTTGTAAGAATGTTCCGGAAGGTGATTACACTATTCGTGACAAACACATCGTGCTTCCGGAAAAAAGAGATGTTTATGGAAATATCGAAGGTTTAATGAACCACTTCATGTTGATCGTTAAGGGAATTCGTCCTCCAGTAGGTGAAGTCTATGATGCGACGGAAGCGGCAAACGGTGAGCTTGGATTTTATTTAGTGTCTGATGGAACGGCCAACCCTTATCGTTTAAAAGTGCGACCTCCGTGTTTTGCTATTTATCAGTCCTTCCCAAGTGTGGTTAAGGGAAGCTTGATCGCCGATGCTATTGCTACAGTCGCAAGTATGAACGTTATTGCCGGTGAATTGGACCGCTAAAATTTGGACGTCGAAAAGAGGAATCCATGTTTCAGTTAACAGAAGAGGGTCTTAAAAAAGTACAAACGGAGCTGAGTCGCTATGAGAGCCGTCAATCGGCAATCATTCCCGCTCTGTATATCGCACAAAGTGAAAATAATGGTTTCATCACCGATGAAATCATCGAATATTTATCGAAGGTCATGGATTTGCCGGCGTCGCGAATCAATGAGGTTTTCAAATTCTACACGATGTTCAATCAGCAACCTGTAGGAAGATACCATGTGCAGATCTGCAATAATATTTCCTGTGTTCTCAATGGCAGCCGTGAGCTGACGGACCATGTACTTGAATCTCTCGGATGCAAAATAAATGATATTTCATTGGATGGAAAGTTTTGTGTTTCGAGTGTTGAATGCTTGGGAGCCTGTGGAATGGCGCCAATGATGCAAGTCAATGACGATTATCATGAAAATTTGACGCCCGATAAAGCCGTGGCGATTTTGAAAGGTATGAAGTGATGAACGAAACAAAACTTCTTACAGAACACTATTCGAAACCAGAATTTCGCACATTAGTGGGTTATCAACAGCATGGTGGCTACGAGACACTTAAAAAAGCCTTTGCTCTTCAGCCTCAACAAATTATTGATGAAGTTAAAAGCTCTGGCCTTCGTGGTCGGGGCGGAGCGGGATTTCCAACGGGTATGAAGTGGGGTTTTCTTCCTAAAAATGGCGAACCTCGCTACTTATTATGTAATGGGGACGAAGGCGAACCTGGTACGTTTAAAGACCGAATTATCTTTGAACAGGCTCCTCATCAATTGATCGAGGGAATGATTATTTCCGGTTATGCTATTGGTTCGAAAAAAGGTTATATCTACATTCGTGGTGAATACAAAAAACCAGCGGCAGTCATTGAAACGGCCTTGCGTGAGGCCTATGCCGCCGGTTTGTTGGGTAAAAATATCTTGGGCAGTGGTATCGATTTTGATCTCGATGTTTACTGGGGTGCTGGCGCTTATATCTGCGGTGAAGAAACCGGAATGATTTCGTCACTTGAAGGTGATAAAGGGCAACCAAAACTCAAGCCGCCGTTTCCAGCTGTTCAGGGTTATTTGAAAAAACCAACCATTGTTAACAACGTCGAAACTCTGGCGGCAGTAGTGCCCATCCTTCGAGATGGTGCGGCTGCTTATAAAAAGTTTGGCACTGAGAAATCACCCGGCACTAAACTATTTTCATTGAGTGGCAATGTGATCAAACCTGGAAATTATGAAATTTCATTGGGAACTCCTCTCAAAGATCTTATTTATGGATTTGGTGGCGGCATTAAAGGTGGTCGTAAGTTAAAAGCTGTTATTCCCGGCGGTTCATCAGCTCCTATTTTGACGGCAGAAGAGGTCAATAAAGCTAATTTAGATTATGAAAGCTTAGCGGGTTTAGGTTCCATGCTTGGTTCAGGGGCTGTCATCGTTATTGATGATTCTCACTGTATGGTGGATTTATTGGGCGTGCTAACACATTTTTATGCTCACGAAAGCTGTGGCCAATGTACACCTTGCCGTGAAGGAACTGGTTGGTTGAACAAAATTGTTCACTCGATTTTAGAAGGGCGGGGCCGTTTGCAGGATATCGAGCTTTTAGAAAAAGTAGCAAACCAAATGAAGGGCAAAACTATTTGTGCTCTTTCAGATGCGGCCGCTTTGCCGGTATTGAGTTTTGTAACTAAGTTTCGCGATGAATTTGAATATTATGTTCGTGAAGGGCGTTCTAAAGTAAAGGGAACTACACATGCCAAAATGCACCATTAATGGAAAAGAAATCGAAGTAAAAGAGGGCACCTCCATTATTCAAGCCATGGCTGATAATGGACAAAAAATTGCTCACTATTGTTGGCATCCAGGCTTGAGTGTGGCTGGCGTTTGTCGGCTCTGCACTGTAGAGATCGAAGGCAATCCGCGTTTGCAGATCGCGTGTAATACCGTGGTTACTGAAGGTATGAAGGTTAATAATACATCGGATAAAGTGAAAGAAGCCGTAAAATGGGGCCTCGATTTTCACTTGATCAACCATCCACTGGATTGTCCTATTTGCGATCAAGCGGGAGAGTGTGGTCTTCAAGATCAGTATATGGAGTATGGTAACTACGACTCTGAAATGGCTGAGAAAAAAGTGAAGAAACACAAAGTGGTCGATTTGGGTGAGCGTGTCGTTCTGGACTCTGAACGCTGTATTCTATGTTCGCGCTGTGTGCGTTTCACTGATGAGGTGACTGGAACTAAGGAACTTGGAATTTTCAATCGCGGCGATCGTAGTGAGATTGGAACCTTCGAAGAGCGACCGCTCAATAATAAATATTCAGTGAATGTCGTGGATATCTGTCCCGTTGGTGCGCTGACTTCGAAAGATTTTCGATTCAAACAAAGAGTTTGGTACCTCAAAGACGGCGAAACTATTTGTACTGGATGTTCAACGGGCTGTAGCGTAAAAATTTATTTTAACAATGAGGGCGTGTTTCGGGTAAAACCTCGATATAACAAAGAAGTAAATGGCTATTGGATGTGTGATGAAGGTCGTGACGTTTATAAATTCCTCAATAAGGAATTCCGTCAACTTAAAGGCCAGAAAAAGACTGCCGATGGTTGGGAGGAAATGACCGCCGGGGCCGCTGCCAAAGATGCAGCTAAAACTCTGGCAGGCCAGTTTGCCAATGCGTTTTTAGTGGTAACAGGTCAACCAACCAATGAAGAACTGCAGAGTTTGGTTTCTACCTTTGCTGGAAAACTCAACTCTAAGAAAATCTATCATTGGAAGAATAATGCGGTTCAATGGAATGATTTTGATGGCCTGTTGATCAGGGGGGATAAGAACCCGAACTCCAAAGGAGTTGAGCAAGTTTTAGCTCAAAATCAAATTCAAACAAATATGGAAGATTTAGAGTCTGCTCTTCGTCAAGGTAGCGTGCAGACACTGGTCGTAGCTCTACCTGAGAATGTGAACGTCTATGCTGATCTAGCTCAGAAACTAGCTTTGTTTGGAAAAGTTAAGAATTTGATCTTATTAACGTCAGCAAAAGTAAACAGTGCAGATTTGCACGCTGGTCAGGTCTGGATTATTCCAACTAAGACATTTATTGAGAAGTCAGGTTCTTATACTAATCAAAGTGGTTTAGTTCAAAAAACCAAAAAAGTGACAACCATCGTTTCGGAAGCTCTCACATTAGATCAAGCTGCGACGCTATTGTCAGGGGGAGAAGTTACGACTGGGCAAATTACGACTTCATTGGCTGCAAGATCAATGGCGGATGTCAATCAGCGGCCAGATCAAGTGATCGCTGATACCTGTAAAAAAAATGAATATTTATTTAAGAGAGGCACAGTATGAGCGTAGTTCAAAAGACAGGCCCAAGCTCAAAGTGGTATTTGCCGGGTGTATTGGGTGGTTTGTGGATTACTTGGAAGCACTTGTGGGGTAATCTTACAAATCGTAAAAAAATGCCAACCATTAACTACCCAGAGGAAAAGTATGAATACGGTCCACGATTCAAAGGTAATCATGTTCTGACCGTGAAAAAAGATGGTTCGCTTCGTTGTACCGCATGTATGTTGTGCGCGACGAATTGTCCTGCTCAGTGTATTACAATTGTGGCCTCAGAACACAATGATGCAACCGTTGAAAAGTACCCGATCAATTATGAAATCGATATTCTTCGCTGTGTTTTCTGTGGTTTCTGTGAAGAAGCATGTCCCGTCGATGCAATTCGGATGGGCCCTGAGTGGCAGACACCTGGATTGAATGGCGCTAATTTTATCTATGACATCGAACGATTAGCATATCGTCCAAATCTCAAAGGGGGAGTTCCTTCGATCGTAGATGATGAAGAACGCCACAAGTCTGGAATTTAAAGACTAAATCAGTTTAATTGAGTTTATTTAAGATCGAAAAAGCTTTCCCTGGATGTTTCAAGGGAAAGCTTTTTTTTTATCCCTTTCACAGCACCCATTGCTTCCAACTAAAGCAAAACTGATTCTCTCGACAGGATGGTTAATCTTGTCAGCTCTGACCAGATGTTACTCATACCCTTCTTAAAATACCGGGAATGTCGCTCCTGCAGCCTGTAGAGCAATGAAATCAACCTAAAATCAGTACCAGCAAAGAAAAGTTCCAAAATTTAGGTCACTAATTTTGGGAAAACCCTGTTATTTGAAAAGGCTGACGACTCAGGGGCTTAATGACGAAACCGTAGATGGAATATTGAAAGACTTCTCTAATCCGGAGTGGCGATTTGAGTTGGCGAATATATTAGGTAAAGTAGAACTTTCGCCTGGGCAGCTCAAGAGACTCCGTAGGCTTCGGATTGAGGATCAAGGGAGTCATTCCCTCTTGGCAGGATTCTCGTTATTTCAAAGGGGTGAAAAGGACATTGAAAATAAATAGATTATTCTGCGGCGATAACCCATTTGTTAATGAAATATTGATGAGCAAGAAAAAGCTGAAATTGGATCAATCGATGAGTGCTTGTCAGCAGGCACTTCAGGCTCATTAGAAAATCAGGTGTATGTGTTATTGGGAAATTAAAGACTGCTGACAGGACTTAGGAGAAGTATTGAAAGAATGAATATATTCGAGCGTTCGATACTGAGGCCTATTTTCTGGGAATAGTGGTTCAAAAATATCCCGAACGGGACGAACAAAATTGCTGTCAACTTCAATGGGGTCAACAACGTATAGTCGTTCATCAGGTGCTTTTACCAAGAGGAAAAAGTGAAAGCGCTGTTTCCCTTTCGCTTCGTACCTTGTCTTGATGATATTTAGCCTAAAGCGGCTGTCGATTTCCCTCAATGTGCGTCCGAGTAAGTAGGCAAGAAGTGTGCTATCGTGACATTCGCCCAGACCCATGCGGATTAAATCGCCAATTTTAAGTTTTATTTCTGAGTTCCACCGCATTTGCATCATTTCTTTGTATTTCGCCTTTTCCAAGGGAGGCGCCGTTGGTGCATATTCAAACTGAGACTCAAAAGCAATGGCATAGAGAGCTTCGCGGACGGCCTGCTGAGAGTCAAAGGAACCATAGGTCGACTTTATTTCTAACAGCAAATTCTTTAACAATTGTTGTTTAGCTAGTAATTCAGGATCATCTTGAAGTACTAAGTTCCACTGCTCTTTAGGGAAGATGGCTCCTCGAGAAGTTCAGACTGGATTGCTAAAGTATCAACCTCTCGAAGGGACGTCGCAGTCCGTTTACGAGAGAGCACTGAGCGAGAAAGCTGAACCCAGTGAGATTAGTAAAATGGCGGAAGACTTAGTCCGCGAAGATACTGAAAAGTTTTTTAACTTTGCTTCTGCCATTATCAAACTTGGTAATGTTGAATATAGCTCGTTGATTCTGGATTATTTATTTTCCACTTCAAAAAAAGATCTGAGGGGTTTGAGACTCTTATTTATCGGTGCTACTGAAAAAAACGCGACTTCAAAAGCGAAAACGTATCTTCTCGAATCACTACAAATACAAAAGAGACAACTTAGAGATAATCTGTTTGTCGACTTATTGATTGAAATCTCAACCTCCGACAGTTCCCTAATCAGTCACGAACTGATGTTGGATCTAGTCCGTGGTTTGAATGATCCGAGAATTCCAAATTTGATTGAAGCTCAATGAAAGGTGAACCATGAAAAATCCACTTAAAAAACTCTTTTTAGCTTTGAATATTTTGGTGAGTCTGCTTTTTGTGCGAATCACTTGGGCCGCTTCTGAACAGACGGCTTGGATTCGAGGGAGCGAGACTTCGGCTCAACTCTACTTCAGTGACTCCATTGAGAAGATGCTCGAACTTTTTAAAAATTGGGAGGCCGCTCTTAAGGAGAGAGGTGTTGAAAGTCATTTTTCACTTGTTCAAACCATCTTAGATGTTCACTCCTTGTTTTAATTTTTTT
>CAZYOE010000093.1:17068-19100 GCA_964648725.1 uncultured Pseudobdellovibrionaceae bacterium | reverse complement strand
GAGTGAGAGATGAAGCGAAGGTAACGCAGAAGTTGGACTTTTTCAGCAGAATCTACTTACTTACTTTGTTTACTGCCATAATCCATATTTTTATATTGGATCTCGAGCCCATCTAAATAACTCGTAATTTCCGCAAAAACCTCGTTAAGGACATTGAGATCTCTTTGTTTTGCACTAGTTTCTAAGCGGGCACCGTATTCGCTTAATTGATATAATCCATAACCACCGGCATTCCCTTTGAGCTTATGGCCAATGCTGGCTAAAGCGGTAAAGTCATTTTTTATGATGGCCTCTTTTATAGTGGTCAACTCCACTCTCCGTTTCTCAACGAATGCTGGAACGATATCTTTAAGGTCTGAGTCGATAACCACAATATTTTTTGCCACCATCCACGGACTCCCATTTGCAGCCATCATAAGTTAAAAAAAAACTTTTTGGTATTACTTTGCATAAGAGAGTCTAGGTCTAAAATAGGCTTAGCTTCGAACGGTTGTTAACAGGCGCTCAATTCTTTCTTCGAGAGGTGGGTGGGTCGAAAATAAATGGAGAAAGCCTTTTCTGGATTTCGAAGAAATTTTGAGAGCGTTCAGGGCCGTTTCGTGATTCGAATCTGAATCGATCCCTGGGCGACCATAAGCTAATTGCAATTTTTGGAGTGCCAAGATCATCTTGTCTCTTCCTGCAATTCGCGCGCTGCCGGCATCGGCTCTGAATTCTCTCTGTCTTGAAAAATAACTGACCACAATCGAGCCAAGAATTGTGAATAAAACATCAAAAACCTGTGTCATAATCCAGCGAACCATCCAACGATTTCGCTCTTCAACTTGTTCACTGATGATTCCTGAAAGTACGCGTGCTAAAAAGATGGTAAAAGTGTTAACAATTCCTTGAATGAGAGTGAGCGTAACCATATCACCATTGGCAATATGGGCAACCTCATGACCTAAAACTCCCTCAATCTCATCCTTGGTCATTCGATTGAGAAGACCGCTGGAAACCGCCACCAGGGAACTGCTTTTACTCGGCCCAGTGGCAAAGGCGTTAATATCTGGGCTATCATAGATTCCCACTTCTGGCATAGCCGGTAGGTTGGCCTTTCTTGCTAATTCATGAACCACATTGATTAAGTTTCGTTCCGTAGCACTGGCAGTATGTGGGTCAATAATCTGAACTCCCATGCTCCATTTAGCCATGGTTTTGGAAAGTAATAAGGAGATAAACGCACCGCCGGTACCCATAAGGGCACTAAAAATCAAAAGGCCACTATAGGTTCCTGGGTGAATGGAGATTCCCAAGAAAGTGGAAATTAAACCAATCAAAATATTGATTGTCGCGATCACCAGTATGTTGGTGATTACGAAGAGTGCAATGCGCTTTAAAAATACCATAAACAACCTCAATTTAGTAAAGCATCAAAATAAAAAAACAATGCTCTTACATAATGGGTTCAGTTTTTGGTTTGTCAAGGCTTGCCAGAGCCAAAACATGGGCTCTCGTGGTAATGGTTAGTTTCTCAGCGCCAGGGGTGTGATCCACCTGAACCTCGCCTCCCTGGGCCAAGTGGCCAAACAAAAGCTCATCAACCAATGGTTTTTTAAGCCATTCGTCAATGGCTCGAGCCATCGGGCGAGCTCCGTAGGCGCGATCGTAGCCTTTTAGCATAAGGAAGGAGCGCGCAGTTGGCGTGACCTCGAGAGTTACTTTTTTCGGCATTAGCTGCAAACTAAGTTCATGGAGAAACTTATCGACCACTTGGAGGATAATCTCTTCGTTCAGGTCTTTAAATGCCACAATGGCATCGAGACGATTTAAAAACTCTGGAGTGAAAACATTTTTAATCGCACTCAACGAGATTCCTTGGCGATCCTCTTGACCAATTCCAATTCGACCCTTAGCCACATCAGCAGCGCCCGCGTTGGTTGTCATCACCAGAATCACATGTTTCATATCGGAAGTGCGTCCGTTGCTATCAGTGAGGCGTCCGGCGTCCATGACTTGTAAAAGAATGGGCCAGATATCTGGGTGCGCCTTT
>CAZYOE010000093.1:0-17058 GCA_964648725.1 uncultured Pseudobdellovibrionaceae bacterium | reverse complement strand
CGCCGACCATGCCGACCGCGCCATGCCGCTCCTTCAGTTCGGCGATGAGGGCCTGCTTGTCCTCCGGCATCAGGGGATCCCGCTCCGGCGCCTTCAAGGTCGCGAGCACACGCGGGTCGGAGCCGTCGCCATCGCTGAAGTCGGTGTCGTCCGGCGTCCATGACTTGTAAAAGAATGGGCCAGATATCTGGGTGCGCCTTTTCAATCTCATCCATCAAAAGAACACAATAAGGAGATCTATTGACGGCCTCTGTGAGTAGGCCTCCTTGTTCATAACCAACATACCCTGGAGGTGCTCCCACGAGACGAGAGACCGCATGTTTTTCCATGTATTCACTCATATCAAAACGCGTGAGTGGTAGACCCATAATTTGAGCGAGTTGTCGGCAAACTTCCGTTTTACCAACACCGGTGGGGCCACTGAATAAAAAGGAACCTATTGGTTTATTTTCGCGACTGAGTCCGGATCGAGAAAGCTTTATGGCATTGACTAAAGTTGAAATGGCTTCGTCTTGTCCAAATATATGAGCTTTGAGTTTCTTGTCTAAATCCTTGAGTTGCTGAACATCATTGAGGGTGATTGTTCCCACGGGAATTTGTGTGATAGAAGCAATCACCTTTTCAATCACTTTGTCATCAATCACATTTTGTGGCGCCAAATCAGGATGGAGCCGGACTCGCGAACCTGCTTCATCAATCACATCAATGGCCTTATCTGGCAAGTGTCGGGCATGTAGATACTTCGATGAAAGTTCAACTGCCGCATGAAGTGCCGCATCGGTGTAACGAACTTTATGGAATTCCTCGTAGCGTGTTTGCAGGCCTTTGAGGATATTGTAGCTTTCTTCTAAACTTGGTTCGTTGACATCAATTCGCTGAAAACGACGATTGAGAGCGCGGTCTTTTTCAAAATGCTGCCGGTACTCCTGGTGTGTGGTGGTACCTATACAGCTGAGGCGACCATCAGCTAACATCGGCTTGAGAAGATTTGCCGCATCCAAGCTTCCACCATTAGTGGCGCCTGCGCCCACGAGGGTGTGGATTTCATCGATCATAAGAATAGCTTTAGGCAATGCGGAAAGCTCTTTAAGAATATTTTTAATTTTGGTTTCGAAATCACCGCGAAACTTAGTTCCGGCCATCAGACTACCCATGTCAAGGGCATAAATGACCGCCTTTTTCAAGTTGTCTGGAACAATGCCTTGCTCAATCTTTTGTGCGATACCTTCCGCCAAAGCTGTTTTGCCAACGCCGGGCTCGCCAATAAACAAGGGATTATTTTTTGTTCGCCGACAAAGAACCTGAATAGCCCGCTCGATCACATCTTCACGACCAATCATTGGATCTGACTTTCCTTGGCGAACCTTTTCGTTGAGGTTCACGCAAACAGAATCCAACAAACTCTGTTGAGTGCCCGCTGATTCACCTTCCTGGTTTGATACCGGTTCTGAGGGAGCGGGGGAGCGGCCGTGAGAGATGTACTGGATGATATCAAATTGGCGAACGCCTTCTTGAGTGAGAAAGTAAACGCCTGGGGAATTGCTTTCATAGTAAAGTGCGATGAGCACATGTGCCACCGTCACCTCTTTTTTACCAGAACTTTGGACCTGCATAGCGGCACGTTGGAGGAGCCGATGGGCTGCCAGAGTGAATTCGGGCATCCAGAGGTTTTCCCCGCCGGCCAATTCCATTTGTTCTTTAGTGACGACGGGGCTGTTTTTTTGGATGTCTGTTTCGAGAAGCTTTTTTAACTTCTGCACGTTGGCGCCACAGGCCTCCAGGATTTCAACAATATACGGCGAGCGGGTCAACGTCAGAAGGATATGTTCTGAGGTGATAAATTCGTGGCGTTGAATTTTTGCGAGTTCAGCGGCTTCAGACAACAGTCTTTCTAATTCGCGACTTAACATTATTCAGCCTCCATGATAGTTTTTAGTGGATATTCATTTTGTTTGGAAACTCCGTTAACCTGTTGAACTTTCATTTCGGCAACCTCCCTTGTGTAGACTCCTGCGATTCCTGAACCTTGCTGATGAACTTCGAGCATGATTTTTTCAGCCTGTTCCGCTGTTTTTCCAAAGTAACGTTGTAAGACAAATGTCACAAAGTTCATGGGGGTGAAATCATCATTCAATAAAATCACTTTATATTTCCGTGGTGATTCCGTTTTTTGTATGACGTCTAATTCGCCCTGCGATTCCTGTGACATTTATACCCCTCGTGTCAGTCTAATTTTAGTGATTTCAGGTGGCACGTTAAATCTCTGAGGTGGGCCCCAATAGCCCGTTCCACGACTAGTATAAACCCAGAGATCTTTATAAAAGTAAAGGCCTCGATAAAATTTATGGGTGATTGCAACAAAAATGCTCCAAGGGAAGAATTGCCCACCATGAGTATGTCCTGATAACTGTAGGTGTACGCCAGCCTCAAGAGATTGCTGATAGGCGCCAGGTTGATGAGCCAAGAGGATCTTAATCATATCCTTAGGTATCCCAGCAAAGGTTTTTTTGGCATCAGGTTGGTGGTCAGAAAAAAATTGCCCTGCCCTAAGATCAGTAACTCCTCCCACGCAAATTTGCCCAGCACCTTTTGAAAGCAAACGGTGTTCATTGTTAAGAACTTCAAAACCCATTTGGCGAAACTCTTCACACCATTCTAGTCCGCCCCAATAATACTCATGATTACCGGTACAATAATAAACCCCAAAGGGTGCATTAAGTGATTTTAATGGTTCAAGATGGTAGCGAAGCTCCTTTGGAAAACCGTCTATCATATCTCCGGTGAGCACAATAAGGTCTGTTTTGAGATTGAGAGTCATATCTGCGACTTTCTGTGCATATTCTCTATTGATGGTTGGACCGACATGAAGATCAGAGATCTGGGCGATCGTAAAACCGTTGAATTCTTCCGGAAGATTTTTGATGGGAATGTCCACGGTTTCAATCAAGGGGCCATCAAGGGCCTCTTTCGTTCCAGCGGCGGCAGTGGCGACGGAAAAAAGTCCAACTCCCAGGAATAATCTTCGTTCGAGATTTTCAGATTGCTGGGTACCTTCAAAAAACAATGGGATTTTTTTGGTGATGAAGCTTAAAATTTCCGCCGACAAGAAATAAAAAAATAAGGTGGCCACAAAGCCCATTGAAACATAGGTGAGCCACTGAAGAATGAATGGTCTTTCTGCCGCAAATGGGGAGATTCGATACCAAAGGGGGCCTAGGGCCTGAATAGCGACAAATAATCCAAGTGAAATATAAACGTAGCTTTTTTTATTTTGAAGGGCGGGCATGGCCCAAACGATTCGGCGTCCTAAATAATAGCTACCCGCCGACATAAACACCAACATGAGAGAAATAAAAACAACAAAACTTAAGTTCTGAGCCATGAGACCATTATAACTCTATCATTTGTCCCTCGTAAACAAAAGACCATTGAACTGGATGCACGGTTTGTTGTTGTGAGTGGGCACTTTCGAGCTTGGAAATATAGTAGGACTGAGTTTCCTTTTCGAGTGTTTGAATAACCCCGGTATGAGAATCAGGATCGTGGTGCCCAAATAGAACTCGTTTAATTCCCATTTTCATGGCTAAATCAAGACCGATTTGGGATGAACTGTGTCCCCCCATATTCGAGTCGATGGATTTGGCAATAGGGTACTGGGCGTCATAATACATTAAATCAACATCCTGATAGAGGGGTTGATCGGGTCCTAAATCATTTAAGTTTAGGCGAGTTCCTTCGGTATCACTACAGTGCGCGTAGCTGTTACCTCCACTGGTAATTTTGAAACCCCAGGTCGGGTCGAGATGATCGAGAAGATAGGGTGTGATATCCACATCGTTAATTGTAAGAGATTTTCGTGGCTCAAGTTTATGAAAACTAACTTTCGATGGCAAGGAAGCAAAATCCACCGGAAAATAAGGCCTCATAAACATAAATTTAATGGCATTAGGTAGGTCTTCCTGAACGGCATAAAAATGGATTTCATTTCCCGGGATAAAAATTGGGGTAAAAAATGGCAAGCCAAGGAGATGGTCAATGTGAAAATGGGTGAGTAGTATATGATAGACTCCTTGTCCATTGCCAGCCACTCCAGCTTTCATTATATCGTCCCCAAGACGTTTTAAACCGCTTCCGGCATCGATAATGATTTGTGTTTTTGGAGTGGTGACTTCAACACAAGTGGAACAAGATCCATAGCCGCCAATCGCGGTTACTTTATGCTGTCCCAGGAAGAGATCAACATCCTTGAGGTGAGAATATCCCTGAGAGAAAAATTGATAGAACAGATTTCTGAAGTCATTCACTATACCCGATGGTGGAGGTGCCACTGGCAGCAACCCCCTGACACCCCAAAACTTTGTCTTTAAACTCATGGATACTGCCTCCCAGTCACCTAAAACTTGGGGACCATGATGGGCCCTGTCATTATAATCTTAGTTGGCTTGATCTATGCCAAGTTTGTTTACTAAAAATAAGACCAATGGCGAGGTTCATCGAATGTTGCTGCATTCTACTTAATCATCTGAGTTTTCCACAATAATGAGGGTTTTATAATTATTCTCATAACGGATGGCACCTTCTGAGTTACGAATCAACTTACCAGACTGGGTAAATTTCGGAACGGAGCCTTTACCAGCATTTTTAACAAGATGGTACAGTTCCTTGGCATCATCGTACTTCAAACGTACACAACCGCCAGAAGCCCTTCTCCCAAGTTCGTTATAATGGTTTTGAGTGGTTGCATGCAAAGCAATCCCACCATTAAAAAAGATAGACCAAGGCATGGGGGCCTTCCAAGTTTTGGAATAGTGATTCGGGCTAAAATAAATCGGACTAAACCATCCCACTGGGGTTATTGAACGGTACATCTTTCCACTGGTTGACACTTCCATTTTTTCTCGGCCTGTTGAAATGGAGTAAGTGGCATAGGGCTTGCCATCAAAATAAATCTGCGCCGTCTGAGCACGTGTACCTCGATTAGCCTTATTGACCACGATCACAATCGGATAGAGCTGGGTAATATCAACTCCATTGCGAGAGGACCATTCATCGAGGCTAAAAAAATAAAATTGTCCATCAAACCAAAGGGATTTTGCTTTAGGCAAATTGAATTCTTCGCTCAACTCAGCGGGTGAGACTAAGTCGGGCAGAAAAACCTCGTCTTCGGTTGTTTGTGCAAAGCTCATTGAGTGTATAAAGATTATTGAGGAAAGCAAAACTGAGCGTATCATGGCTACATCCTTCCTATGGATTTCACCCTAAAATAAATAATAGTGATCTAACATACAAGAGAAAGTTTAATAGGCAAATAGTGTTGAGATTACTATTCCCAAAAAACGGTCAACTATTTTGATTTGGAAAAAGTTAAGCAATAGAATTGAATACTTGAGCTTAAGCGGCCTTGGTCTTAGAGCCATTTTGTTCAATAGGAATGCGAATGACAAAACGGGTATTGGGAAAATCTCGATCCAACGAAAATTGGCCCGAGTGAGCTTTGACGATTTCCTGGGAAATGCTCAAGCCTAATCCCGTTCCTTTGCCGGCCCCTTTTGTAGTGAAAAAAGGTTGCATCAATCGGATGGCAATGTTCTCTGGAATACCTCCACCAGAGTCTGTGACACTAAACTCCACGGATTCTTCATTCAGTTTGCGAACAGCCACATGAATCCACGGATTGGGTTGATCGCCAATGGCATCCATACTGTTATTGATTAAATTTAAAATAACCTGGCTGATTTGAACGGGCCGACACTGGATCATCTGATCTGGATCCTCCAAGTCATAGCTCAATTGGATGCTATTTGTTTTTATCGAGGCTTCGCAGAGAGCAAAGGTGCTATCAATAACATCTTGAACCTTAGAGAGAATAAATGGATCTCTAGAACCGTCACGCGACAGGGCTCTGATGCCTTTAACAATCTTGCTGATTCGTTCCGTGTATTGTCGCGCTTTCTCTAAAATTCCACTGAGCTTCTCTCGGTCAATAGAACGATCACTCATTAATTCTTTTATCGTCATTTTTAGCATGCCCATTATAATAGTTAGCGGATTATTGATCTCGTGGGCAATTCCTCCTGCCATGGCTCCAAGTGAACTCAGGCGCGAGGCCTGGGCCAGCTGCACAACCTGATCGCGTTCGCGCTCTTGGCTAAGGCAAATTTCAATCTGTCGGTTTATTTCCGTCTGCAGAAGTTGGGCCAATTGCAGGTTCGAAGCATCATTGCTTGCGCTATGGTTCTGGCTGAAAAACTCTAAGACTGCAATTAAGTTTCCTTCGCATGAGATTGGAACCAGTAATACTTGTTGGTAAGGATGAAAAGTTTCTTCCAAACGGATAACAGACGTTTTTTGGTTCGCTTCGAATTTTGCGAGCAAAGTTATACTAACATCAGTGGTGTGATCATTGAGTTGTTTGGTTAGCTCAATCGCCGGATCGTCTTTACGAAAAACCCAATTTCGACTGGCAGAAAAGCTGTTATCGCGATACCAATGCCAATGAAAGGAGGTAAAACTTGTTTCGCGAAGGCACAGACGTCCTGCTGATTCGAGCAAGCCTTCTTGGTTATACTGCAAATTTTGATTGGCCGCTAAGTTGTAAAGTAGTTTCCAATGTTCTCTTTCCGCCTGACTCAAAGTTTGCAGTCGTTCTTGAGTCGCTTTGTCGGGAGTTAAAATAAGTGCTCTTCGGCTTTCGGTCATATTAACGACAATAGAAGAAAATCCTAGGTTCGATTTAGGATGAAATACTTGAAAACCTGTATCTACTGCTAAAAGTGATTTTATGTCAGCAATATGAGATTGGTCTTCGTTCATAAAGCTAAAGGTCGACTCAAGTTTTTCATCCTTGAGGCAGCCGACAAGTTGGGTCAATGCGGAACTTTGACTAAGGATTCCTGATTGAGGAGAAACTACTAAAAAGTAATCACTTAAATAGCGAAGATTCTGATCGTTGAATAAACTAGGCAAGCTGACACCTCACTCTAATGATAAAAACTTATCGGTATTTAGTGGGAATTCTTTATAATAAATAGTTTTTATTTGGTTCTGACTGACGTGATATATGATCAGTTTGTTTCAGAATGGAGCAGAGCTAGACCTTGTAACGGGCCACTCCCTCCAAGACCAATTCTCCGCCGATGAGCAGTTGATAGAAACTATTAGCATCGGATAGGGTCTGGAGAGTAAACGAATCATAATGTTGCAACAGTTGTAGTCCCTTCTCTTTAGACTCCAGGATAAGACCTTTAACATTGTCGATTCTCACTTGCCCCTCTTCACAGGTTTTTAATATCATATCAACATACTCAAAATGATTCTTTATCTGATTCGAAATCTGATCTTGCTCCTGCAAGAGTAATTTAGGAAAAAGGAGTAGACTTTGGGTAAGGATTTTAAGTGACTCCATGGAATCAATACTCACGGGAATATCAGCAGTCGATTCTGACTTTAAGTAGTCGAAAAACTGACTGACAAAGGTATTCATAGAACTCAAATGTAGCAAAACGGAGGAACGGTGGAATTGCATTTTTTTGAGAGTTTCAAAGAAAAATCTCAGGTTGCCTCGATAATTGTTCATCAATAGGGATTCTTCATGAATCTTCTCTGTCTTATCTTCGATGCTACGAATAGATCGAGTCTTTTTAGACAATTCCCGATTAAGAACCATGAGAGTCGCTTGAAAGTCATAAAACATTTCAATAGCGTGATCAACTCGCTTTAGCCAATCAATGACGTTACGATGGAGAAATTTATAACCCTTGAAAACTTGATTAAGGGTATGGCTAGCCACGAGGTCGGTTCGATTTGCGGGCCGAAAAGTGAGACGCACTAATTGGTCCGGAAGGGCTCTTGATGAAATTCCGATGTTAGCATCAATTTCTGCGGAGAGGCAGGAGCTGGCCCAAGTGTGATAGGTAATGAAGTCGCGAGCGAGAAGCCAATGATTGAGTTCAGTTTCCGCCCCAACCACTGAGTTTTGCTCAATATTACAAAGTCGCTGATAGAGGCGTTCTATCGCTTGCAGGCTCTGAGCTCGAGGTTTTAAACGGATGGATAAAAAACGATTTTCAACGGGTAGTACTAAAGCATAGACCCAATAATAGCGTCCATCAGAAGTGAGGTTCTTAATGTAACCACCAAAAGGGTAGCCACCCTGGATGGTTTCCCACATTAATTTAAAAATGGTCTTCGGCATATCTGGATGCCGAATAATACTATGAGGAGCTCCCTTGAGTTCTTCAGCGGAATAGCCGGAGATCTTGGAAAAAATGGTATTTGCAAGTTGAATAAACCCGCGAGAGTTAGTGATCGAGAAAAACAGTTCTTCATCTGTAATATCAATGGCAATGTCTTTGACTGGAATGTCTTTTCGCACGGGTTCCTCCTCTGTTTTTAGGTTTTACGAGGCTTTCGATTCTCTTTCGGGAGACATTAAAAAATTGACCGGGAATTGCATCTGAAAAACACTGTTTCCAGTATTTTCGATATAGACAAGATCCCCTTGGTGGTCTTTCATAATTCGTCGAGAAATACTTAGTCCAAGTCCAGTTCCTTTTCCGGTGGTTTTGGTGGTGAAAAAAGGGCTCATAATTTTCTCCACCACATCCGTTGGAATTCCGGGGCCACTATCTTTGACTTGAATGATAAAATGATTTTGATTTTTGACAAACTCGACTTCAACCCAACGATCAGAGAGGTTTTCTATCGCATCAATGGCATTGCTAATAAGATTCATCATCACTTGAACGAGTTGAGACTCCCGTCCCAGGACCTGCCAAAGTCCGTCGTAGTTGATAATGCGCAAATCGACTTCCTTGGCTTTAATCTTATGATCCAAAAGTATAGACACATCATCGAGCAATACTTTAAGGGGAATTGGCGTTAAATTGTCTCGAGTAGAATCTCTTGATAATGCTTGTATGCTTTTAATCGTTTGCTCAATACGTCCTGATGTTCGCAAGATAACCCTAAGGGCTTTATCGAGATCTTCCTTGGGGATCGAACCCATTTCAAGACGTTCCAACAGTAAAGAAGTTCGCGAAATAACGACTGAGAGTGGATTTTTAAGTTCATGAGCCAGGCTGCTTGAAAGCTCGCCTAATGACACAAGTTTCTCAGTATTGATGAGTCTGGTGCGTTCATCATCAAGAAATTTCAGCGTTAAATCGTGGGATCGAATGAGAAGCCAAACAGCTGTTAATGTGATGGCAAAAGTAATGGCATAGGTGCCGTGCGGATTCCAAGTTGGAGTTGGAAGATCAATGACCCACGGAAGCTGAAAATTAGACATGGAAAGAAAAAAGAAAAGGAGAACCGAAGTCAGCGAGCCAAACATCCGACCTTTTTTTTCATTGGAGGAATAGAGTACAAAAGGCAAGAGGGCAATGGCAAAAAACAGAACATGGAACTCATATTTAAGAGAAACCTGCCCTGAAAAAAAGAAGACCACACCATTAGCAAAAGCGAGAAGGTAAATGCGAGCCCAATTGAGTTTGTGGTAATAGGTAAAAACAAAGATAGGCAAAGCGAGCAACATGACGGAAAAATTAATGGGTATATTTTTCCAATTCCCATCAATGGCATGGGCGATGATAGCCAAAAAAACTGAAATGGTCGAAATTAATCCAACTGTATTTACCACCTGATAGTGAAGCTGATCGAGGGGATTCGCTGATTCTGGAGTTCCCCATTTAGTCAGAGTATCAATTTTTTTCCAAATTAGACTCATTTAGTACTCCAAGCATAAGTTCACATCAATTATTCGGTAAAGACTCGGGAATCTTTAGCTTAGGGCTAATGAATGGGGAAAAATAACAAAGTGGCATCGACTGGAGATTGGTCTATGCTGTGTCTGATTGACATCTATTCCTATAGAAAAACGGCTATTTATTAGCGGGCTCCTGGGGCTTGCGAATTCCCCATGGCTTTTGGCCCTTCTTATCCCCTTGCAAAGTAAGACTTGCTATTAGTCCTGAGCTTGTCTCTAAAAGAATCGACGCTTTGGATTTCTTTCTCATCAGGCTGTTCAATGAGCTTTCTAAAGAAGCCAACGAAGTGGTTTTTTGCCCATTAATTTTATAAACAAAATCTCCCATTTCAATAAAGAGATCTTCAGCTGGGCTTTCTGGGCATATATGGGTTATCAGTAACTTTGACTTTGATTCAAAATATTCGCGAAAGAGAAAGCAAGGATCAATGTTATAAGTTTGATGGAGTCCTTCGATGAGTTCTTCGGAGACCTCCTGAATGATTATTCCTTCCAGACATAAGTAGTATCTTTCACTCCAGAGCGGTTGGGTTGGAAAAGTTAAAGGCGGAGACGTTTTAATCAGGGAGGTATTCTTTAATCTCTTGCCACTTCGCCAAATGGTAAGTTCCACCGGGGATGACGGCGGATTCATCTGCAGAATATCAAATAAATTTTGTTTTCTTGAATGTTGTCGCTGTTCGGCTACGATCCCATGTCGATCAATTTTATGTTTGTTCACAGCGAGAATAATATCTTTTTGGCGTAATTGCGCGCTTTCAGCAAATCCGCCGGGCAAAATTTTAGAGACGATCACGCCATCACAGCTTTTCATTTTTAGAAATTTGGCATTTCTTTCTGAATTTCTTTGTAAATGAGCCCCATAATGCGGAAGCGATAAAGTCTTTCCTTGTTGTAGCAGTGGGAGAATGTTTTCCGCAAGGTGAATCGGGGTGATAAAACTTATATTGTTAGCCCCCAAAATGATGGCAGTATTTATTCCGAGAACGGCGCCTGTGCGACTGATGGCGGGTCCGCCGCTATTGCCAGGGTTGATGGCCGCATCTGTGACAAAGCGTTCAACAGTGCCAGGTGTTCCGCCGATAAAGTTTGAGATTTCCCCTGCCGAAATATTTGGTTCTTCCATTCCAAGAGGGTAACCAATAGCTTTGATGACCTCACCGCGGTGTACTTTCTTTGAATCACCAAATTTCAAATAGGGTAGTCTTTTAATCTTGGCGATTTTTTTGAAGCGTTTAAGTTCACTCGGGGAAAACCGTAACAACGCCACATCGGGTTCTAGTCCAGGCACTAGGCCAACACACTCGACTTCAAAGGGTTCATCACTGGTGAATATGGATCGAATCTCAAGATGGTGAGCACTGCGTGCAACGTGGCCGTTAGTTAAGATCCAGCCTTCCTGATTTTTCCATTTGATAAAGAAGCCTGAACCAGTCCATTCTTCCGAAGCGACTTGTCGAGGATCAAGCAATGAAGTCCATTGGCTTTCGCTAAAGCCGCGGCAGTGAATTCGAACAACTGCCGGCATGGCCTTTTGAGCAGAAGTGGTTATATCATGAGCATGTTTTTTTCTTTTCTTATTCATCACTTCTGATGATAAGGAATTAGGACTTAGAGTCAATCGATAGAACGTAAATAGCTCATTTAGATCGAGAGTGACGTGAGGAATAAATGCGAAAGGGTCGGTACCGATATCAGATGATCGAGGAAGAAAAGCTCAAGCAGTGGGCCTATCCCTTATCTGTTGTCTTTGAGATTTGGAAAAAAGAGGTCGAGGCGGGAGAGTTAGCCTCCTGGGAGTTCGTGGCCCGCTACCTTTTGATTTTTGTGTTTCTTAACCGTCCGATGGAGAAATGGTCAAAACGTAAAGATCTTTCGGCAGAAGAAACCAATCGCAAAGACAAAATGTATTTGCAGGTCAGCGATGCCTTTGCCGGCTTGTTCACTAAGGAACAATTGTTGAAGTGGAATGATAGTTGTACTTGGGTCTATGGTGATTTGAGGCAGCTCCGAGGCGTTCCAGAAAAGGTTCTAAAGAGCCTCAGAGGATGGCGAGATTGTGAATTTGATTTATTTGTGTTGCATTATGTTCCAAGCGCCGAGGAACTCTTGAAATTTCAAGTGCAAGGAAAACGATGTGTCACTGCCTTAGTGACTGAAGAACAAATCCCAATTCCAGTGGAAGAGGGACGCGATGTGTGGAGCTTTTGTTTACACGATCTTTTGCATGCGAGTCATTTCTTTGGGGATCCAAAACAGAATTTATCGCAGCGTTATTTGGCATCGTTCTTTTTGAAAGCTTGGCAATACCAGGGTTTTCAAAATTGGCTGGCTGAGGATCAGAAGTTTGCTTTGGACTTCACTTATGTTGCAGCCGATATGAATGCACATCCGGTTTATATTTTCATGAGCTTTTATGCGAAGGTGTTAGAATGCTATAAAAGACAAAATGGTTATCAGGAAAACGAATTATTAAGCTCTGCTGATGAATGCCGCTGGAGTTTATTTTGGCAAACATTTTTGTTTGATATTACAATGTCGACAGAAGCTGTCGCTGTTCTAGGTGGTATGAGTTCCGATCATGGGCATTTTCTCGCAGATGAAATGGCTAAATTGGATGTATTTTTACGGTCTCAAATTGGAATTGATTCGGTGTTTTGAAGATTTCTTATCATCAAGCCTGTGGCTAAGAGTACGTTGGGTGCCTGCTTTTTCAATACTTTACCTAGACTATTGTTCTGTTTTTAAAGAAAACTTGAGTCTAGCTGCTAACAGCGGCCTCCGATAAGTTAGGTATGAAAGTAACTCGGATAGTTCAGTTAGCCTTATTGCCAATTGCGATGATGAATGGGGTCATTTATTTCCATCTTTGGATCAGCGGAGAAAACTCAAACGTAATGCCACTCATTCTTTTGAATTTTCTCGTGCTTGGTGGAATGAGCCTCTTAGTTCTTCGAGGCCAGAGTCACCAAGAAATCCTCAGACGGAATTCCGAAAAGTGCGAAGCCATCCTTTCAGCAGTGGAACTTCATGATATCGTGGCCATCACTGATTTAGATGGTATTATTCTCGATGTGAATCAGAATTTTTGTAATATTTCTGGCTACGATCGGGATGAGTTAATAGGCCAATCACACTCCATCCTAAATTCAGAAGTGCATTCAAAGGCGTTTTTTCAGCACCTTTGGGATACAATCAAAGCAGGAAAATCCTGGAAAGGGATTATCTGCAACCGGGCCAAGGATGGAACTCTTTATTGGGTGGATTCCGTGATCGTACCCAGACGTTCAAAAGAAAGTGGTGAAGTCATTGGTTACCTTTCCATTCGCCATGAAGTGACGCAAAGGGTTCGCCTCTTTGAAGAGGGGAATAGAAATAAAAAACGATTAGAAGCACTTATCGAGTACTCTCCCATTGGTGTCGTGGAAACTGATGCTGATGGCAAAATTTTACTGGTCAACAAAAGTTTTTGCTTGAATCTTGGTTATCAGGAAGAGGAACTCTTGGGACGTTTCCTCCCGGCTTTTATTCATCCTGAGGATGCGAGTATGGACGAAGAGTTAAAGAACTCAATATTAGATGAAGATGGGCGCCTTCAAAAAATGCGCAAACGCTATCTCAAAAAAGACGGATCAGCTCTATGGACTCGGGTGAGTTCGAATCGTTTGCCGAGTGGCTGTATGATTAATACGATTGAAAATATTCAACCACTTTATGAGCGAGAAGTGGCGCTGCAGAAGTACTATGAGCAATTTGAAAAGATTTTTTCTTTATCAAGTGACATCATTTCTATTAGTGCTATGGATGGAAGAGTTATTCACGCTAATGAGTCTTGCTATCAGTATTTGTTGCGTGGACATGCCGAACTAAATAGTTTTTCCATTATTGATCGAATTCATCCGGATGATAAAGGCCTTACAAAACGGCATTGGCAGTTTCTGCGTGAAGGTATCAGTACGCAATGGGAAGCCCGAATGCGGACTACGACTGGTGATTATAAACTAATTTTGTGGAACGCAGTGCCGGACACTGTCAATGGCTTGGTTTATAGTATTGGTAGAGATATTTCTGAACTGAGACAAGCGGAAATAAAAGTGATGAATGCCTCTAAAATGTTGAGTCTTTCACAGATTTCCTCTGGTGTAGCTCATGAGATCAATAACCCCCTAACCATTATTCGAGGTCGGGTTGAATTGATCAAAAAGCATCTAACAAGAGAAAACCCTGATCTCAATAAAATAAAAAAGTATTTGGAAAACACCGATGAAATGGTGACCAGAATTTCTTCGATCATCGATGCCTTGCGGATTTTTTCAAACACCTCGGTGCATAGCTCAGGACCTTTTCTGGAGGAAGCCTGGGCTCTGCCTACCCTTGAACAGGCGGTTTTTATGTTTCACGAACGTTTACATAAAAAAGGTATCCGCTTAGAGATAGTTTTAAAAGGCGACGACTTTAAGTTTTACTGTCGGACACGGGAAATTATCCATATTATCTCAATTCTCTTGGCTAATAGTATTGAAGCCATCCAGAAGATTCCCGATCGTTGGATTTCAATTGAGCTCATCAATGAAATTGAGCAAGCGGTGATTGTGATTAAAGACTCAGGTTATGGGATTGGTGAAAACGTTCGGGACCGCATCATGGAACCGTTTTTCACGACAAAAGTACAGAGTACCGGATTGGGACTTAGTGTTGCCAAGGGCCTAATTGCCGGGCATGGCGGCTGGCTTGATCTGGATAAGACTCAGGCCAATACGACGTTTGTTTTAAAAATTCCTCATCCGCAAATGCAAAAAACAATTGAAGTAATTCGTTCAGCCAGTTGAAGTAATGAAATGAAGCGATTCTTTAAGTTAAGTTCAATGTTGAATGTTTTATTTTGGTGTCTCTTGGCGTATTTGTTTTATTTGCGTCTGCCTTCGGTGCTTGAACATTGGAAGATTGAGGATTCTCTGGCTCCAGATTTTGAAGTAGCACTGTTATCAGGCTCAATCTTTTCATTAAAAAATTATCCCAAACCTCTTGTTATAGTATTCTGGGCGACCTGGTGTGGACCTTGCGAGATCGAACTGACCAGGATCAATAAAATGATAGAAAGTGGGAGCATAAAAGCAGATTCGATTTTAGCCATTTCTACCTATGAAGATCCAGATTTAGTTCGCAAAGTTGTGTTAGAGCGTCAATATCGATTTTTGACTGGAATTGATTCGAATGGAAAAATTGGAGATGCCTACCAAATCAAGGGAACACCCACGATTGTTTTTGTGGATCGTGAACAGAAAATCAGTTGGATCACCACGGGGCTCAGTCCCTTACTTGGGGTTCGGATTGAAAAGTTCTTGGCGCCTTGAAGTTGGCCTTTTTCAGCAAAATCTATTAAGCCTAACCCAAACTAATTCCGATGGACCTGCCGAATGGCAGCTTGATCCGTCGGGAAAATAACAAGCTCTTGAATATTAACATGCGCAGGGCGCAACAAGCACCAGCTAATGGTATCTGCAACATCCTCTGGTTTCAATGGTGTCATACCTTGATAAACGGCATCTGCCTTTTCTTGATCCCCAAGTCGAACCACTGAAAACTCCGTCTCCACCATTCCGGGTTCGATATTTGTGACTCTCAAACCGGTGCCACAAAGGTCTTGCCGTAGTCCTTCAGTGATCGCACGCACAGCAAATTTGCTGGCTCAATAGACCGCACCACCTGGATAGACCCAGCGACCGGCAACGGATCCAAGATTAATAATATGCCCCTGCTTTTGTTCTATCATAAAAGGAATCAATAGTCGGGTGAGACAAAGGACGCCTTTAACATTGGTATCTATCATTGCATCCCAATCTTCGAGTTTGGATTCTTGAAAAGACTCAACACCTTTTGCTAAACCAGCATTATTGACAATAACACTCAAGTTTTTGAAATGAACTCGATGGGTCTCGACAAGACGATTGAGATCCTGACGAGAGCGTATATCACCGGCAAAAAGCATTACTTTTGCATGGGGCGTCTTTTGAAGAATTTCGGACTTCAGCTCATTTAAGCGTTCTTGGCGTCGCGCCATTAATAAAAGATCATAACCGTCTTGGGTTAATTGAAGAGCAGTGGCTCTTCCAATTCCAGAAGAGGCGCCAGTGATGATTGCTAGAGAAGTTCTATTTTTCGACATATTTTCCTCGCTGGAGGGACGTTACGTCCAAATGATATTTCTGGTCAAGTTTGCTCATGTGCATGAAGTTATGTTTTTTTGGTATAAAGGTTCGAATATCTATGTTAGGCCCCTATCAGGGGGTATCTTATGATCAATAGAAAATGTGTAGTTCAGAGAACGCTTCTGATTGTCAGTTTTACTATTAGTTTCTTGGGCAGCATCGGGGCGTTCTCAATTCCAATGACGATCCAATATGAACCCATCGAACGCCCAGAGGCTTATAACGGCTGTTATTTTAATTACGAGCGGAGATTCAAGGAGCCAAAGCGCCTAAAGATTGCGATAGCCTTGGGCTATAGCGATACCGTGGATGAAGGCCTTGATTTGGTGACTGATAAATTTACCCTAGATCAAATTGGCTATCATCTAAAAAGGTCCTGTCGATATCCCAATCAAGGTTTTTGTCAGTTTGAAGCCCAAAAAGAACAACCTCACCAGCCTTTTCATTACACTCGAGAGTTGACAACGGGTTTTAACGAAAAGGTGTTTGTGGATATTTATCTCATGAACAGTAGTTATGATATATCTAATAGCGCAAATCTAAGTACCTATCGAAAGGAACAGCGTCTTCAAAGCGAGGAGGCGCAAGAATTTTATGGTTGGGCTCTGCAAAATGCCGATGTGATTTTGTATGAGGGGCATTCAAGAGATGGAGGTGGTCCTGATTTTTCACCCCCTCGCCGCGCAAGCAATGGAAAAGTGAATTACTCTTGGTACCATAAAAATCAACCAGGACTGAAGTTCCTCACGAGTCAACTAAGAGCCACGAACTCTTCGCCCTACTTTTTAGGTCTTTATAGTTGTGCTTCGCAGCTGCATTTTAAAGGACGTCTATCAAAAGAACTCCATGACAGCAGCATGATTCTCAGCACTAAAGTTATAAAAGCAGTGTACACAAAAGAAGCACTCTTGACCACGCTTGAATCGGTATTAAATTTTGAATGCAATGATCAGTTGGCCCAAAGAATACGTGATTTTTTCTTTATCGTGCATAAAGTACGTTAACGGATACTAAATAGATTCCGCTGGAAAAGTCCAACTTCTGCGTTGCCTTCACTTCATCTCTCACTCAACGTGGGCACCC
>CAZYOE010000092.1:0-19174 GCA_964648725.1 uncultured Pseudobdellovibrionaceae bacterium | reverse complement strand
GCTCTTCCCTTCACAGAGGGACCCTGCCCGGTGTAAGGCACACACGAGGCGGGGTTTCCCCTCTGTGAAGGGGTGTCTCGAACGACGCAGCCAACGATGGGCTACGAACTAAATGGAAATGGTATAAGCTATCAGTAACGAATCAATATGGGATAAACGGGGATTTTAATATTATGCATGCCTTCGGTTGGCATCAAAGTCGATTGTGAGCCATCAAAAGGATTTAGAATTTCAATTGATGAATTTACTGGCAAGGAAATTTGCTTAACGGAATCAGACCAACAAAAAATGAAGTGTTTGTTTGATGAGCTGCTTTTCCAAGAATAAAACCACAACTCGGGATAGGATTGAGCCACCAAGGTTGGACTGAAATTGGCCAGGCTTTCTGGGGCCAAAACTTCTCCTTTAAGCCAACTGACTACTCTGGCTAAGGCCTGGTAAGAATTTTTTTGATTAAGGGACTCATCTAAAAGTCCCATTGTTCGATAGGGATCGCCAACCAAAGAAGCACTCAAATCTTGAATGGTGAAGAGAAAGCTTTTTTCGAACCCCATGGACATCATTAATATCAGTCGCTGTATTATATAAATTGATTGAACATCTTCTTTTACTAGCTCGTTGGATGAAGGAGTTTGAGATTTATAACTTCCCCATCCCCATTCAGTCGCCCACATTGATTTTCCGGCATTATTAATAAAAAAGCTTCCGTTTGTAATAAAATTATAGGGATTACTCGAATCGATGTCACCAAATGGATTATTGAGGTAAGGATGAGCCGCTATTGCATTCACTGAATTAAACGTACCTATTGGATAAAAATAATCTACAAACATGTTCTTCGGTTGACCAGAACTATTAAGCATCACTCCCCAATAGGCTAAACCTGCGAGCACGAGAGTTATATTTGAGTCATAACTTTTCAATGTGGTTGACACAGTGGAAGTTAGGTCATGCACTGCTGTTGGATCATCAAATCCATTAGAAGTCTGCCAGAACATTCTTAAATTGGGTTCGTTCCAAATTTGAATGGCAGAAATTCCCCAATTGTTTGACGGGTCTTTGTAACGAATCAAAATCTCTTTAAGAAAATTTGCGTAGTACTGATATTGTGCAGGAGCAGGTGGATATTGATCGTATCTGTCAGACGTTGGATTTGCAGACTTACTTTTTGGAGGCGCAATTACATAAATTATTACATTCAAATGATACTTTTTAGAAATATTCATAACCTGATCAAGTTGTGTGTAATCACGCACTCCCAGATCATTTTCAATAAGGTTCCAGTACAGACCAAATCGTACCCACTTTAATCCAAGTTCTGAAATTTTCTGAGCCTGGGACTCCCACTGAGCCATAGTAACCAGCGGGGGAACAACATTTAAACCTAAAAACTCTTCAATTTGTATAGTGCGCGTAGAGGAAATCGCGGCGTGTGGATAAGTTAGATTAATGGTTGGCAATTGTACATTCATTGCCAAGGGATCAGTGGCCAATGGGGTTTCTGGAGTGTTCGAGCTTACTGGAACTGGTGGAGTCGTATTTCCCACATTACCGGTCTCATATTTCTTTTGACTGCAATTAGCGTAAAACACCGAAAGGCAAAATACTACAAAAATGGCTAATTTATTGAAGACACTCTTTGAAACCGTCTTTTCAGTCATCTTAGATTTCCAATTTTATAATTTCTTTGCGTAGCTGTTTCCTATATTTTACCCATCTTTAAGTATTTTTCAATTGTTACACCTTTTATTTAAGTTGATTGTATGTTTTTGAGACAAAAGCAAAAAAGTTTAAAAAGTTGGTGCGGCCCCAGTTTAGTGGTATTAATCCTGCCGCTTCTACACGCTTAGGATTTTTTTTCAACCGAGTCGGGGCCCTTTCACTTTGCTAGCTTTTTTTAATTGCACTTTTTTGCTGTTCGCTTAACTGAGATTGAAGTCTCAAGGCTCACGTCGCAGAAGTCACCACCACAGTTTTTTCTGGTTTTTTTCTCATCAACGAACATCTGCGTCGCATCGATTTCATAAGTCACATTATGCATACCTTCATCACCATACTCTTTTGTTTTTACCACATAGTGACCCGCGGATTTACGGGTCGCGCTGATAAAATCAAAGGCTTGGCTGGTGATTTCAAAGTCAGCGTTGATATTGCCCATTTCGGCGAGCGTCGCATAGCCGAGATAAACCGAAAAACGAGGTGATACATCAGTGCTCATTCCGTGGTTGGTTACCACGAACTGCACTTTTTTATCGGGCTGGCTGGGAATCATTGAAATCACGGATTCAATGGACGATGGAACTATGGTTTCCTTGCTGGATTTAATAATTTCGACAGCACTGGCAAAGGTATTGAGAGAGAGTAAGGTTGTTAGGATGAATGTTTTCATAAATAAATTTCCTTTATGGTTAACGTTTTACGTGTACTGTTTCACTCCGAAACAGTGATGAAGGTCTTTTAGGCGACTTTATGTCATAACAAAAGCAGCTATTTGGACTATTAACTATTCCAATACGGAATAGATAGAGTTAGAATGACTCTATGGAACTCAATCATTTAAGATGTTTTTATGAAGTCGCCAAGGCGGGAAGTTTTACCGCCGCAGCCAAGGCCTTACATATAAGCCAGTCGGCTTTGAGTAAATCAGTGGCACTTTTGGAGGATCGGGAAGGGATTAAACTCCTGGAAAGATCTAAAAAAGGAGTGGCGTTTACCCCTCTGGGTCGGGAGATCTTTGATCAGTGTCAGGTGGTTTTTAACGGAGTTCAAGAAATTCAGGATCGGGTGCGGGGGGCGACTCATAAGTGTGAAGGCTATTTACGTTTTGGGGCCTCTGATCATTTAGCGCGCTATTTACTCGTAGAGCGAATCCATCAGTTTCGTAATCGATACCCGAAGGTGACTCCGAGCATTTTTGTGGGAGCGCCCAATGAGATCATCTCCCAAGTTCTGAGAAATGAACTCGAGTTTGGTTTGTTTTTTACCAAAATAAATACGCCTGGTTTAGAGTACAAAAGAATTGCTCCCTTTGAGTTGGTCTTAGTCGCTGCCGCTCAAACTTATCCCAAAATTAGGATTGAGGACTTGGGTGAGGTCGGCATCGTCGGCTCTATCTCTCGAGAGTTTCAAAGGCATCCCTCTTACCGGGTCTTTGATTTAGCGGGGACCACAAAGATTAATGTTGAGGCCAATAGCCAAGAGTTACAAAAACGCCTTTGTATGGCTGGTGAGGGTTGTACTTTATTGGCCCGTTTTATGGTGGCTGACGAATTGCGAGAGAAAAAATTAAGAGAGATTGAGTTATCAAAGCCAATTCTGACTGACTTATTGTTAGTTAAGCGAAAAGGTCACGTTTTCACCCGCCCAGCCCAAAAATTTATCGACGAGATCGCAATGAGCCTTCGAGGTAGGTAAAGGACGCAAATTGATGCCATAATCATCGAAAGAGGGTTAAAACTTCAAGCCTAAAAAGCTCTGAGTCGGTGCGAAAAAAGTGCAAATGAAGGTCTCCCTTTTTCAATACTAAGCAAATATTTTAGCGCAGGGCCTAAAAGCCATTCTTCGCTCGCCTCAGAGGGAAAAGATCAGTATTCTTTTTGAAATAAAATTTTGGAGGCATAGATGGTGGTCGATCAAAAGAACTCAGGGTTGGGTTTTATCCGCAGAGCTCTAACCTTTGATGATGTTCTACTCTTACCGCAGTATTCAGAGATAGTTCCGTCACAGGTATCAACAATAACTGATTTCGCACGGGGCACTAAGTTGCACACCCCCATCATTTCGGCGGCGATGGATACCGTTACGGAGAATCGCACTGCTCGCACCATGGCTCAGTTGGGTGGGCTCGGTATTATTCACAAAAACTTTGGTATTGAAGAACAAGCTTTTGAAGTCGAAAAAGTGAAGAAGTACGAAAGTGGCATGATCAGTGATCCCATTACGCTCGGTCCCGACCAATTGGTCGCAGAGGCTGTGGAATTGATGCGCAAGTATACAATCAGTGGTGTGCCCATCACCGTGGAAGGAACTCTTGTTGGAATTTTAACCAATCGCGATTTGCGCTTTGAAACAAATTTGCAGCAACCAATTCGCAACATCATGACGAAAGAGCGCTTGATCACCACGAAAGTAGGGACAACGCTTCAGCAGGCGCGCGAAATTCTTCAAAAGTACCGTATCGAAAAGTTGCCAGTGGTTGATGAAGCTGGAAAACTAAAAGGTTTAATCACTATTAAAGATATTGAAAAAGCGAAAGCTTATCCACAAGCCACGAAAGACAAACAAGGGCGCTTGATGGTCGGAGCGGCGATCAGTACTGGTGCTGATTCTGTGGACCGTGCTTTTGCTCTCGTCGCGGCCCATTGTGATGTGTTGGTGGTGGATACGGCTCATGGTCATTCTAAAAATGTGATTGAAATGGTAAAGCTCATTCATAAAAAACATCCAGACACTATCGTCGTTGCGGGAAATATCGTAACTCCAGAAGCTGCTGAAACCTTATTTCAAGCCGGAGCGGATGTGGTAAAAGTCGGTGTTGGTCCAGGTAGCATTTGTACCACCCGTGTGGTGGCGGGTGTTGGTATGCCTCAGATCACTGCGGCCTATGATTGCGCTCAGATGGCCAAAAAATATGGACGCACGATTATCGCCGATGGTGGAATTAAGTTTTCAGGTGACATTACCAAAGTTCTAGCCATTGGCGCTAATTCGGTGATGATTGGGAACTTGTTGGCTGGTGCGGAGGAATCGCCTGGAGAAACCATTTTGTTTCAAGGTCGTTCCTATAAAGTGTATCGTGGTATGGGAAGTTTGGGCGCGATGTCCAAGGGTTCTAAGGATCGTTACTTTCAAAGTGATGTCATTGATGCCGAAAAGCTGGTTCCAGAAGGTATCGAAGGTAAGGTTCCTTATCGCGGTAGTCTTTCTGGAATTATTCACCAATTGGTGGGCGGTTTACGCTCTGGAATGGGTTATGTTGGCGCTGCGAACATTGCTGACCTTCAAGAAAAGGCGAAGTTTGTGGAGATCACGGCTCAGGGGTTGAAAGAGTCCCACGTGCATGATGTGTCGATCACTAAAGAAGCTCCGAACTACCGCTGGGAATAATTCTGGCTTGATCTTTTTCTTTCTGGCAGCGTTGGCCTACGCCGACGCTCGCTGCAGCGTAGGGGAACTACGCCTCAGTCGCTAGACTTGTTCGCCTTGCCAGAACGAAAAATCTCGGCGCCAGAAGCGAGTGAAACTCTGCCTAAAGTATTTCGGGTCATTGGAAAAAGGATTGGCTGTATTGAATTTAGTAAATAGATTGAGTTTAAATAAAATTTTGAATTGAAGGTGTGGGGATATGAAAAGAGGGTTTTTAATTATTGATTTCGGTTCACAGTTCACACAGTTGATCGCGCGTCGCTTTCGTGAACTTGGTTATTACAGTGAGATTTTGTCTTATAAAACACCAACTGCAGAGATTAAAGCTAAGAATCCTTATGGGATTGTATTGAGTGGTGGTCCCAACAGCGTTTATGAGGAAACCTCACCCCGACGACCAGTGCAAGAGTTGGTTGATGTTGCTCCCGTGTTGGGTGTCTGTTATGGCATGCAATTGATTGCTTTTGATTTAGGTGGCGAAGTTGAAAAAGCCACGCACCGGGAGTACGGCCTGATGCCCGTGCATTGGGAAAGTTTTTGGGGAGATGTTCCTCGAGAGCAAAATTGCTGGATGTCCCATGGCGATATTGTGAATGCGGTTCCTCCTGGTTTTAAAGTGGCTGGCAAATCGACGTCGGGGCATTTGGCCGCGATGGAGAGTGATCGTGTTTGGGCGGTTCAATTCCATCCTGAAGTCAGTCACACTCAACAAGGTGTTGAAGTGTTAAAGGCCTTCGCTGCCAATTTGTGTAAAGCCCAAGCAGACTGGGATGCTCCTCAAATGTTGCACCACTTGCAAAAAGAAATATTAGAGAAAGTGGGACCTGCGGATCAGGTATTGTGCGCTTTGAGTGGTGGTGTTGATTCTACCGTAGTGGCAACCTTGTTGACGAAGACCCTTGGTAAAGAGCGCGTGCATTGTATTTTTGTGGACAATGGCTTGCTGAGAAAGCACGAGTTCGAAACGGTATTGGAAAACTATCATAAGCTCGGACTTGATGTGAAAGGCGTTCCTGCCGTCAAAGAATTCATGTCGGCGCTCAAAGGGGTTTATGACCCTGAACAAAAACGCAAGACGATCGGTCGGTTGTTTAGTGAAGTATTTGAAAAGAGCATGCAAGGATTGCCTCCAGTTCAGTTTTTGGCGCAGGGAACTTTGTATCCGGACGTGATCGAAAGTGTTTCTTCTATTGGTGGCTCGGTGACCATTAAGTCGCACCACAATGTGGGTGGATTGCCGGAAAAAATGAAATTGAAATTGGTCGAGCCTGTCAGAGAACTTTTTAAAGATGAAGTACGACGTTTGGGAGCAGAGTTAGGAATTCCCCATAATCTGTTGTGGCGTCATCCATTTCCAGGCCCAGGTTTAGCGATTCGCGTGCTCGGTGAAGTGAATGAAGCGAATTTATCGTTGTTACGTGATGCGGATGAGGTTTATATCAACTATCTGCGTGAAAAAAATATTTACGATAAAATCTGGCAAGCCTTTTGTGTATTGCTGCCAGTGAGTTCCGTGGGTGTGCAGGGGGATGCGAGGACTTATGATAAAGTTCTTGCGATCCGTGCGGTAACCTCGCAAGATGGAATGACAGCGGATTGGTATCCGTTTGAGTTTCAAGATCTGCGCGAGATTTCAAACCGTATCACCAATAAAGTAAAAGGCATTAACCGTGTCGTTTATGATGTGACCAGTAAACCGCCTGCAACCATTGAATGGGAATAATTCATGTCTTTTGTGCATTTGCATGTTCATAGTGAGTATTCGCTTTTAGAGGCGAGTATCAAAGTAAAAGCTTTGGTAAAGAAGGCAGCCTATTTGCAAATGCCGGGTGTCGCACTTACGGATCATGGAAATATGTTTGGCGCCATTGAATTTTATTTTGCAGCCAAGGATGCGGGTATAACACCGATTCTTGGCTGTGAGGTTTATTTGGCGCCGGGCAGTCGTCACCAAAAAGGCCAAGATCGAGATTCTACCAAATATCCCCTACGCCGGTTAGTGCTTTTGGCCCAGAGTGCTCAGGGTTATAAAAATCTATGTCAATTGAGTTCGATTGGTTATCAACAAGGCTTTTATTATAAACCGCGGATCGATTACGAAGTCTTGGCTGAGTATGGGCAGGAACTTCTTTGTTTGACCGGCGGTTTGATGGGTGAAGTCCCACAGACTTTCTTGCATGAAGGCCCTGATGCTGCGCTCGAAAGAGTGCGTCAACTGCAGGGAATTTTTTCTGATCGCTTGTATTTGGAAACAAATAAAACTGGTTTACGCGATTGGTTGCAAGTGAATCCTTTTCTGGATGAGGCTTCACGAATCACCGGCGTGCCATTAGTCGCGGCCAATGATGTCCACTACTTAGTTAAAGATGATCAGATGGCTCAAGAGGTGATGGTTTGTATTGGTACGAACCGCACCATTCAGGATGAATCGCGTCCGCGTTTAGGAAGTGATCAGTTTTACCTCAAGAGCCCGGAAGAGATGCGAATCCTCTATCAGGATAAGCCTGAAGTGTGCGACCGCACCTTGGAAATCGCTTCGCGCTGTAAGGTGAGTTTTAAGCTAAAAGACGATAAGGGAAAACCAATTTATCACTTACCGAGTTTTCCCACGCGCGAAGGCGCTCCGACTAACGAAGAAATTCGTCGTCTATCCTATGAAGGGCTCGAACAGCGATTGAGTGAAGCGGCGGACAGAGGCGAAACCGTTAAAGAAGACCAAATTCCCGAATATCACAAGCGTCTTGATTACGAATTACAGATCATTGATCGCATGGGTTTTAATGGCTACTTTCTGATCGTACAAGACTTTATCAATTGGGCAAAGTCACAAGATATTCCTGTAGGGCCAGGCCGGGGATCCGGGGCTGGAAGTCTCGTGGCTTTTTGTTTACGTATCACTGATTTGGACCCGATTCCTCACAAACTTCTCTTCGAACGTTTTTTGAATCCAGAACGTATTTCCATGCCTGACTTTGATATCGACTTTTGCCAAGATCGCCGCGGCGAAGTGATTCAATATGTGATTGGCAAATATGGTGTGGAGAGCGTTAGTCAGATTATCACTTACGGAAAACTGCAAGCGCGAGCCGCTTTGCGCGACGTCGGGCGTGTGCTTGGAATGTCTTTTTCAGAAGTGGATGTCGTGGCAAAACTGATGCCCGATAAGCTAGGTATCACATTAAAAGAAGCTATCGAGATGGAGCCACGCTTGCGGGAACTCATGGAAATGAATCCGCAAGTTGCAACCATGATGGATCTGGCGCAAAGAATTGAAGGGATGGCTCGTCATGCGGGGATTCACGCCGCTGGTGTGATTATCGCCGATGGACGTTTGGTGGAGCACGCGCCTCTCTATCGCGGAACCGATGGTGAAAATGTAGTTCAGTACGATATGAAACACGCCGAGAAAATCGGCCTTATCAAGTTTGACTTTCTCGGTTTAAAAACCCTCACTCACATTCATAATGCCCTTCGCAACATCGAGAAAAATCGCGGCAAAAAGATTCGCCCTCAGGATATTCCACTGAGTGATTCTGGGATTTATGAAATCATGTCGAAAGGAGATACCGCAGGGATCTTCCAGTTCGAAGGTGAGGGCATCAGTGATGCCATCCGACAGATTCGACCGACCAGTTTCGGTGATATCACCGCCATCAACGCTCTCTATCGACCTGGTCCGATGGCGATGATTCCTGAGTTCGCCAAGCGTAAGCATGGCGAGGCTCCGGTGGAATATATTTTTGATGAGTTGCGTCAGGTTCTCGAAGAAACCTATGGTATTATTGTTTACCAAGAGCAAGTGATGGGTATCGCATCAATCATCGCTGGATACAGTCTCGGTGAAGCGGATATGCTTCGTCGAGCGATGGGTAAGAAAATTAAAGAAGAGATGGATCAGCATCGCGTGCGTTTTTTGCGAGGAGCTAAAGAGCGTGGTCACGATGAAAAGAAATCCGATGAACTCTTTGATTTGATGTACAAGTTTGCCGATTACGGTTTTAACAAATCCCACGCTGCCGCCTATTGCGTGGTGGCGGCCCATACGGCGTGGTTAAAGAATTATTATCCGGGAGAGTTTTTTGCGGCCCTGTTATCAACGGAGATGAGCGACACTGATAAAGTGGTAAAGTACTCCAAAGATGCTCAACGCCATGGAATCGAAGTGGTGCCTCCCCATGTGAATTATTCAGATTATCAATTTACCGTTCATGGGGATAAAATTTATTTTGGTCTTGGCGCCATCAAGGGTGTCGGACAAGCAGCGGTGGAATCGATCGTTGAAAGTCGGCAATCCCTTCCCAATAAA
Organism: uncultured Pseudobdellovibrionaceae bacterium; assembly: GCA_964648725.1. Lineage (GTDB taxonomy): Bacteria > Bdellovibrionota > Bdellovibrionia > Bdellovibrionales > Bdellovibrionaceae > CAUJGP01. The sequence continues at coordinate 9,723 of CAZYOE010000092.1, read as the reverse complement.
AAATTCGAAACCTTGGAAGATTTTTTTGAAACCGTTGATTTGCGGAAGACCAATAAAAAAGTCATTGAATGCCTCATTAAAGCGGGTGCCTTAGACCAATTTGGTCCCCATCGCGCCCAGTTGCTGGCGCAATACACAAAATATATTGAGCGTGCGGAACGAAAGAAAAAAGAATCTGAATTTGGACAGGTGAGTCTCTTTGAGTTGATGGGTGAGAGCAATGAAGAGAAAGTTGTTCTTGATCCGGTGAAACCTTGGGGGCGTTTAGGAAGTTTAGCTCTTGAAAAAGAGGTCCTTGGTTTTTATTTATCAGGACATCCTTTGCAAGGTTCGGCTTCCTTGAGCGCCTTGTGGCAAACCTGTGAAATTGCGGGGTTGATTGGTTATTTGGAACGCCGGGGAGAGATCGAGCCTCCTGCGCCGCCAGAGGGGGTTCGGCAACGTGACTATGGAAAACCACGGGTTATGTTGTCGGGAATTATCAGTGAGTTTCGGGAGCTTATTACTAAAAAAGGAACCCGAATGGCCTTTGGACGCCTAGAGGATCTCTCTGGTAATGTGGAATTAGTGGTGTTTCCAGATGTCTTCGCTAAAACGGAGCCGTTTTTTAAAGAGGAGCGACCGCTATTGATTGGTGGGCTTTTGGAGGTCGAAAATCAAAGTCCAAAGATTATTGTGGATACGGTGACGACGCTTGAAGAAATGCTCATGAAAATTCGAGCGTTCACTCTTCGACTCAAGGATTGGCCGGAAAAGGATTTGGAGACTCTGTATGGCGTTCTGAAAGAAAATCCCGGATCGACTGAAGTTTTATTGCAAATTGATTTACCTGAACTGAAAAAAAGTGTGATGATGGATTTAGGGGGCTCACTGAAGGTGAGACTCAATAATGATTTTATAGAAAGTCTTCGGTCGCAATTTGGAAGGACCGATTTTATTGAACTCAGGGGGGGATAATGCGGCCAATGAGTCTGTGGATAATGGGTGTGATTCTTGTTGTGGCGTTGACAATTTCTGCTCAGGAAGAAGAATCTCGCTCACCCGATGCGATTCCGACGCTGTCCACGACCGGGACTGGTTCTGAGAGGTCTGCAATTTTACCTGTTGGGGTTGTTGAAAAGATTGTTGAAGGGACCACCAATGTTGAAGGCGCCACCCAAGCGCGACGGAAAATCATCGATGAAGCGACCTTTAAGGCTTCAGAACAAATTATTCAGACCATTCTTGGAGAGGCTCGATATAAGAAAAACAAAAATGTCATTGTTGATAAAATTTTTCGCCAAGCCAGTCGATATATTCCAGTGATTAAAACAGGCGACCTGATGAAAACCGCAGAAGGTCAAAGGCTAACGGTTACTTTACAGATCAATACCAAAGTGCTTGAAACATTATTACAGGAGCAAGGTTTGCTCTATGACAATGAGAGTGCTCCCATGATGATTCCTTTTGTTGGCATTGAGGATCAAGTGCGGGGAGAAAATTATCGTTGGTGGAAGGCTCAGAACCCTGTTCATTTGCAGGCCATGGCGGATTATCTTGAGAATCAACTTCAGAAGTCTCTTTTTGGATTGGGTTTTTATGTCCAGAGACCAGGAGCTTCTGAGATGCGACATTTGGTACCATCTGTTTATCAACAAGAATTATTGACTCCGGAGCAGATTCAGAGTTTGGCTACCCGTTGGAGTATTCCTCTGGCTATGCAGGGTGATTTCATCCTACGTAAAGATAATGGTGGAGAGATCGTTATGGACCTTCGTCTTTCGGTGCTTCAGGTCAGTACCGGGCGAGTGCTGGCGCAACTTTATCGACAAAATAAATTGGCTCCCAAAGAAAACCTAGAAACACTTAATTTGAAAAAAAGTTTAGCTTTTGTTGTTCAGGCCTATAAAGACTTGGGTCAACAGATGTTGGAAGCGTGGCAAAGAGGAGTATTGACCTCAACTTTGGTTCGCTTGGAAATTCAAGGTGCCTTGCCCCTAAATAAATATGAATTATTTAAGGAAGCCTTAAAGAATTCCAATCGCTCCATTCGGCAAGTGCGGGAGCGGGTGATCACATCCCAAGGAGTCTTGTTTGAACTTGAAATCAATGGGGCGGTGGGAGATCTCACCAACAGCTTGAATCATGTGATGGCAGGCGATCGAAATTTTCGCTTGAAGGGATTAAATCCAGATAATACACTGATTATGATACCTGAAAGTACAAGGTGATTTATGTATTTGAGTGAATTGCAGGATTTTCTTGATCGTAAAATTCCCATCTCTAAGGAGATGGGCGGCAAAGTAATTAGAGTTGATAGTCATGAACTGTTAATGTCATTTCCTTTGTACCCGAATCGAAATCACAAAGGGACTCTTTTTGGGGGAAGTACCTATTCAGGAGCGGCTCTCGCCAGCTATGGCCTCTTTTTATGGAATCTGCGAGACGAAGGGTTTAACTCTGAAGATATTGTTATTGGGGAAGGCACGATCAAATATTTTAAGCCCGTAGATCACGATGCAGAGATTTTAGTTCATTGGGCAACCGAAGTTGCTCGCCGTCATTTTTTTGATTCCTTAAATAGAAAGCAAAAAGCGAGAGTGGAAATTACAGCTCAGGTCTTTGTGCGAGGTGCGCTTTGTGCTTTATTCACCGGAAACTTTGTTGCCAAGATCCATAGCAGTGAGCTCAACTCAGCACTATTTGCTTACTGATCGGCCTGCACATCATACTCTCTGAGGTCAATGACTCCTGCATCAAGGAATTGGTGGGCAGTGAGCCAATCCATATACCAATCTGACATTTGCCAAACCTTAGGGTTATTTCGACGGACGAAGTATTTATTTTTAAAGCGCACCCAATCGTTAAAAAGGGAAACTCCCTCCAGTTCTTTCACAAAGCTATTGAGTTGTGTTTCGTTAAGATCGGCAAAATATTCCGGACGATCTCCAATAAGTCCTCGTAAAACGAAAATGCGATTTTTGTGGGGCTCGTAAGCCAGTTTTTCAAGAGCTAAAATATTATTAAACTTGTAAAAACGATGGTTCAAAATAGTGAAAACCTGATCTTTAATGCGGATATAAGTCACATCGGGTAAGTATCTGGCCACGGCGAGTTCGCCCCTGTTCGCGAGCTGAACAATCGCTATTTCCCAATCTGCTATTGTGGTGATTGGAGTACGACGGTTATTGCTTTGAGTGATCCAGTTGGGTGTTTGATTGTTGGGATTAATTTGGTGCTCAGAGTATTGCTGCAACATCAGTGCAAGTAAAGACTCTGCAGGATTTTTATCATCTTTAAGAACAACCTGAGTTTTAATACCTTTAGAAAGTTGGGATTGAGAAAGGTTCATGGCGCTTCCCAATCCTTGTGTCCACTGAAAGCGAACCGATTTGCGATGACTCTCTGGCAAAAAACTGATGAAGCGTTCTTCGGCCTCACTGCGATGTCGACTCATATAGTTCCAAGTTGAAGCTTTGTGGGCCGAGCTTCCCCAGGGTTCAAAGTCCGCCACTAAATTATAGTAGATACGTTCAAAATTTGAATAATTGAGAACCCAAAGCGTTGGAGGCTTTCCACCAATGAGGCCTTTGTGAACGGACGCATTAGTACCATGTCTAAAAATAGTAAGGAGTGCATCGGGGTCAGTCTTGTTGCCATTCCACAAATCGTTGAGACCAAAACCTTTGGGTTTTAGTTTTTGCATCGCATGGGTGTATTTAAGGCTGGGTTCCACAAAGGCTTTCAAATCCAGCTCACTGAGTGGTGTCCACTCCGCCACTCCAATATCTGGGTTAAGTACAGTGACATCCGCATCGGGCTGTAAGAAGAAGACCCAAAAGTGATCACGAATTGCGTTGGTGGCAATGCGTCCACTGCAAGCTGGGCCGCGAATCATGGCATTGGCAATCACTTGCGAGTTTTCAAGGAGAAATTGGTAGCGAATCTTTGCTGGGATTTGTTTGAAATTCTTAAAAGGGTTTATCGAATGATATCCAGGATCTTGAATTGATTCGATCTCCGCATTATCAGGACTAGTTGACACATTCCAGGGTGTTCTAAGAAAGAGGTCTTGGTAGTGTTTGAGGAAATCATTATCAATCTCCCAGGGAATATGCCCAGGGCGTGATATAGATCGCGCGAATCTTTTAAAACGGTAATAGACAGTTTTGTCTCCGGGGGTATCATAGGGACGAGGAGTGACAACTTCTTTAACAGGGTCAGGTGAGGGAGTGGATGAACGAACCAATTCATACCACTCCTCATTCGGAGTCCCTTTAAAATGAATATGCGCACTGAATACATGTTCAAAAATATACCGCGCCATTAACCTAGATTTTCCATTGCGATTGAAAGTTTGTTCCCATTCGTAGATCTGCTCAGGAACTGTTGAGTTGGTGAGGAAATTTGTGTGGAATAAGGATGGCGTCGGGGCTCCCTGGTCAATCCATTGTTTTAGAGTATTAAGTTGGGGGCTGTCCAGACCAGGAAGTCCATAGGGCATTCCTGCAAACGGATATTGTTTAGCGTAGGCTTCAAAGGCAGCGGTATTTGGCGCACAGGTGCGAGACTTTTCACGGTGCTCAATGATGGGAGCTAATGGAAATCCGGTTTTGTTGGATTGATGTCCAAGCTCGACAATCCGATAGAGCAATGAGGCATCTGAGTCACTGAGGGATGGCATGCCATTAGTTGTTGCGGAGGTATCCGCGGGGTCAGGAATTACAGGAAAGAAATTTTTTGATCTCCATTCGCCTATGGTTGAGGCGTCTTTATCTCTGGTGGGTTCAGAGTAGAGAATACTACTTCCTAGATCGGCATAGGTGGCGCCTCGTCGGATGCCCTGATAAGAGTCAAGATGAAGTTGGCATGGGGCATCGGTACAGGTATGGCAGACTACGCATCGTTTATTGAGAATCGGCTGAACCTCACTCAAGTAAAACGACATTTGCTCGTCGCTTGATGGAGGGAGGTGTTCGTCAATGGATTTATTTACGTGGTTAGCAGTCGAACAGTTAAACAAGGAAAACGCTAAGAGCAGAGAGCCTACTTTTCGTAAAGGTCGAGTGCATTCAGTAGATAAATTCATTGTCACCTTTCGCATTATTTTGTTCCGTTTTAATACCATGGTCGTGGTGCAGATCTTAAGGGCTATCCCCTTTTTAATCTTGATTGGTCCAGAGGGCCACAAAAATCTAGTCCTAATGCGCGCCAAGAGGTAATGTTTAACTATAAACTAGGAGGGTTTATGCTTCGATGGCTCATTCAGGATGGGGACGCCAGTTATTGTGCAACTCGAGGAGTGCATCCCTTTTTCAAGAATATGACAGCTCTCGCCAAAAAAGGTTTGGATCAGCCTTTCTGGATCGGCATCAGTCATGAATCTTTCATTGCATTTTTAAGTCATGCGAATTTGACTCTAGATGGCTTGGGAACCATTGCTCTCAAGGGCGCTGTTCGAGAAATGACTAAAACGAATTTGCCTAATGAGATGCGAAATCAAATTCGCCGAATTCTCCTTGATGAGAGTTTGCTGGAATCAAAGTTTGAGATTGAACTCTTGTTGCATATTCCTGGCGAGCCAAATGCGAGTTTGCCCTGGGACCCCTTGTGTGAAATTTCAACAAAAGGGGTGGAAGGTGTTTTTCAAGGCATCAAGGCTTGCTGGATGAGTTTGTTTAGAATTGGTGTACTGACCCATTTGAAAACCTTCGGCTTGGATCTCAGCAAAATTCATGCTTCTATCGTGATTCGCTTGCATCAACCGGAGGCGATGCGCGGAAAGGCCTTTAGTTATTCACCTCGTTGTCCTTGGGATCGTCGTCATCTGGTTGTGGCTTATGATAAGGGCAGAGAACAAAGTGCATTTTTAGTGGATCGAACTAACCTTCATTCAAGTTATTATGGAAAAAACAGTGAAGAGATCGAAGAGACCGCAAAGACTCTCAATAAAGCCAAAGCAAAAGAACCAAACGGATTGCCGGCCAGTGACAAAGTCAAAAAGGTGGCAGAGTTTCTTCTAAGTTGTGAAAAAATGTTAGAAGGGGCGCAGCAAATCGATTGGAGCATTGGATCTAATCATAGACTGATCTTGCGAAGAATTCGGACTTTTGATCGAACACCCTCGGCGGCTTTAATCGCGCCACAATACAATACAACGGCACTGAACTTTTGGGATCAAACCCTTTTAAACTGGAATCCCTCGGCCCTGTTGAAACCTTTTTGGTTTTCACTTTTGCCGCGAAACTTTCGCACGCTCGCTATTCGCTATAGTGCAAACATTGGTGTGAAAAATAAACTCCCTTCTGATTACGAAAAAGTCTTTCGTGGATTCTGGGGGATTTTACGAGGACGACCCTATGTCAACTTGGCCGCCTTGCATCGATTTTTAGCTATGGGCGAACATCATGATCTGGCAGAAGAGCTTGAGATGATCGTGCCGATTTGGATGAAACGGTACGATCGAGAAATGCGAGAGTCATGGGATTTTCATTGGCCTGATTTGCCAAGCGTTTCAGCCTGGGAATCGAAAGAGATCTTAAAGAAGCAAGCAACTTTGCTGAAAGACTTACCTGAGAAAATAAATATATGGATTGATCAAATGCACGCCTTACGTGAGTCTTTGGTCAGTAGTCAGTGGAAAGAAAAAAATGTGTCTGTTATGCTTGAGGCCTTTCAGTCTTGGGAACGTAAATATATTCCGGCCATGGCTCCTATTTTACTGGCGGAGTTACAGTATTGGAATTTACTAAGTTGGTATTATCAGGGGGCCCAAAAACCCTCGGTGACGCTCACTTGGGATAAAAAGGAAACTCGCGAACCTCTTCATTTTGAGGGCAGCTGGCTCGCTCGAAGGACAATGGAAAAGATGTACGACCAGATGGAGTTGCTGGGACAGATGCGACCGAAGTACCTATCGATGCTAGAAGACATTTATGAAAAGCTCAGAAAGTTTTTCGAATTGATGGGACAAAAATATCAAAATTTAGGTCAGATCGAAAAGTCCGAGGATCTCTTTTACCTAACTCTTGAGGAAATGTTAGCTCTTGAAGAGGGAAGAGCTGCAACAACCTCCTGGAAGAATCTCATTGCTATTCGTCAAGAAGAATACCAGCACTATGCTCGCGATCAAAAAGTTCCAGAAATTTGGATGACCACTGGCCTTGTTGGAGTGGCGGCTCGCTATCCTGGTGTTATTGCCATCAGGGAACGCAAAAATCCTCTCGGTGAACACATTAAACCAATGGCAGAACCATTGAAACCCGCTAAATCGATCATTGGCGAATCGACTCCAAGTAGAGCACTAGCACAAATGGATTTTATTGAGGATGAGATTGTCGTAAAGCAAGCTCCAGTAGCCGTTGCAGCTCCATCAGCTAACGCAAAGACTGCTGAAAATGGTGTAAATACCGGAAACAAAAATCAAGCAGAAGCCTAGTCCGACCTATTTTGTTAACTCAGTATTATATGTCGGTTGAAACTTGCTGAAGTTTGGTTTTTTCAACGTGGCTTTTAGGGCGGTCGGGAAAGCGCCTAATTGCTTGAATAAGACTCGAGTTTTTCGATCACTTGTTTGGCAAAGGAATCGGAATCTTTCTTGTCTTTGATGAGATTGAGATCATTGTAAAATTCTTGTTGAGCGGAATCATTTAATTTGTCGGAGGTGTACCATTCTGCCAGAAGTTGATCAGCGGCAGTGCCATTGGGCGTTTCCGATAAACTATAGAGCACGCTTAAAAGACAAAGTCGGTCGCCTTTATTTAATTTCTGAGTCAGGTTTTTTTCATAGAGAGTTAAACCGGAACTATAAGTTTTTTGAATAGAAGGTGTGTTAGTTTTAGGGTCCTGTAGTTTCCGTAAAAATGAAAAGATAAAATCTTTAATGGCTTCATTTTTTAAAAACTGAGCGCAAGTTGGTGAGGAAATGTTTTGGAAAAGAGGTATATTCGTGGCATATAAATATGAGGGGAAAGTCGTTAGAGTGCTGGTCAAGAATAAAAATGTATTCACACGATTTCTGAGGCGCATACGGCTCCTTCTAACTAGGAATTAATTTACCCCAGTTTTAGTCTCGGGAATAGCATTTTTCGAATTCATCACATCAGAGCAAATCTCTCGCAGAGAGCGGGCATTACCTGATGTGTTGTCGAAATAAGTGCGAAACTCCGGCTTGATCTTTATTAAAAGTTTGTCCATATAACGATTTGGCAGGGCAGGGCAGTTATCACAAATAAAATGACAAAATTTTTCGCGATAGAGCTCGATATTTTCGGATGAGGTGTCTTGAATAATAGCTTTGGCGGTCATATGGCCCATGCCTGCGGATCCAGGGCAATTTCGTTTTGGTTTCTTTCGATTACGATTGTGTCCGGTGAAACTCATGATGGTTCCCGGGGGAACCATTTTGGTGGCCTCCATAACTTGGGGCGAGTGTGCCTCAGCACCTAGGAGTCGATCGCTCACTGACGTTTTAAAATAGGGAACTAAATCGATAAAATCATTTTCTTGTGATAATATCGAACGAGTTTTTTCTGATCCGCGGCATCCAGAGGGCCGTGATTTGGTTTGTCCTGATTCGGCACAGGCATCAGCCACATAGCGGGCACAGGCCCAAGAGGTTCCTGGGTTCCATAGATGCTCGAGAAGTATTTTATTGAATTGAAAGTTCTTTTGGGTGATGGCCAGTAAACAAGAAGAAATATCTTTTTGGTTCGCTGATAATTCTTTTTCATCACACGTTCGAACGTAGGGTGTTTGGCTTGATTTAGGAGGCGTAATTTGAGTTTCAAAAGCGAATCCACCTTGAGCAGTACTCTGGCTAGCCGGTTTTGGTTTTGGAAGGCGAAAACGTTCCTTCTCTCTATTCTCCCACCAGTTTTGATACTGCAGCTCTGGAATTGATTTGAAGATCGAGGCTGAATCCTGTTTTGTTGAACTGATTGTTTTTTTGCCTGATTTTGCTTGAATTTGATAACTGGGTAAAAGGGAAAGACTGAGAATACTTATCCCTACGATTGAATTGATAAACATGTTCAATGTCACCTCGCAGTTCAATCGTTTTTAGTTTTGTCTACTATACTAATGGGAGCAAAATAACCACTATTAGGCAAAATCTGTTTAGACGTCTGTTGTGAAAACTAGCCCTTGGGCTCATACAATTCTAGTATTGACGAAGTGGTTTGGATTGCCAAAAAGAACATTCTGCTCAAAGGGAGTCGTCGTTTAAAAGGGAAACTGGAAGAGATTTATATACTGTTTCCTGAGAGTTTAGGTTCCTTGATCGGTGCTAAAGTAGAAGGGATTCGGGATCAAGAATTCGGGGATTGGATTCGTCATCGTGAGGCCAATAAGGGGAAAGAATTAGTTTATGTGAATGGCAGCTGTTGGTCTTCTTATCGGGCCAAACAGGAGTTAATTGCGGCCCGCAGTCCACTGCTCACTGAAATTGCCACCACTCAGAGTTCCTGGACCTTTGCGAATAAATCCAATAATCTTCTTTCCATAACGGGTTCGCTCTGCCATTAAGATTCCCTTTCCACTCACCGAAGGTTACAAGATGCGAGATGGATTCTGAACTGCAGGGTAAACCACGCTGAGATTCGATTTTTATCTGTGAAGCCATGATTGCCTCAAACAGATCACTCACATGTTACTTCGCGTGCAATTGCATCAGTTGTTGGATGAGAATAAATCCGCCCATGACCAGTACGAAATAACCAAATGATTTTTTGAGCAGCTTTTCAT
>CAZYOE010000091.1:8122-19485 GCA_964648725.1 uncultured Pseudobdellovibrionaceae bacterium | reverse complement strand
GCATTATACACCATCCAGTTATATTTTAGGAGTCCGTTCTTTTAGGAAGGATCAACATATTCAAAAGTGTGTTCGACTATAGTGTACCACGTAAGAACAATTGAACCTTCAATCCTAATAAGTGCATACTGACAAGCTACGAAGTCGCACCAACAACGCAAATGGGAGCCATCCTCAATCAATGGGTTTACATGGTCAATTAGCCTTCAACGATGGTTTTGAACTCGCCATTTGAAAAACGTTTCATATCAAAAGGCATTTCAAATCCTTCCATTTTCATACGTGGATCTGTCATGACTTTTTTAGTTACCTTATCTCGTTGACCTTTTGACTTGTAGATAACAAACGCAAAGATCACAGTTTCATCCGGTTTGAGTTTGCACATTTTCTTAAACCCTAAGCCCCATGGGCTTTCGAGCTTCGTACCGACACATTCAAAGTATTGAAGAGCGCCGTGTTCCATCCAGATTTTTTTACCAAGCATCGCCATTTTTTTATAAGCAGCTACTTTTTTCTTTTTAATTGGAATTACATAACCGTCGATATAGCTCATACACTTTCCTTTTTTTTATGTTGGAAATAAAAAATTATATTGTTTTAGATAGCGGATCAACAAACTCGACAATCCTTGCTGCTGCTCGACATGAGTTATTGTTTAGCCAATGAACCTTTCATATCTAGGGGCTGTTCGGTAAATCGCTTTTTGATGATTTTTCATTAGTTTTATTTATAGCAAGGCACTCCGACGAAGCTCTAGCCTGAGGCGCTAAAGCGAGGAGGAGTAACGAAGCTATAAGTAAAAGTCATGGAAAATCACAAAAATGGATTTGCCGAACAGTCCCTATCTAGACTGCATATTCTTCCCAAGGGAGCCGCTGATAAGAATAGAGATTTCCAGTTCATAAAAGCTGCATCGAAAATTGCTAGATAATTTTTGAAAATGCAGCTACCCTCGTTCACGGGCTCCTTAACCAGATGCCGCGTTGGCTTCGCTCCATGTAGGGGAACCACCCCCCGGTCGTTTTGAAGCTTGCCGCCTTGAATTTGAATCTTTTTCAGCAGAATCAAACAAGTGCCTGAATTTTGAAAGGACTGTAAATGAAACAAAAAAAATTGCTCTCTTATCTAAAAATAGAAAACCAATCGAAGCAGGTCACATTGAGACCTTATAAATTGACTGACTTTGCAAAGTGCAGAACTTCTCACAAGAATCGAGAGCCCAATAAAAACAGATTTGATGAGGCCATCCCAACTCCGCGTACGCCAACATACGATAGGTATAAGAAGAGAATTGAAAGACACCGCCAGAACGGAAGGTTGAGAGTGCATTTTATCTTTGCTGTTTTTGATAGAACGACTGGCCACTATGTTGGCCAGATTGATTTGTTTACCATCAACAAACAGTTGCGGTGGGGTAATCTCGGATACTGCATTCAAAATCAATTCTGGGGCATGGGGTACGCAACTGAAGCCTGTCGATTGGGTCTTGGAATTGCGTTCAAGTCACTCGGGTTTCACCGGATCGAAGCTGCAACTGAACTAGATAACAGAGCCTCTATCAATGTAGCTAAGAAAATTGGAATGACTTATGAGGGAAAGAGACAAAAATTTTTTCCAGAAAGAGGCGGAATCGATATGGTTGTCTTTGGGGCAAATGCTATTGACTGGGAGTAAATACACCTTGCTTATTTTATAGGCTTTTTTTGGTTTTAGGCTGTTGCTGATACCAATCTTGCAACTCAAAAGCTGCTTTAGTATTCCAAATTCTTCTCCGATTTTTCCCAGTCATTTTTTTGACAAAGAAATTCATTTGGTTCCGATTTTCCTGAATACTCCCCCAACACCACAAATAAAAAGTCAGTTAACATAGCAAGAAGCTAAGTCGTCGTTTTTGTGAAGCAAGGAAGCCACTACGACCAACTAGGTATTCGGGTGGGTGATGCCATTACTACTATCGATGGCAAATACTTAGATTCCATAAATTCAACAAGCCTTACCTCCGACGATCAAAAAACTTTTTTAAAGATCAAAGAGGGTAAACCTTTTTTGTTGCATCGATGTTTGAAATCTGAGTGACTCGGAAACCTTCGCCACCGCCAAAGAAGTATTGAATTAATAATTACAAATAACTCTTGTGTAATGTTCTTTTAATTGTTGCAATGAAACCAAATGGAGGAGCACTTTATGGCAGCACAAGGAAACACAATACGTCTTCACCGTGTATTAAAAGCACCCGTTGATAGAGCTTATCGCGCATTTTTAGATGCGGATGCTTGCGCCCAATGGCTTCCTCCGCATGGTTTTACCTGCACGGTTCACTCAATGAGTCCCGTCGTGGGTGGAAAGTATAAAATGTCTTTTACAAACTTTACGAACCAAAAGAGTCATAGCTTCGGCGGTGAATACCTCGAACTCGTCCCTGGAAAATTAATAAAACACACCGACGAGTTTGATGATCCGAATTTGCCTGGAAAAATAATTGTTACTATCACCTTCAAAGAGGTTCTGTGCGGCACCGAACTTAATATAGTACAAGAAAATGTACCTGCAGTTATTCCCCCTGAAATGTGTTATCTCGGCTGGCAAGAATCTTTGCAAAAATTAGCGCACTTAGTTGAGCCAGAAATCAAAGATTAAATTGATATGATAGTTTTTGTGAAGTTATTTTTATTAAATCAAAGGTGAAGCCTACTCTCCTGACTTTGAAATACAGAACCAAGATGACGAGACAGAAAAACAAAAGTCCATCTCAGTTGATCGACGACAAAATAAAGGAACTCGGCGATTGGCATGGTAAACATCTTCACCAAGGAGCACAACATGCATGAGAAAAAATCCATAACTCCAAACAGTACCGCCGTTCGAGTCGCATTGTGGCGAGCCCTTCATGTTCAAGTCGATTCAGCCCCCCACGTTCTGGAAGATGAAATTGGTCTCAAGCTAGTGGCTCCAGATGAAGGCTGGCGTAACCGACCAGATATGCACCCACAAGGAACCAGTCGTTTTCGTGCATCTATAGTGGCACGAGCTCGCTTCATTGAAGACCTGATAGTTGAACAAGCTAAGAACGGCATCTGTCAATACGTAATCCTCGGAGCTGGTTTAGATACCTTCGCCCAACGCAAGCCCGAAGTGGCATCTAAACTGCAATTGTTTGAAGTCGATGACCCTGGTACACAAACATGGAAGCAGCAACGCTTGACTGAACTTGGATTTGGAACTCCGGAGTGGCTTCACTTTGTTCCAATGAATTTTGAATCTGGTGTATCCTTGTGGGAGCAACTTGCCAAAGCTGGTTTCAACAAACAAAAGGCCTCAGTCGTATCCTCACTTGGAGTCAGTATGTACTTAACAAAGGAGGCCGTTCAGAGCACCCTTCGTGATATGGCCAGCATTTCTCCGGGCTCTAAATTTATTATGACATTTATGTTACCACTGGAACTCGTCGATCCGGAAGATCGCCTCGGGTACGAGAGAACTCTGAAAGGGGCACAAGCCTCTGGTACCCCTTTCATTAGCTTTTTTAATCCGCAAGACATGTTAGCACTGGCTCGCGATGCCGGATTTAAAACAGTTGAGCATTTATCAATCGCCGGTCTGATTCCACGATACTTTACTGGAAGAACTGATGGCCTCAAACCATCGACGGGTGAAGAGCTGCTGATTGCTACTACCTAATTTTTATAACTCTTCGGCAAAAACCTTTTCAGTGATTTTCCAAAACTTTTCTTGTTTTCTGGCGATCACAAATGACGGTAATCGAAAAAGATGCTGATGTTTTATGACATCCTGAGGGGTCTGAATAGAAATGGCGAGTTCGGGCCGCCTTAAGTGTGAACGAAGAAAGTTGATATTGAATTTTTTAATTGAAGTAGGATTGCTAAAAAAATGCGCCTCACTGATATGCTGAGCATCGCAATCATAATATCTAATTTCTAAATAGGGATTTGAGTTTTTGTCTTTACGTTCATCAAAGGTAATTTTATCAGGCGTTAGCACATGAGCGTTTTTAGAAAGCTTCGCCTGTTTCAATTTTGCATCGGCATCTACTAAAGCTGCCTTACACTTTTCGCAGGATCGCGCAGTTAAGTCATTTTCACAACCACAATTATGACAAATCTTAAAACGAAAACGGAATCCGCAGGGAGTAATTTGAAGAGTTCCGGAATCTTGAATCGCCCCCCTGCACTTTCTGCCAAAATGCTCAAGAATCATTCCGTCATCATCGACTGTCCCCCAGAAATTATTTTCAAAGCCACATTCAGGACAAGGGACTATAACTGGAACAGTATCCTTTGAAGGTCTCTTATCACTTATTTCTGGTGCATAAATGTCGTGCCCCATTCCAGTGTAATCCAAAACATAACAGTCTTTTTTATCTTGTGAAAGTCGGAGGCCTCGACCCACTATCTGCTGATAAAGGCTATTAGACTCCGTTGGACGTAAAATCGCAATCACATCCACATGAGGAGCATCAAATCCTGTTGTGAGTACTGACACGTTCACAAGGTACTTAAACTTTTTCTTTTTAAAATCGTCTACGATATCATCACGTTCCTTCATGTCAGTGTCACCTAAAACTACTCTTGCATCCTCTGGTGGTAAATAAGACATGATCTCTTCGGCATGCCTCACCGAACCACTAAAAATCATGACTCCTTGTCGATTAAAGCGTTCGGCGATGTCGATAATATTTTTAATAATCAATGGGGTGAGACGTTTTTGATTTTTCAGAATTTCTTCGATCTCAGAGGCCGTGTAACTACGATCTTTCTCTGTCAGTTCCGAAAAATCATAACAAGTTACAGGAATATCCACTTTCACCGGAGTTGTTAAATACTTATTTTTTATCATATAAGAAAGCGGCAACTCATAAACACATTGTTTAAAAAATCTTTTTTGATCAGTTTTGATTTCGCCACTTTGGGAATATTCGTAGATCCATCCGACCCCTAATCGATAAGGAGTAGCAGTGAGTCCTAAAATGCAAAGCCTCGGGTTACGGTCGAGAAGTTTTTTAATAACTTCTTGATACTGTGTGGAACCTTCTTCAGCCACCCGGTGGCACTCATCAATGACTAGCAACGAAAAGTCATTAAAAAATTCGTCGGGGGCTCTAGCCACAGATTGTACGCTTCCAAAGATGGCTTTTTGATCAAAATCTTTTTTTCCAAGACTGGCGGAAAAGATTCCGGCCGAAAGTCCATAGCTTATATACTTTTCATAATTTTGCTCTACGAGTTCTTTAACATGAGCTAAAACTAAAACTCGTCCCCGGGCAATCCTGGCGAGTTCCGCAATCACCAAGCTCTTTCCCGCACCCGTGGGCAGAACAATCATGGCAGGATCATGTTTTTTCTGAAAATATTTAATGACGCTGTTGACTGCCTCTTGTTGGTAGTCTCGAAGTTTGTACATGTGGGTATATTAGTTAATTTTTGAGATTTTGCACCTTTAAAATCCAAATTCCCAAATACAAAATGCGTGGGATCCCACACTACCCTTCTCGAGGTCGGAAAAGCTGGCGGATAACCGGACTATACTCCTCCGAAAAAAATGCGAGATAAATTTCAATGGCCCCTAAAACGATTGCAAGAGGTAGGCCTTGGGGCATCATAACTGCATGAACAAGAAAAATGTTAAGTATCACCGGAGCCAGAACTATGAGTGACAGTGGCACAAACATTCCAAGCAATAGGAGACCTCCACAGACAATCTCCGTGCCTTTTAACAAGTAAAAGAAATATTTTGTGGCCATCATTCCTTTGAAAAAATCGCCCATAGGACCTTCCATCGGTGGAGGCGGTGCCATAACGAAAAAGGCCACCCCTGAACCTAAAAAAATCAATCCCAATAGAATTCGCGCAATTACAGTTACTTTTTTCATTGATCTTCCTTCCGCTGTTAAGATCAGAATGGCAGGCCTGTAATTGAAAGTAAAGAACACTAATTATGTTTAGTTATAAAAATATCCCAACCTTGCTCGATAAAAGCTTTGAAAAAGAGCGCCCAACTAAAGCGCATGACCAACTGCCAACTCAAGGAGTCCCAAAGCTTCGATGGCGTCAATTTTTGACCGCACCATAGCTGCCTTAGTTCGATTTAAATCCAACACAGCATCAAGGATTTCTGTGTTGGTACGGGCACCAGCACGCAAACCACCCTTTGCCAATCGAACCGCCTCTTCGGCCTTTTTGATTGAGCTTAATTTGGTTTTGTAATTCGTAATATCATATATCAAACGACGTTTGATTTCATCCAAAGACACTGCCAAGCTCTCATCTAGTTTAGCCAGTCGCTCCTCTGCTATTTTTTTAGTGACGAGGCTTTGCTGTTGTCTCGCGTAGGAACCACCACCATCAAATAAATTCCAACTCAGTTTAAACCCGACCGCATAGGCATTTTTAAATTTTGCGTCCTCTTCAGTTATCGAACTATTAAGATTATTGTACCACTCATAATTTCCAAATAGAGAAAAAGTTGGCAGCCAATGCGACTTAGCCGCAGCGACAAGTTTCTCAGTTTGATCTCTGCTCGCAATAAGTGCGGCACGATCTGCTCGATCTTCAATTTGGAACGTCACCTTCGCCAAATCCAATCGAATGAATTCGTCAGGCAGATCTCCCACCAATGGTTTTTCATCATCCGCGATTCCGATGCTTTCAATCAATTTCGAGCGCGCAATGGCAACATTGTTTTCTGCCGCAACTTTCTCAGTTTTTGCATCTTCTAATTGAACTTCGACTCGCAGGAAATCAAAGCGGGTCGATACGCCACTTCGAATGCGGGCATTCACATCATTCATATGACTTTCTAGGGTCTGAATGTTTTGATTAGCTACCTCTACTAAAACTTGCGAACCTAAGGCCTTGTAAAAGAGCGTGCGGATCTCAGCTTGTTTTTGTTCTATTGCTCTTTTCAAGCGGTTCTCAGCGGCTTGCTTCTCTAGCTTAGCCGCAGAAAACTCATTAGTCGTACGAAAGCCGTCAAACAAATTAAGGCTCGCATTGAGACCTAATATGGAATAGGGTTGCCGCACTGGCATTGTAAATGATACTCCCCCCATCGTGAAATCCAGCTCTTGGAATTTTTCCTTAAAGAGGTGGCGTCCTTCCAAATCAAGCTTCGGCAGAAATCCCGACAAAGCTTTTTTTACTTTCCAATCAGCCGATTCGTAATCAAAACGAAGTTCTTTGATTTCATGAGAACTCTCTGTCGCGTATTTTACAGCTTCATCAAGAGTCAGAGCATGGGCGCCGAAACCTCCATAAAAACCACATAGCATTATTAATGGACGCAATATAGATTTCATAGACTACTCCAAATGTAGAGGCTCATTTTTCTTTTTACCAATAGGCTCATTGGGCAAGAGAAAAACAAGAAACAATGTAATCAATGTCATTCCCGCACCCACCAAGAAAGCATCCTGAAAGGCATGAACACCTGTGTTTTTCACAATGTGTTGGCGCAGAGTACTGGCTGCAACATTCACACTCTCAGCATAAGTGTATCCCAATTCATGAGCACGAGCTGTGAGTTGTTTCAAAGTTTCACGATATACCGGT
Organism: uncultured Pseudobdellovibrionaceae bacterium; assembly: GCA_964648725.1. GTDB lineage: Bacteria > Bdellovibrionota > Bdellovibrionia > Bdellovibrionales > Bdellovibrionaceae > CAUJGP01. Next base: position 11,920 of record CAZYOE010000091.1, on the reverse strand, counting down.
GAGGAGGTGGAAATTTCGGAACCAACTATATTTAGATGATAAATAGATCTCTGGTGAAGAACCATGCTAAGTATGGCAATTCCAATAGAGCCACCCACTTGTTGAATAATGTTGATCATCGACGAGGCCATTCCAGCGGATCTTTTGGGGACCGAATTCATAGAGGTTGCCGTCAATGGAGTAATCAAAAGCGCAACACCAACTCCACGAACAAGAGTGGGCCATATAATACCCCAATTACTCGTGTCTATAGCGAGGGTTCGATAGGACAGGAAAAACAAAATCAGCAAAGCAAATCCAATAAACGCCATTAGGCGTGGACTAAGTCTATCGCCCAGGCGCCCTGTGATTGGCATCAATAATCCCATGAGCAAGGAACCTGGGAGCAATAACAGCCCACTTTGAACTTCATCTAAGTTTTTGAAGTTTTGCAAAAAAACCGGAAGTAAAAATGTACCACCATACAGCGCAATGGATCTCACTGCGGTCAAGCTAAAGCAGGCAGCAAAAACAGGATTTTTTAATAAAGAGATCTCTATGATTCGATTTGAAACCAAAGACTCTACCAATAAGAAACCGATCAACCCAAAGAAGGCTAGGACTCCGCAAATGACCACATAAGTTGATGTCCAACCCAGGGTACCACCCTTCGACATTCCCAACAGAAAACTCACGAGAAATAGAGTTGAAAAGAAAAAGCCCGCAGCATCGAAAGATCTGAAATTATCCGGGTGAGGCTTATCCGATTTTAAAATAGCCAGGCCTAAAAACATTCCCACAATACCAATGGGTAAATTGACTAAGAAGATCGAAGGCCAACCAAAATGTTTTGTGAGAAATCCACCCACCGTTGGACCAAAAGCGGGCCCCATAATGGCACCCATTCCCCAAAAGCCCAAGGCCCTGCCACGCTCATGGGGTTCAAAGGTTTCTGTAATCATTGCCATTCCGGTGGGAGTAATTGCACCACCACCAATTGCTTGAATAATCCGAGCAAAAATCATGCTTGGAAGATTCCAGGCAACACCACAAAGAACTGAACCTAAAGTGAAAACCGCGAGACTTCCGAGATAAAGCTGTTTATGACCAACGCGATCGCGCAACCAAGCTGTTAGTGGCATAAGAACGGCAAAGGCCAGCATATAACTAGTAACGACCCACTCAATTTCATCAAGACTAGAGCCAAAATCGCCCATGATGACTGGGATCGAGACGTTGACGATACTGCTGTCCAAAGCTGACATCAGAGTGCCAATCATAACGATCAATAAGACTTCCCATTTATATCTCGACGATTGAGGCATATCTCACCACTTTTTGACTAATGGACTTTTATTTTAATCCCGACTGATTGACCAGCTCTTAGGGTTCGTCCGTTCCTCTCTGTGATTGCAATTTTAATGGGAACGCGCTGAACGACTTTCGTGAAATTTCCCGCCCCTGAATCAGAGGGAATCAGCGCAAACTGGGAGGCGACGGAATTACGTATCTCGGCGATCTTCCCCTCCAGGGTGCCACCTTCATCAATATTTACATGTACTGGTTGGCCTACTTGGACTACGCCAATAGAGGTTTCTTCAATATTAGCCGCGACCCAAGCCTTAGATTCGTCAGCGACAACAAGTGCTGTCTGACCTTGCTCCAGTAAATTTCCAACCTCTGCGTTTTTTTGAACGACAATACCATCAAAAGGACTTTTTAGATAAGTATTCTCTAAGGCCACTTCGGCTAATTTTAAATCAACTTCAGCGGCCTCCGCGTTGGCCCGCGCCAAATCTAATGCCTGCTCAGTGGAGGAACCTTCTGCCGTTAATCGTTTCATTCGATTTAGTTCTCGAGTGGCTAAGTCAGCTTTCGTCTTTGCCCTATCAAAGTTGGCTTGGGGGATTCGATGATCTATCTCCACCAATACCTCACCAGCTTTCACATGAGATCCCTCTTGCACATTCACCTTTTCAATGCGACCACTTACACTCGCCGGTGCAATACGAACCAAAGTCATCGCCACTCGCGCATCATCGGTTTTAATATAGGGCCGTAATGCCAATGACCAAAAGATCACGCCAATAAACGCAGATCCCACAAGCATCAAACCAACCCGATGCGCTCGTTTGGCTTGCCACCATTTATGTCCTTTTGGAGTTGTATGATTTTGCATCTTACTCACCTCAATTAATCACTTACTTTAAGTTTGAAATTATCTTTTGCACCAATTGAACAAACTGTTTCCTTTCATCAGAACTGAGTGCACTATCCAGTTTCCGGCCAATTGAATTACGAATCTCACCAACCACACTTGCCTTACGCTGACCTTTGGAAGTCAATTCAATGATAGTAATCCTTTTGTCTTTTTCATCATTTCGCCGCTTTACCAATCCTTCTTTTTCGAGAGAGGCTATGGTTCGAGTGATGGCTGACTTATCAGATGAAGTGTATTCCGCTAACTCACCCATCGTCGCTTTGGAAAGAGACAGAAGATAAAGTATGCTAATTTGACTGTGGCCAAGATCTAAACTCTTGGCTTCGGTGGCCCTTAACAAGGCCACCGCACGACGAAAAGAAACATAAGCTTCTAAAACAACATTAGTTGACATATCAACTATATTGTCACCATAAAGTTGATATGTCAACTATTTGGTCTTTTTGTATCACAATTGTACAGAAGTCTAAAACATAACAGCAAACTTTTAGAAAAAATTGTTAATTATCAATAGCAGCAAAAAGATCTGGTTTTATCTTAGTCCTGTTTACAGCAAAACCCTTCAATTTGTTAGCGGAAGGTAATCTAGATTTCTGATTTTGGTTTACTCGCGAGTGCTTTTTCGCCGCATTTCCAGGGGAAAGTCGTGTTTTGAAATAGTGGAAAGTCTTGCCTCTTCCATAGAACAGCTCAGAAAATTTGACGATCTAATTCCCAACACCTACACTTGTTTCAGGACGGAGATTCTTCATGAAACTAGCCTCTGCATTTTCCTTTCACAAAGACTCTTCGATAGCAATGAAACAGGCCTATGACATGGTGATACATGACCTCAGAGAGAGGCCCCAACTATTCATTGTTCATAGCTCGGTAAGCTACAATGCTGAAGTACTTCTTCAGACCTTAAGTGGATTTGCTCCAGGCGTTCCTATTCACGGCGGAACCTCCTGTTTGGGTGTTATGACTGAAATGGGTTTCCATTGTGAGGATGGCAAAAGTTTGGGACTCCTCGGGATTAGTGATCCTGAGGGCGCTTACGGTGTTGGAGTTGCTGACCTATCACATGACCCAAGAAAAGCAGCTTTTATTGCTAGTGAAAGAGCTTTGCTAAACGCTAAGCGACTAGGAGAAATTCCTAGTATGGTGTGGATTACGGCCGCACCAGGATACGAGGAAGAACTTTTACTTGGTATTCAGGATCTCTTTGGGCCCAATGTTCCTATTGGTGGAGGAAGTGCTGCAGATGACACCGTTGCTGGTGACTGGAAACAATTTGCCAACGGAGTAGTCTATACCAATGCGGTGGTCGTCAGTGTTTTATTTTCCTCTGCTGGAGTGGTATTTTCATTTCATAGTGGATATGATCCAACTGAAACAAAGGCCGTTATTACCAAGGGCTTTGATCGCACTATTCAAGAACTTGATGGGCGGCCGGCCGCTGATGTCTACAATCAATGGCTCAATGGAAAAATCACAGATGAATTATCAAATGGCGGGAACATCTTAATGAAAAGTTCTCTACATCCCTTGGGGCGAGTCGTTGGCGCAACTGGTGACATTCCTTATTTTCAGCTTTCACATCCAGACAAAGTGAATCC
>CAZYOE010000091.1:0-8112 GCA_964648725.1 uncultured Pseudobdellovibrionaceae bacterium | reverse complement strand
GGCATGACTATGTTTAGTGATGCTCAAATCGGTGATACTGTCTATTTAATGCGTGGAAGTTATGAAAGTCTCGTTCGCCATGGAGAACGGGTTGTTAAATCAGCTCTCCAATCTGGCGAGATGGATGCATCCAGAATCGCGGGAGCTTTGATCATTTACTGCGCGGGCTGCATGTTGACAGTGAAGGAACGAATTCCAGATGTCATTGCAAGTTTTAGGTCTGGACTCGGGGTCGGCATTCCCTTCCTTGGTGCGTTCACCTTTGGAGAACAGGGTTGTTTTTTAAGTGGAGAAAATCGCCATGGCAACCTAATGATCTCAGTCTTGATTTTTTTAAAATGACTTCGGAGGACTGAGCATTATGCCAAATAGCAAAAATCTTGATATCTCGGAGCAGTTGCGTGAGGCTCTATTGGATTTGGAACGAGCCAACCGCAGAGAACATGAACTTCGAATGGAAACAGAAACACTCCTCGCAGGACTCAACGTTCTCATTGATTATCATGATCGCACTAAAATGTTCGAGGAAATGCTAGAGTTACTCAGAAAACTTATTAATTTCGAAGATGCACTGATTTTAACTTGCGATGGAACTAGCTTGAATACTGTGGCATCTACATCAGAACATTTAAAAAAAATGAAATGGTGCTTAACTGATTCTATGAAACGAATCTCCACTGGCAAGCCCTTGGCTTTCTTTGATATTTCTTTAGTTCCTGAGTGGCAATCACAGCCAGAAGAATCAAGGGCAGGTGTTTGTTCTGCTATGCATGTACTTTTACACAGCAACCCCAGAGCTTCTCTCTTGATTTGCACACATTCAAAACGTGGTTTTTTTGCAGACAAGCACTTGCGACTTTCAACGCGCTTTGCACCTTTGGCCTCCCAAGCCATCAACAATCTGGAATTTATCTTGGAACTAGAAAAAATCAACATCCAGCTTCAGATCGAAACTGCCGAACGACAAAAAGCTCAAGCGCAGGTTGTGAATGCTTCGAAAATGGCGGCACTGGGAGAAATGGCTTCCGGGGTAGCTCATGAAATTAACAACCCATTGACTGTGATTCAAGCACGCATTGAACAGCTTGGAATAAAGACGTTGGCGGGGAAAAACACCCAAGAATACACATTGAAAGTAGTGGAAGTTGTTAGTAAAACCGCCAATCGCATATATAAAATAGTTCAAGGACTCAGAGCTTTCGCTGGCGGTGGCAACCGCGAGTTAGTTGAACCTGTTTCGGTAAAAACGCTTATAGAAGACACTCTTGTACTTTGCCGGGAGCGTTTCATTAACAATGGTGTCCAATTTGATGTTTCAATGGCACTAGCGTCGGAAGAGCCCCTTACCGTCGAGTGCCGCAGCACCGAGATCAGTCAGGTATTAGTGAATCTTCTCAATAACGCTTATGATGCCGTAGAGTTTTTAGCCAAAAAATGGATTCGTTTGGAAGTGGTAGATCAGAGTGATGCCGTTGAACTGAGTATTATTGACAGTGGCACAGGAGTTCCCAGGGAAATTCAAGAAAAAATCATGCAACCTTTTTTTACCACTAAGCCCACAGGTAAAGGAACTGGACTTGGTCTAAGTATTTCCAAGGGAATTGTAGATGCGCATAACGGAAGATTTTATATCGACAATACTTATGTAAATACGAAGTTCACAATCGTACTTCCAAAAAAACAAGTGTCTGTAGTTAACAATGACACGCCTGCGGCATAACAACTAAAGAGCTAACTAAATCGTGTGTCCGGTGGATTTATAAAGTTCGAAAACTTCTGCGTATTTGCCTGTCATCGTCATTACTCCTCGATATTTTGCCAGCCCTCTGATGGCTCCAACATAATCTACAGTTTCAATCTGACTTTGATGGGCTTGCAGAGCCTTTACTTTCTGCTCCATCGTTGAACTAATATCTATGGCGATTTGATAATCAGAAATCGGGTGCCAAACCTCATACCCATAAACTTCCTTCACCTGATGCACTTGTGTTCCCGCACCTGAAAACCAGGGTCCTCCAGCCGCAATTATTGCGGCCCTCGATAACTGATGAACAATTTGATGGTCTGGAAAGTGATCTGACTTTGCGTGAGTAAATACAATGTTCGGCCTATGTTTTCGAATCAAAGAGATCAATTTGATTTTTGAGGCTTTAGAAAAGCTTGTTAAACCATCGCACTCCCGAAAAAAGATAACTTTGGAAGAACCAAGAATATTCGCCGACGCCTTTGCCTCAGATTCTCTGATCTTTGCGAAATTCGCTTTGGGATGTCTTAGACTCCCCTCTTCACCGGAGGTGATAATGACATGTATTACCTCATGACCTCTTTGCGCAAATTGAGCAAGCGTGCCTCCACAGCCAATCTCAATGTCATCAGGGTGAGCTCCGATAGCTAGAATTGTTTTTTTCATCGCAAACCTCGCATTACTTCATCAGCGATTATTTCCGAAGCACCGACTTGATTTGCATTTGCGTTTCTAGGAATGAAAGCAGCAGTACTACTTGAAAGTCCCTGCAAAATGAAGGCGTGAATGCTCTCAGCTCGGTGCCCAACCAATTTGACGACTCCCGTTTGTAAACCATCGCGCCTTTCAGTTTCTGATCGAACAAGAAGCGTTGGTTTATTTAAAAAGGCCGCTTCTTCTTGTACCCCGCCTGAATCAGTGACGACCAAGCTAGCTCGTAATAGTAACGAAATAAATTGTGGATAAGGTAGTGGATCCGTGAGGACAATGTTTTCTGTGTTTAAAAGAATACTTTTGAAAGCTCTTTGAACTGAAGGATTAGGATGAACAGGACAAACAAAAACGGCATCTGGTCGATTTAAAGCAGCAGTCTTGAGGCCTTTTAAAGTTCCTTCAAGTGCATGCGCAGCCTCTCTTCGATGCAATGTCGTAACCACAATGGGACGAGACTCTGGCAAACTTAAGGCACTCAGTGGATTAGCTAAACTGATTTTCGACTGCATAACTCGAACCGCCTCGTGAATCGTTGAACCTGTGACTGTAATACTTGATATCGACACTCCCTCCTTAATCAGATTTTCTTTTTCAATTTCGGTGGGCGCAAAATGATGTTGCGCTATGGAAGCTATACTCTGGCGATTGAACTCTTCGGGGAATGGCGAGTGGAAGCAATGAGTACGCAAACCAGCTTCCACGTGGAAAAATGGCACTTGATGGTAGAAACACGAAATCGCCGTCGCAAAAGAGGTCGTCGTATCTCCATGGGCTAGAACAAGATCAGGTTTTTCATTCTTGAAGTGATCTTCGAACTTCAACAATATCTTGGCTGTTAATTGCGATAGCGACTGACCAGGAGTCATTACATCAAAGCTGAAAGCTGGCTCTAAATCAAAGGCACCGAGCGCAGCGCCAAAGCATCTCCCGATGCTGACCCGTTGAAATCAGCTGAACTGAGTCGCCCAGATGTTTTCGTAACGTGATATAGACAGGTGCCATCTTAATGGCCTCAGGCCTTGTACCAATGATAATTGTTACTTTCTTCATCCTATTCTCCTTTTATTTCACTCCATCAATGCCATTTTATTATGTTGAATAAAAGTGATATATAGTTGATATTCTGTGACTAATGGAAACAGATAGACTTAAATACTTTTGCGCTATAGTCGACGCAGGTAGCCTCACTAAGGCCTCTGAGCTTATGGGCATCTCTCATAGTGGCTTGTCAAAATCCATGACCGTTCTTCAAAATGAACTTGGATTTAAAATATTTACCCCCAAAGGAAGAGGTCTTGAACTCACCGAACAAGGAAAAATGCTCTATGAGCAAAGCCGAAAAATCCTTGAGATGCTTGAATCTCTTAAGAACCACACACGAATCCTTCAGAAGGTGGTTCATATTGCTTTACCTGAGGCCATTGCTCTTGTGACCTCCGAAGCTCTCGCGCGTGATTTTAGAGAGGGAATTACCATAGAGGACCTTGACTCCGGGGAAATAGAAGCGCGAATATTAGATCGTAGACTTGACTTCGCGTTCACCTTTGTCCCCTTTCCACATAAGGAAATCGATCATCTGAAAATCGGAACCGTCGCGCTTACTTCGTTTTGTCGCACCGGAAGTTTTGAAGGCCTTGATCCAGAAAAAATACCTTATGTGGTGCCATCCACCGAATTAAGAGACAACCCCCTCAGTCTTCGCATTCGGGATGGATGGAATCCAAATTTACCAAGATTCACCCTCTATCGAGCCAACAGCCTTTCCATTGCTTTAAAAATGGTGCAGGCAGGAGCTTGCGCTGCTTATGCTCCTAAGTTTTTAATTTCCTTCTTGAATGAGTCCGAACCAAAAAATCGTCAGTTAGTGGAACTCGATCTGCCTGCTCCACGACGAATCAAAGAAAAAACTCATCGGGACATTTTTCTCGTCAAGAGACACACTGATGAAGAATCAAAGGTGATGAAGGCGGTTGTCAAAATCATTCGGCAGATTTGCAAGGATCGTTAGTTCGATGGCCCTTAAGATCTCCCGTATCCTTCATGCTGGCTATGTCTTTGAATGCGAAGAAACTCAAATCGTTTTTGATCCGATTTTTGAAAATCCATTCAGTAGGAATTGTTATGCTTTCCCAGATGTCCAGTTTGACGGTGACACAATCACACAGTTAAAGTTTGCGGCCGTCTTTATTTCCCATTTCCATGATGACCACTGCTCCTTTGACAGTTTGAATTTATTAGATCGTCAGACGCCGATTTATGTTTATTGTGTTTATGAAGAGCTTTTTTCACTTATCCGAGAACTTGGTTTCAAAAGCGTACATTCACTTGAAATCAACCGATCTGTCAAAGTCGGCCCTCTTGAAGTCATTCCAAGACGCGCGCTCGATGCTGAAGTCGATTCGATCTTTCAAATCAAAGCTAAAGGCCTCAATGTTCTAAATGTTGTGGATTCATGGATTAATGAGTCCACACTTGATCTCCTTTTACAAAATGGGCCCTGGGACTTAGTACTGTGGCCCTTTCAAACAATGCGGGAACTCGAAGTCATATCACCCACTAGAGCCACTCCCGCCCCCAACGAGTTGCCAGCGGAGTGGATTCTACAGCTCAAATTACTAGATCCTAAATTCGTGGTCCCGAGCTCTTGCCAATTTAGAATGGAGAGCTGGTCTTGGTATAACCATACGTTCTTTCCCATTACCTATAGTCAATTCACAAGGGACATCGGGTCCATATTGCCAACTGCCCGTATCATTAGAATGAATCCGTCTGTCTCTTTTGTTTTAGATAATAATTCACTCGAGATGTCTTCACCGTTATCCTGGGTTCATCCTGTTGGTGAGCAGAACGTCGACTACCACTATGTTCCCAACCTGAAGCCTCCAACGACTGCAGAGATTGCCAAACACTTTCCACCCCTCTACGAGAACCAAACTCGACGTGTTTTTGATTACTGCAACGCAGAGCTTTTGGAGAAGTACCAATCGATGGAAACCCCTGAAGAGTTGTACTTCAGCAAACCACGGCTCTGGCAGTTGTCAGTGTATGAACACACGGGATCAGTAACTCAGTTTCTTTACCGAATCTATAACACAACTATAGAAATCGTTGAAAAAAGTGAGGCGCCACTGGCCTGGACAACAGAAGTGCCAATAGCAAAGCTTTACGCCGCTTTGGAGCTCGGAGAGTCTCTGACTTCAATGTACATGAGAGTCAACGACTGTGTATTTACTCCGGAGATTGAGAAACAACTAGCTTCTGTTGAAATCGTGGAAGACCCACTGATTCGTTGCCTTTTTAATGGTGTATTTGGAGCTTATCAAAGAGCGCAATTGAAACGGCTCAAGATGAAGGCTACAATTTCATCTCCATAATGAGCTCAAGGGGCTTCTTAGATTGCAATCGTGAAAGTACATTAAGGACTGTTTCGTCAGTCGCTTCTTTACCCAACACTGTTTTAAAAATATTTATGGCTGAGGCTTGATCGCCAGACTTCCACGCGGCCTCTGCAAGATACATATAGCCAATATAAGAATTCGGATAAGTATCTACATATTCTTGAGCCATTTCGGCGAGACCCTCAATATCATTAAGTGTTGAAAGTCTGAGAAAAGGTATGTGAACCAAGTCTGCATCCATATCTGCTAACTCAATCGCTGGAGTCTCTTGCCCCTGCTGAAGGAGTGCTTCATTCAAAATAGTTTCTTGTTGATTCGTTCCACGAAATGACAAAAGCTCATCATATAATTTTTGATAGGCCTCGAGATCTTGTGCGCCCCCAAATTTTAACTCTTCGACTAATAAACTTAGAAGTTTAGCCTTGTAGGCCGGATAAAAATCAGGATCCTTGGTAATAATGGCGTCAGCAATTTGAATATTACGTTGGATCTCCTCTTCAGGTGTGTGTTTGAGTTCAACAAATCCACCGAAGAGTTGATTGGCAAGATCCGCCAGTTCCATTTGCCCGAAGTCAATGGAGTCCGCCCTCAGATGACGTATAACAAAGGCTCTAAATGGTGGTATCAATGGAAGGCAATCATCCTGGATTTCACGAGTGTTTTTTTTCCCTATTTTGAATTGGCAGTTCGTCACAAAGTTCTGAACCAAGTTAGTCTTCAAATCTTTTTTCATTTTATTCAGACAAGCTACCGAGAGAAGTCTTTGCCCTCTTTCAAGATTGTTCTGTAGATCCCTTTCACTAGTACTTGCTATCTCCAGCCAGCCTGATTCGCAAACTTCAAGCACTGTTGGTTCAACAGTAACTACTGAAGGAGGCCCTTTGGATTTCATCTTTTTTGTATCCCCAGCTCTGACCTTACTAATTCCCATTTCAAGTACGCCCTTAAAAGGTGTTGATGGTCGCGTCGTCGCTCGAGATTGCCGCCAGCCAACTAGCTCGGAAGGATCTGGAAATTCATTACTCTTCTTTGTCGAGCGATACCAAAGTAGGCCGCTTATGACTAAAATGATTACCACAATGAGTCTCAAACGATTTTCTGTCATCATGCGGATCACAATAGTCTCCTTATTAACAAAATTGTAGAATTTTATTGAGAAAAGACGGCGCTAAGCCCACACTAACCTCATGAAATCTTATCCCCCCATTAACCGAAATTCATTTAGATTCAAACTTCGCAACATTATTTTTGAATCCGACACCTTTGAGGGCAAGGCCTTTGATGTTACACTCGTCATAGTTATATTTACGAGTGTCGTTGCTGTTTTGCTAGAGAGCATTTCTAGTGTCAAAGCCGAGTATGGTGCTGAGCTCTATGCATTCGAATGGTTCATAACGATTATCTTTATCGTTGAGTATGGTCTTCGTGTTTATTGTATTGCGAAACCCTTCAAGTACATTGGTAGTCTTTTTGGAGTTATCGACCTGTTAGCTTGTCTTCCGACATTACTAAGTCTCTTTATTCCTGGAGCGCAGTCCTTATTGATTGTTAGATCCTTTCGTTTATTACGAGTCTTCAGAATTTTCAAACTTGGATGGTACTTCAATGAGGGCGTAGTGATCGTTGAGGCCCTTAAAGCGGGTCAAGCCAAGATCACGGTTTTTCTGTTTGCGGTTCTAATCGTTATTACCGTATCCGGCTCAGCAATGTATTTGATTGAAGGGCCGAAATCTGGCTTTGTTTCAATCCCAACGAGTATGTATTGGGCGGTTGTAACTTTAACTACCGTTGGCTATGGGGATATTGCTCCCAAAACAAATCTAGGGCAATTTTTAGCTTCAGCTATTATGATCTTAGGTTACGCCATCATTGCAGTACCTACGGGCATTGTAAGTTCTGAGCTCACCAAGCATCATCGCAAAACAGCGACAAACGTTGCCTGCCTCGGCTGCGGAGCCGAAGGTCATGATCGTGATTCCAAGTACTGCAAGTTCTGCGGTTATGAAATCGACTTCCGAGGCAGGAAAGAATAAACTAAGATGTTTGAGAACGACCTCTATGGCTCTATTTGATTTTTATTTAATAACTAGATTCTGCTGAAAAAGAGCCAAATTCAAGGCGCTAAAGCGAGGAGGAGTAACGAAGCTATAAGTAAAAGTTATGGAAAATCACAAAAATGGATTTACCGAACAGCCCCTAACTAGATTCTGCTGAAAAAGGGTCACGTCTTTGGTTGTTTTTAGTTGATTGGGTGAA
>CAZYOE010000090.1:0-19882 GCA_964648725.1 uncultured Pseudobdellovibrionaceae bacterium | reverse complement strand
TGCCACGCATGAAATTGTTAGCGAGACCGCGGCTGCAAAAGCGAGTGCCTTCATCTTCTCCCGCAGTTCCACGATTCTTTGACGAAGTTCGGTGGGTTTTAGAGAATAAATCGCTTTGGCTTCCGCCACCTGACTCAAGGTTTGTTCCCGTAAAATTGTTTTGGATAATGATCCATCAAAAAGTTCACCAAGGCCTTCTTTAATTTTACGCTTAACTGTGGTCGGGGTGATTCCATGTTTTTTATTATAATCGGCCTGCAAAGCCCGACGTCGATCTGTTTCTGACATGGCTTTTGCCATGGAATCAGTGACTTTATCGGCATAGAGTATCACACGACCATTAGCATTTCGCGCCGCTCGACCGATGGTTTGAATCAATGATCTCTCCGAGCGTAAAAAACCTTCTTTGTCCGCATCCGTAATGCCCACCAAGCTCACTTCTGGAAGATCTAAACCTTCGCGGAGGAGGTTAATACCGACAAGTACATCAAACACACCTAAGCGCAAATCACGCAAAATTTCAGTTCTCTGCACAGTATCAATCTCACTGTGCAGGTACTTCACTTTGACATTCAAGGATTCATAGTACTCACACAAATCCTCCGCACTCTTTTTAGTGAGGGTTGTGATCAATACGCGTTCTTTACCTTTCACCCGTTGGCGAATTTCTTTCAACAAGTCATCAACTTGAGTCCGCACAGGGCGCACTTCCACGACAGGATCAAGCAGCCCTGTTGGGCGAATGATTTGCTCAACCACCAAGCCCTGGCTTTTCTGCATATCATAAGGTCCGGGAGTGGCTGAAACATAGACCACTTTATCCATCATTTTTTCAAACTCTTGAAAATTGAGGGGTCGATTATCCAAGGCCGACGGCAAACGAAAACCAAACTCCACAAGGGTTGACTTCCGAGCCCGATCTCCCCGATACATTCCCCCAATCTGCGGAATGGTGACATGACTCTCATCAACAATGGTAATAAAATCCGCGGGAAAATATTCCAGCAGGGTGGGTGGTGGCTCACCGGGCCCTCGCCCTGTGAGATGTCGAGAGTAATTCTCGATCCCCTGACAAAAACCAATAGCTTCTATCATTTCTATATCATAGTAAGTTCGCTGTTCAATGCGTTTGGCTTCTTGAAACTTTAATTGTTGCTCAAACTCCTTGATGCGACTGCGCAACTCTTCTTGAATCGTTCCGATGGCGCGCTTTAATACTTCGTCTCCCGTAACGTAGTGACTGGCCGGAAAAATTGCAGCTTTTTCCAGATCCTCATAGACTTCACCCGTTAAAACATCAAACCAACAAATTTTATCGACATAATCGCCAAAAAACTCAAAACGCAAAGCTCGCGTTTCTTCATAACTCGGAAAAACCTCAACGACATCACCCCGAACTTTCACTGTCCCTCGATGAAAATCCACATTATTGCGTTGATACTGAATGCGCACGAGTTCTTTGAGGAAAACATCACGCTTTAAGTTTTGAGAAACTTCTACCGAAACCATCATTCCTAAATAGGCTTCGGGACTTCCCAAACCGTAGATACAAGAGACACTGGCCACGATAATCACATCTTTACGTTCAAAGAGTGATCGCGTCGCCGAGTGTCTCATGCGATCAATATGTTCATTAATCGCGGAGTCTTTTTCAATGTAGGTATCAGTGGAAGGAACATAAGCTTCTGGCTGATAATAATCGTAATAACTCACAAAGTACTCAACCGCATTTTCCGGAAAGAGTTCTTTGAGTTCACTGTAGAGCTGCGCCGCCAAGGTTTTATTGGGAGCCAGAACTAAAGCGGGTTCTTGCAGCTGTGCTATCACATGGGCCATGGTAAAGGTCTTACCACTACCCGTAACACCGAGAAGTACCTGATGTTTCGCCCCAGTGGCAAAATTAGCAACTAAACTTTGAATGGCCCCCGGCTGATCGCCGGAAGGCTGAAATTCCGAATGAAGACGAAAAAGTTGTTTCTTCGCCCCCTTCTTTTTTGAATCTTTTGAACCTACTTTTGAACTTCCCAAAATGACCCCTGAGGAGTGTCTGCCACCTGGATGCCCATGGCTGTTAACTCCGTTCTCAGCTCATCCGCCCGTTTAAAATCCTTTGCTTCACGAACCTTCTGACGATCTTTGACCAAGAGGTCAATGTCTTCCCGTTTCAGATTTTTCTTTTCTAGTAAGCGATTGTCGAGATCAAGTAGAAACTGTGAAGGCTCCTTTTGAAAGAGCGACATCAAACCACCAAATTTACGAATAAAAGCCACATACTGACTGACCGCACTTCGCAGCTTAGGACTAAGCTTCATACCCCGGCGAAATTGACTATTAAAATCTCTCACCAGATCAAAAATTTGCGCGAATGATTCAGGCGTACCAAAATCATCATTGAAAGAGGATTCAATTTTTTCCCATGCGGCCTTTAACTTTTGCTCCCATTCCGGATGAGGGAGTTCTTCTCCTGGCTCTTGCAAAAAGCTTTGTGCCAAATTCAAGGACGAATAAATGCGCGCCAAAGCCTTAATGGCCAATTCCGCGGTAGTTTCTGAAAATTCGGCGAGGCTGCGGTAATGAACACTCAACACCATGTATTTATATATTTCGGCATTGTATTCGTTTAAAAAGTCACGCGCCCGCCAGATATTTCCCAGAGACTTCGACATCTTTTGTCCGCTAAAGGTAAACATATTGTTGTGTATCCAATAACGCGCCAATTGATGTCCAGTACAACCTTCACTCTGAGCGATTTCATTTTCGTGGTGCGGAAAAATCAAATCCGAACCACCACCATGAATATCAATCTCATCACCTAGCAGACTTCGCACCATTGCTGAACATTCGATATGCCAGCCCGGTCGCCCTGGTCCCCAGGGACTTTCCCAGCTAGGCTCTCCGGACTTTGATGGTTTCCACAAGGCAAAATCCAAGGGGTTTCTTTTTTTCTCGGCAATTTCAACCCGTGCTCCCGCCATTAGTTCATCAGGATTACGACCGCTTAGCTTGCCGTAATCAGTAAAGGCCGCAATACTATAGAGCACTTCTCCATCCACCACATAGGCCTTTTGCTTTTCAACCAGTACTTTGATGATATCAATGATAGAACCAATATGTTGAGTGACTCGTGGATTATAATCATGCTTTCGCAGGCCCAATGTTGCAAAATCCTTTTCAAACTCTGCAATAAACTTTTCTGCCACGGATTCACTACTCACTTTTTCTTCTTGGGCGCGACGAATGATTTTATCGTCCACATCGGTATAGTTGTAAACAAAAGTTACTTTGTTGCCGAGGTGCTCAAGCCAGTGACGAACGAAATTATAAAAAATGGCGCCCCGGAAATTACCCACATGGAGAAGATCGTAAACTGTGGGCCCGCAGCAATACATTTTTACCTGCCCTGGCACCAAGGACTTAAAGGCTTCTTTCTTGCGGGTGAGGCTATTATAAATAACCAATGACATTTTTTATCCCAATCTCTGAAGTACTTGTTTTGCTCTTTGAATTAAAGAGTGACGACCGAGTAATGGCACGAGAATTTTTAATTCCGCTCCGTGAGGCTTACCAATTACGGCCACGCGCAAAGGCATAAATAGATTCTTTCCTTTGGCACCAGTTTCATTTTTTACTTGATCTTGAAGCGCATTAAACTCCGCTTCTGTCATATATTCGGCCGTTCTTACTTCCAGATTTTGAAGCCAGACTTGCAAAACCGAACGACTCGACTCCCAGCCCAAGGCCTCATTGGCTTCTTCACTAATCAAAAAATGTTTATCACTGACTGGTTTAAAAAGTTCCACAGCATCGTTCAAGACTTCCATATAGGTTTTAAAAACCTTAAGCGCACGCTCTTGCCATTCTGGCTCTGCGGGCAATTCTAATCCCGCTTTATGTAACAAGGGCTGTACCCGCTTCCAAAGTTCCTTTTCTGGTAAGGCACGCAAATAAACCGAATTCATCCAACGAAGTTTTTTAACATCAAACACTGCCCCGGCTGAATTGAGGCGATCGAGGGAAAATTGTTTTTGCATTTCTTCCATAGAAATCACTTCTTTCCCTTCAGGAGAACTCCAACCTAAAAGGGCCAAAAAGTTATCGAGAGCTTCTGGCAAATAACCCAGTTCTTTAAATTCCGCACAGGAAACGGCCCCGTGGCGTTTACTGAGTTTTTGGCGTTCTTCATTAAGAATGAGAGACATATGACCAAACTGTGGCGGTGTCCAACCACAAGCTTCGTAGATCATCAGCTGACGAAGCGTATTTGGTAAATGCTCTTCAGCTCGTAAAACATGAGAGATTTTCATCAGAGCATCATCAACCACACAACAAAAATTATAGACAGGCATTCCATCGGACCGGAGCAAAACAAAGTCGCCCACCATATCAGAAGGGAATTTTACCTCGCCCCGGATAAGATCGGTAAATACATAGTCTTTACGAAGGTTGCGAGTCTTGAAGCGAACCACGCCTTTGGCGCCAGTCTCACTCATGTAAGCCTGAGCTTTTGCGAGAGTCCACTCTTCATAAGGGCTATGCACATGTGGCTGCCGCCCTTCTTTTTCTGCCTGGGCGCGCTGGGCATCAATCTCTGCATCGGTCAAAAAGCAATAATAGGCTTTCCCCTCATTTAAAAGTTGATTGGCATATTTGGCGTAAATATCGAGCCTACGGCTTTGAAAGTATGGTCCGTAACTCCCCTGATCTTTCAGAGTTTCAGCATCAGGGCCTTCATCCCATTGTAAACCAAGCCATTTTAAATCTTGAACGATAATTTTCAGTGACTCCTCAGTGGAACGAGCTTGATCAGTATCTTCGATTCTAAGAATAAATTTTCCACCTTGATTACAAGCATAGAGAAAATTAAATAAAGCAGTTCGTGCTCCGCCAACATGTAAATATCCCGTTGGACTTGGTGCAAATCGCACTCTCACTTCAGACATTTCTACCCCCAAAAAAAACAAAAGCCATAACACATCTGGTGCTATGGCCTAATCTTGCATCTAGAACGATTAAAAATCAAAGACCGAATATAGCTTTGACTTCTTCTTTTGCTAATTCTTCTTGAGTTGTCGCTAAACTCAATTCCTTCATCAGTAATCCTCGAGCGGTATCAAGCATTTTGCGTTCTCCAAAGCTTAACTCCTTATCAACTTTCAACAAGAAAAGATCACGCAAGACAGCCGCTATTTCAAACACAGAGCCCGTTTTTATTTTTTCCATATACTCACGGTAACGGCGATTCCATGTTTGATTGTCAATTTTAACTTCTGTCATTTTAAGAATATTTAAAACTTCTGTTGCTTCTGTTGAAGAGATGATAGGACGCAATCCTACGGACTTCACGTTATCAAGGGGAACCATGATCTTCATACCGCTATCAAGAATCTGAATTGTGTAAAAAGTCTTCTTTTGACCCAAAATTTCTTTGGTATCAATCGACACAACTTTTCCTACTCCGTGACCAGGATAGACTGCATTATCACCAACCTTAAAAGCTTCCATAATCGGCCCTCCAGAGTCTTTTAAATAAGACGAGCGAATCCTTATAGCACATTTGACACGATTTATCAATTTATCTGCGACAATATTTTAGACACTACCGCAGCTGATTTTTCATTACTAAAGGCCGACGAGCATACCATAAATTTAATTTAACTCAATGATTTTACTATTTTTTCTTAAAAAATAGGCAGCAAAAAAAGAACTGAACTCCAAAGCGACAGTTTTTGTCACTGCAAAAAAAATTCCGTCTAATGATCCTAAAAATAAAAAAACCCTCATTTGAGGAGCCATTAAACATCGCCATGGGTGAAGATATTTTTTTGTGAGAAAGGCAGTCAAGCCCGAATAGCTAAGGTGTCTTTGAACTTTTGGGCGAAGAGATTTTTTCTTCCGCCAAGGTGGCCAAGATAGAATGGGTGAGACGTACTCAAGTACGTCGCAACCCATTCTCTCGCCAGGCCAACGAAGGCCGAAGAAAAAAGATCAAGCCAGATTAGTTGGAGGCAGAGATCAGGAGCGCAAATGGCTGCTTGCCATTTCTTCCTTGTGGTACTCTCTCACCTTTTACGATAATAGTGTAAGCACCAGAGGTGGGTGCACTCACTTCGATCATTTCGTGGTTATTAATAGCATCTTTCAGAGCCAATTCTTCACCCTGAGGAGTTTTCACAACCAAGTTCAAGTCGTTCACTAAAGTCTTAGATGCACTCGCTGCTGCAGGAGCATCAGAGTAAACAAGAGTTACCCAAAATTTGGCAGGTTGTTGAGCTAGATCAATTTGATAAGCCAACTCTTGCCCTTGAGCCACACCAGTTTTTTCATCGATCACTCTAAGTGGTAACTGAGTTACTCGGGCCATATCAACACGACCATAACCCTCATCTGAATTTGGTCGGTGAGTCATAAGTTCTTGTCCGCTAGCTGCGCCAACCTCTCCAAACTGGCCTGGAAACATATCAACTGCAGTGTGCATCAACATCCCTTTTACAAGAGCTGCAGATGGAGTTTTTTCTCCCATTGTTTGAAGCTTTTGACGAGCAATCAAAGCTGCGCCCGCAGCCAACGGTGTCGCCATTGAAGTACCACCAGAGTAAGCGTAAAGCTTGTTATAAGCACCCCATAGATCACTTGCACCCTCAACCTGAGACTTCAGACTCAAGATGTTTGTCCCAGGAGCAACTACATCTGGCTTTGTACGACCATCAAGAGTCGGTCCTCGAGAAGAGAACATTGCTAGACCGTTGATGTTATTAGAAAGGTAATCACTTTGTATTGGTTCTGCTGGCCATGCATCGGCGGCAGCACGAAGCTTTTTAATTTGTGCCTGAATACCACCATGATCTGTCACGTTCTCAGATGCACCAACTGTCATACAGTTTTTTGCAGTTCCAGGAGAACTCATTGACCCAGCATCAATGCGTCCGTCTTTGTTTTTATCAACGCCACTGTTACCAGCTGCAAAAGCCGGCAAGAAATCAGGGTGATCCCAAACAAATTCGTCCACCTGAGCAGCATAGTTATCATAAGCACCAAAGTTACGAGCAGCACCCCAAGAGTTTGAGTGTACACGGGCTCCATCGGCATAGGCAGAATCAAACAATGTCTTCAATTGTGGCGGTACAGTCAGGTTTTCAAGAGTTGGACTCCACATACCTTGAGCCACAATCTGACTGCTTGTCGCTCCACCGTGGATTTTTCCACTAGAAGCAGTTCCGCGCCCCATAATAGAGCCAGCAACGTGAGTGCCATGCCCCATTGGATCTTCCCAAGTGCGAGCAAACATTCCGTACGCATATCCCTTATAGACACCACCTTGTAAATCCGCGTGGATCGTGCTCATATCGCCAGTATCCAAACCTGTATCGGCCATGGCAACGATCTGCTCCTGACCGGTAAGGCCTTGAGAATAGGCCGCATCGAAGTTCATCGCGCGAGTTCCATCTTCCACCCCTGTAAGATCTGTGTAATCACCGGGAGAAGTAGGCTCTGCTGGAGCAGCTCCTTCCATCAGATCAAAATCATTCCACAATCTAATCTTCACAAAAGGTTGAATATGCTCAATCCCAGCTAAACCCGCGACCTCAAGAACTGATTCTTGAGGAACATTAGCAAGAATGGCATTCCCCTGAGCCTTCACCACTTGAATTTCAGGAGACAGCTTAGTCATGGAATCAACCACGTTTTTCGCATCAGCATCTTTAAATGTCTTAATCAAAACATTTTCAACTTTATGGGCCGTAAACACACTGAATGCTCCAAAGTCAGGACTCATTTTCATGAGAGCTGTATAAGGAACAACGGCGTTGACTTGACCCAGTTTTTGAACAGCAGCCATCACTTCAGGTGTGGCGCGAACAAGGTAAGCGTCGTCTGGCAAGTATTTAAAAACTTGAACACCGCGAGAAATTAATGCCGCTTTGTCAGACTCGGTAGGCTTGGCCTTAAATTGAACTACAAACTCGCCCAACCCTTTGGCACCGATAGAAACAGAATAACCTGAATGCATCGACTTTGGATTTAACACTCCTGAGCGAAGATAAAGTTTATCTCCTGCCCATACAGAGTTAGCCGTTCCCAATGCTAACCCTAGCGATAGCCCAAATAAAACATGAGCTTTTTTCATTTTGCCCCCCCTTTATTTCTTGGACCTTATGGTCTTCCGATCATTGGAAACATGGTTGAACAAGCCAATCAAAGAAAAAAATCGAAGTGTTTTCGCACACTTCTTAATGAAAATGCCAGAAATCTTTTCAGCTTTTGACCGATTTTAAACGGGTACTTTGGTAATGGAACCACTGTGAAGTTTTTTCCATCGTAGTTTCAATACCTTATCAATTAACACACGAGGGAAAGATATAAATAAATAATTTAAGAATCTGTAAGTATCTTACACGTGGCCAGATCCAGTGATGCGAACTATAAGTTTTTTTTATAAAAGCATGCGTTAGAGCGTACACGATGTTGAAGATAGATCCGCTCAAATAAACAAACTAAATCTATTGATGGACACTAGGAAGCAACATTGATGGCTTTTATAACTGCGCGTGGAAGTTCAATGACGGAGCACATATACCTTTTGTTTGCATCCAAGCAAAGGCATCCGAGATGGAGCTCCATATAGATTTTATTTGGACCCAGCACCACATTGAAGGTCACCGAAACTGTTTAGTGGTGATATTCCATGTGCTTTATGAAGTGTGTACCCATGGCAATTTTTGCCAATAAGACTTAATGACCTGATTCTCATTTTGAGACAACATGGGATCGCGGGTAAAAATATCGTGTACGGCCTCACGAGCTTGCATCAGGATCTCCTCATCTTTAATGAGATCTGCCCAACGAAACCCTGCTAAGCCTGATTGTTTGGAGCCCAAAAACTCTCCGGGCCCTCGCCATGCCAGATCCGCTTCGGCAATGCGAAATCCATCTTCGGTTTCGCACATCAAATTCAATCGCTGCTTTGCCTCTAAAGAGACTCGCTGGCCCACTGCAAAGACGCAGTAACTTTTCAAAGCCCCACGTCCAACTCTTCCACGCAATTGATGGAGCTGGGATAAGCCAAATCGTTCAGCATGCTCAATCACCATTATCACAGCATTTGGTACATCCACCCCTACTTCGATCACGGTAGTACTGACGAGAATTTGAATCTTCCCCAAGCGAAACTGTTGCATGATCAATTCTTTTTCCTGAGATTTCATTTTTCCATGCAAAAGTCCCCACGATACTTTTGGGAATTGTTTTTTTAACTGTTCGAAGGATTCAGTAGCACTCTTTAAATCTAGTTTTTCACTCTCCGCCACTAAAGGATAAACAAAATAGGCCTGGCGCCCCTGATGAATCTGCTTCAATATGAAATCCATCAACAAACCCCGTTGCCGCTCTTCCATGACTTTGCTGGTAATGGGTGTTCTCCCAGGAGGTTTCTCCCGCAAAACACTGACTTCTAAATCTCCATAGGCGGTCATTGCTAAGGTTCTTGGAATGGGAGTCGCAGTCACCAGCAATCGATGCGGCGAAACCCCTTTAATCTGTAAACGACGACGCTGGTCAACGCCAAAGCGATGCTGTTCATCAACAACAACAAGCCCCAGTTTTTTAAACTGCACTTCATCTTCAATCAGCGCATGAGTACCAATCAAACAGCCTATTCTCCCCTCGGCGAGATCCCTTAAAATTTGTCGACGATTTTCAGCTTTAGTCTTTGACGTCAAGAGCGCCACTGAGAGCGGCAACGATCTAAATAGATTTTGTGCATTATTGAAATGTTGTTCGGCCAATATTTCTGTCGGTGCCATCAAAGCCGCCTGGGCTCCAGATTCTATCGCTTGAAGAATAGCAAAAAACATAATGACGGTTTTGCCGCTGCCCACATCCCCCTGAAGCAGACGATTCATAGGGACATTCCGCGAAATCTCTCGTGACACTTCTTGAATTGCTGTTTCTTGCGAGCCGGTTAATTGAAACGGAAGCGTCTTTCGGAGCCCCGATTGCAGCTCCCCAGTCCCTTTTAACTCATAAGCTTTTTCTTGGGTGTAGGATTGCTTTTTTAAAGCTAACGTCATTTCCATCCAGAAAAAGTCTTCAAAAATAAGTCGGCGATGGCCGGGGGTTCGCCGAGCGAGAAATTCTTGTTCGAGTTCCAATTGCGGAAAATGAAGTATCCGCAGAGATTCTTCGCGGGACACTAAATGATAGTTATCACGCAACCACTTTGGCAAATACTCTTTTTCCTTCCAAACCTCAGGTTTTGAAAGGAGCGAAAAGGACTGGTCTATGAGTTTGTGAATTTTGCGCGAACTCAGTCCCGTCGTTTCGGTATAAATGGGAACCAATTGATCCACAGTTTCGATCTCTGCAGCCCAATCGCGAATTTCCGGATGTTGAAATTCAATCGTTCCTTTCCCTTGCTCGGGCTTACCTAAAACCCAAACCTTCATGGGGCAGCGGAAGCGATCGAAGTATCCTTGAAAAGGTTGTCGAAAGAAACGCCCCCGAAAACGATGACCACGCTGATCTTCAAAAAGTAATTCAAAGACTCGCTGCGGACCTCGACGATAACTACTGACTCGCAATAAGGTGGCTGGGAGCACTACTGAATCGCCCTCGCGAATCTCGTCAATCGTCGTTACTCTTTTCCAATTTTGATAAGCTCGTGGCACAAACTGGACCAGATCTTCAAGTGTTCGAATACCCCAATTTTCTAACCTAGCCCCAAGTTGAGGCCCTACCCCTTTTAAAAACTGGACCGAGGTTTCAAATTGGTATTCCATTAATAGAACTCCTGTTTTTTTGTTCCTTGGATGTGTCAAACCATGGCACAATCAAAGGATGAGTCAAGAAAAAGCCAGCTTTCTTAAAATTCGTCTTTCAAGTATTCATCCATCGACGCCGCTGACCTTCAATATCTATGTTCATATTAACAACCGCTTTACCCTCTATCTTCGTGAAGGTGAAAAGTTAACTCATGAGAAACTCCAAAATCTTGCTTCAAAAGCCCAAGGAGATTTCTTTTATGTTCTGGCCACAGAGTGGGGTGCATACAAAAGCTTCATTCAAGATCAAATTAAATCTGCAGAAATTCCAGTTCTTGAGAAAGCCCAAATTTTGCGAGCTAGCTCCATTGCGCTCGTCGAAGAACTCTTTGAACACCCTGATGTTAATTTAGCCCTTTACTCTTCACGTCCGGTGATTGAAAATTTTGTGATGTTTATGGAAGCCGAACCAGAGGCTATGGGTCATCTTATCGGTTTGTCCGGGTATGACTTCTATACTTACAACCACTCGCTTGATGTCAGTATTTATGCTCTTGGATTAGGTAAAGCTCTTGGAATGAATAGCCAGGAACTAGAAGAGCTAGGCCTTGGCGCTTTATTTCATGACATTGGAAAGCGCAATGTGAGTTTGGAAATCCTTTGCAAAAAGGGAACTCTCTCCAAAGATGAATGGGTTGTCATGCAACAACACACCCACTATGGCTTTATGATTCTCAATCAAAACCCGAATATATCGGATGCCATTAAGGCCACTTGCTTTGAGCACCACGAAAGCTTTCAAGGCAATGGATATCCTCAACAGCTACATGGTCAGGAAATCCACCCTCATGCGCGAATCGTTTCGATTACTGACACCTACGACGCATTAACGACTCAGCGGAGCTACAACGTGCCATTAATGCCCATCGATGCCCTCGCACTCATGAAAGATCAAATCCACGGTCGCTTCGACCCTGAGATGTTAAAAGCGATGCATTCGGTTTTATTTCAGTTAAAGAAGTCGACGGCGGCTTAGATTAAAAAAGCACTTCATCTAAGACGCCTAAATAAGAACTATTTTGTAAAACGCATCGTTGGAAAGAACAGGATGTCCCGGATCGAATGACAATCTGTAAGAATCATCACAATTCGTTCAACACCTAAACCGACACCACCTGTTGGAGGCATTCCCACTTCAATGGCATGAAGAAAATCAAGATCCATGGGTTGAGCTTCTTCATCCACCACTCTTTTGGCCTCTTGCTCTTTGAGGCGGGACATTTGATCTTCAGGGTCATTCAATTCACTGTAGGCATTGCCTATTTCCATACATGCGGCAAAAGGCTCGAAGCGCTCCACCAAGCCTACCTGACGACGATGCGCTTTAGTCAGTGGAGAGATTTCGACCGGATGATCCATCACAAAAGTCGGCTGCCACAAATGCTGTTCCACGGTTAACTCAAAAAGCTCCATGAGCATTTCGCCTTTCGTCTCCGGCTTTTTCATATCTGATCCATGGTGCTTCAGCAGCTTGAATAGTTCATCCTCAGTAATAGTATTAGGCTCGACATTCGCATACTCGCGAAGGCCGTCATACACTGTGAGACGACGCCAAGGCGGCGTAAAATCCACTTCTTTCCCCTGATACATGACTTTCATGCTGCCGGTGATTTTCAGAGCTAAGCTCGATACTAACTCTTCAAACTGTTTCAACTGATAATCATAATCCGTGTACGCTTCATACCATTCTAACATTGTGAATTCTGGGTTATGAGAACGATCAATCCCTTCATTGCGAAAGTTTTTGCCGATCTCGTAAACTTTTTCAAAGCCACCCACAATCAAGCGCTTCAAATAAAGCTCGGGTGAAATTTTCAAAAAGAGACTCATATCCAAAGTGCGATGATGCGTTTGAAAAGGATGCGCGGAAGCCCCACCATAAATTGGTTGCAGCACTGGAGTTTCCACCTCTAAAAATCCACGCGCATCAAGAAAGTTACGAATCTCTCGAATAATTTTAGAACGCGTTTCGAAAACTTTACGCGACTGAGGATCTGCAATCAAATCCAAATGACGGTGGCGATACTTAATCTCAACATCGGCAATCCCGTGATACTTTTCAGGTAAGACTTCAAGACTTTTACAGAGCATAGTAAAGCTCTTGCAATGAATGGAGGTTTCACCTTTTTTAGTTTTAAAAACAAAACCCTCGATTCCCACAATATCGCCAAGATCCAAGTGATGAAACGCCTCTTGATCTTCTTTGCTTAATTCCTCGATTCGCAAATAACCCTGCAAAGTGCCAGTCTGATCTTGAATATTAAAAAAAGCCGCCTTACCCATTGGTCGCTTCGTCATTAATCGCCCCGCCAACTTAAAGTTGGTTTCAGGACGAGTATCTCCTTCCTTCAAAACTGAATCGTATTCCCCAAGAAGCTGAGTAATAGAACAGGTTTTTTCGAAGCTATAAGGATAAGGATTGATACCAAGCTTGCGAAGCTCATGGAGCTTACGACGTTTTTCTGCTTTCAAGGGATTTTCTTGTTCACTCATAGTTATCCTAAATTCTTTCCTGCAAACGCATCCATAACATCTCTGAGAAGCTGAATCGCTTCAGTTTTTGGTCTCTGAAAGGCATTTCTACCCATGATGCTTCCGAAAGCACCACCACGAGCTAAATCATTCACTTCACGTAAAAGGTCTGAAGTAGCCTTGGCCTCCCCACCAGAGAAGATCACAATACGTTTACCGTTGAAGGTTGACTGTACGACGTGACGAGCACGATCCGCCACAGTTTGAATTTTAATTCCATTTTCCAAATATGCCTTACGGGCTGATTCCTGTTCGATGTGAGAAGTGGGTGGCTTTACTTTAATAATATGAGCTCCCAATTGCGCGGCGATATGGGCCGCATAAGCTACAACATCAATTGCTGTTTCGCCTTCTTTCGACAGCTGTTCTCCACGAGGGTAGGACCAAATCACAACCACCAAGCCAGACTTGCGTGCTTCACGCGCGGCCTGGGCGATTTCCTCATACATATGTTTGCGATTGGGACTCCCCGGATAAATCGTAAATCCAATACCCACGCAACCCAACCTCAGAGCATCCTCGACCGAAGAGCTTAACGCCGAAATTGGGGCATTACTTGCAAACAAAGAATCCGAATTGTTAATTTTCAAAATTAAGGGAATCTCGCCAGCATAATCCCGGGCCACACACTCTAATGCTCCTAAAGGAGCTGCATAAGCACTGCATCCAGCTTCAATTGCCAATTCAAAATGGTAAGCTGGATCATATCCATCTGGATTTTTCGCAAAACTTCGCGCCGGCCCATGCTCAAAACCTTGATCAACTGGCAATATGACGAGTTTCCCCGTGCCCTTTAATCTCCCATGATTTAACATTCTCGCTAAATTGGTAAGTACGCCAACATTGTCGGCCCCGTACCAGCTGAGAACTTCTCTTACTCTGGGTGTCATGCGATCTCCTTTTGGAAGGTCACCACGTTAATGAGTTTCTTGAATGAAATCAAGCAGCAAGCTTATTTTAATTAAAACAAAAAAATTGCAGCCAGTGTTTTTTGAACTCCCGAGCCCAAGGCCATTAAGGGAAAGATTCTGAATTTGTTTCCCAAAAAACAATGCTTCTTACCTCGAATCAATTTTTGAAGCAGCATTTAATTTATGCCATTTACAAGAGTTTGCTCTTCAGGCACAAAGAGAGGACAAATGTGCGCCTCTATCCTTCAAAAGTAAAACTTCTTGGCATTGATAGCGGCATCGAAAGGAAACCATGGAAAAGACAATCTCCACAAAACGGACTGTTCAATTCGCAGAAACCCCAAATCCCCAGGCTTATAAGTTTTCTTGGGGCGAAAAAATCACAGAATCCAGCATCGAATGCAACAGCAGTGAAGCTGCCACGCAGTCTCCCCTCGCCACAAAAATTTTTGGATTTCCCTGGGCGCAGTCGGTTTTTATTGGAACAGACTTTGTGACAATCGAAAAACAGGATTGGGTTAGTTGGGAGGTTCTTGCTGAACCTTTAGCGAACCTTATCGAAGAACATTTAGAGCGCGGAGAGCCCATCATTCTCTCTCAAGAAGCTCTCGTTGTGGAAAGCGAAAGCTCTGAACTCGTTGATAAAATTAAGTGGGTCCTCGAAAATGAAATCAGACCGGCCGTTGCGGTTGATGGTGGCGATGTGCAGTTTGTTTCTTATCAACAAGGTTATTTAAAAATCGCTATGAAAGGTGCGTGCTCTGGCTGCCCTAGCTCACAAATCACCCTCAAAGAAGGAATTGAGTCTCACCTCAAAGATTTGTTTCCTGAAATCATAAGCGTTGACTCGTATTAGGCATCCCTGCATCTTAATTTTATAGTCGCACCCAGGAGTCACTGTAAATGAGATGCTTGCTTTTGCTTTTCGTTTGTTTCACTTTTTCCAGTCAGGGTTTTTCCATCGATACAAGTCCAAAGAAAAACCCTTGGTGGAGCGTAGATCTTCTTCAAGAACCTGAACGCCCTCGCTCGGACTTCTTCGCCCCCTTCGTTAGTTTAATGCTGCCAAGCTTTGACCAGTTTTATGAAAAGCAAACCACCGCAGCAGGACTTTATTTGACCTACTCACTCATTGGTTTTTCACAAATGGTGGGCGCCACCCAAGTTGAAGAAACCAACACAGTATTCAACAGTAAGGACGATCGGTTACGACGCACTTTTTTGGGGGCACAAATGATTCAAACCGCCGGTTCCCTCAGCGCGTTTCACAGTTTTCGTTCCGCCGTTGAAAGTCGACGCAGCCTTGGTGAATATGCCTTTCTAAAAACCAAAGAGGACTCCGCCGATTTAATAAAAGCCCCTTTCCGTTTTGATTTTCTCACTAGGACATCGACTTGGGCCATTCTGGGGGTTGAACTCATAGCTCTCGCAATTGATATGAAAAATTTTGAAGGCAAAACTCAATTCACGAACACCGACGCTGGATTCACAATGGGATATTCCTACCAGGCCGGAGTGGGTGAAGAAGCTTTGTTTAGAGGCTGGATGATGCCCTATGTAGCCAATCGGGGCTGGTCACCCTGGGCGAGCAATTTACTCACCGCCACCACATTTTCTTTGGTCCATGTTTCCGCCGCCAACCCCGCTCCTTGGCCGCAGTTTTTGCTGGGTTACTATTTAGGCCAAGTGGCCCTTTGGAATGATTGGTCCATTCAGGAGAGCATTTTTATTCATACTTGGTGGGATGTATTGGCGATTGGGGCTTCGTGGGCCATAGTTGACGCAAACAAAGAAAACGCGATTTTTGTTCCGCTTATTGATTTACCTGTTTCATTATAAGCTAAGGCATGAGACGAATTGATTCAACTTCGAGGAGATGCTTATGCGTTTAAGTATTTTATTTCGATCCATTTTCTTAGGGTTTTCATTTTTAGCCGCATCCACGTTTGCAGCCACCGCAACGATAGGTCTCGATGGGATTAAAAAACTTAATTCTTTACTGAATCATTTAAAACCCGCGGCAAATCTGGTTTGCCTCATCAAAGGGGAACATCAAAAAGTGAAACAAAATTTTTTATTGCAAACAAAAGATTCAGAAAGCCTTCGGCTGCATCTTTTTTCCAAAGGCCCATGGCTTGGTCTTCAAGATATGCAGTTTACATTTTTAGTGAGTGACCTTATGGAAATCTCCGAAGTGGCACACCCAGAAGTCGGCGTGGTTGAAGAAATCACTCTTTATGGTCAGGGATCACAGAGCCCCACCATCACGTTTCAGCATGATGGCCGCGGGCACCTTATTTGGGCTCAAGGTTCCAATGACATTCGAATGGTCACTTGTCATGTAGAACAAAGAGTCCCCAAAGACCCCTTTGTCACAAGATAAACAAAAGCTATTAAATGCGAGTCGCTCACATTGTGCCGTTACGAATACGGACTCAGCTCTTCAATCCGGGAGTTCAACAAAACTGCTTTGCATGGCACTTTTGCCATTTATTTTTAATTTTATTCAAGGTATTTTGTTTAAAAGAACGGGAGATCAACATGATTCGTTTATTATTGAGCTTAGCTTTTTTAATGAGTTTACAAGGTCACGCGTCTGAAACTGCCAAAGGTGCCCAAAAGGATTATGACGCCTTTAAAAAAGAGATGTCAGTTAAAATAGACTCGATTGAAAAAGAGCTCGAAGAACTCAAGCAGAAAGCCAAAACAAAAGGAACAACTGTTAAAGAAGAAACCATCCATGATCTGGAAACAACGCGCGATGAATTGAAAACTAAAATGAGTGAACTTAGTGATGCATCAAAAGATCGCTGGAAATCCATGAAAAGGAAAATCTCGGAAACAGCGGATTCTCTTCATTCAAAACTACAGAAAGCTCTGAAGGATTAATTGCTTTAGGCACATTTAAGTTGGTGATAGAGAAAGTAACGGTTATGTCCCTGAGGAAAGTCAGGGATTTGACCCATCAATTGATAGCCGAGCTTTTCATAAAAATGCATGACTTTTTTTTCAAAGGTATCGATATAAACGCCCTGATAGTGATGGGAGCGCGTCCATTCTTCAACTTGCCGAATCAGTTTTGATCCCAGGCCTTTGCCTTGCTCTAAGGGACTGACCCAAAGTTGAGTTACATAGCTCCATTTCCAATGCGCAAAACCCGAAACACCACCAATCAATTGTTGACTTGAATCACGCACGACCCATGCAAAACTAACCCGTTCTGGAGGCCCAAATTTACTTTGAATTTCTGACATTAAATATTGTTGAAGTTGTTTGGTATCTTCGGTGTTTTCCGTCCAACAAATTGAGTAACCCACAAGACCCCCTCCCTTTTAGTTTTGCAGACTTCCGGAAGAGGCGCAAAGTTATTGAAACTTCGAGGTTAAAATTCGCTCGACTCAAGGCTTGTCGAATTTCTATTCAATTACCCCTCAGACATAGGACAACTCCTTAATTAACTTTATTGGGTACTTTTCCTCTTCTTCTTTGGGGACTTTACCGATAAAGAATCAAGATATGTTTTTGATCTATCTAATCCAGCTAGCACTTCCTCTTTGGGGCAATGCGGTACCTACCGAAACCCTTCTTAAACTCCAATCTTACAAGGTGAAGTTGGAAAAATGCATATTTCAAACCAGACCCCTCATCAGTCTCAGGGAATTCAAATTAGAAAATAAAAAATCGCGCTGGATAGTTGATGCACAAACCTTGCGAACAAAAATTTTAGCTTACGACGATGTTGAGAAATGTGAACCTTTGGACCTAGAATCGTTTACCAATCAGCAAAAGCCTCGACCCGAGTTTTTTCGCGAGTATTTTAAAGTATTAAAAAAATCGAATACCTTTCCAGGAAGAATACGAGGACAAGGCATCAGCAATGATTTCCATCACTTCAAAGGAACTTTCCTTACAATAGATTTGTGCCCATCAAAAAGTAACTTTGATAAAGCCTTCTTCGAAAAAATTAGCGAAAAACACTGGCCAGTGGCCATTGCTATTAGCGGATTATGGATCTTAAAGCATTCTGAAGATTGGCAATGGTTGCGTGCGCAGATGACCAACACTGATGTGCTTTGGATCAACCATAGCCGCAACCATCCTGTCTACCCGGATCTTCCTCCTGAACAAAACTATTTACTCTCTGAAGGAAGAGACATTCAAAAAGAAATTATCGAAAACGAGAAATTACTCATTCAGAGAGGCATTACACCGTCCATTTTCTTTCGCTTCCCTGGCCTCGTTGCCAACGAAGGCGCATTAAAAATCACTCTGAAACTGGGTCTAATCACTCTCGGAAGTAATGCTTGGCTTGGCAAGGGACAAAGACCTAAACCCGGTAGCATTATCTTACTTCACGGCAACGGCAACGATCCAAAGGGAATGAAACTCTTTGAAAAATATGAGAAGAGAAATAATTTTTCCCTTCCCTTTTACGGTTTGCTCGAAATATTTAATCTCTCTAAAAAACAGCACTGAGCGCAAGACACCCCGAATCCACTTTTCCATGGGGAACGCCCACAATGGAAGGATCACTGGTGGTCAAAGTATCAGTTCCCTCTCCGATCCAGGTTCTCTCAAACTCAAATTTCGCCACGATTTCGGGAGTGAAAAAGTAGTTTAATCCTGCCTTCAAAGAATTTTGCTTTCCATCATCAATTGGAACGGGCCCCAAGAATCCTGAGGCTTTATGTACCAGAGTTCTCGCAAATGTTAGATGCGGCAAAAGTCGGCGTTCAAAAAGATAGTAACCGAAGGTTAAATAATCGCCCACTTTACGATGAAAGAATTCTGCATCGGAGCCTAGCGAGGCACGCTCGTACCATACTAGTGAGTTTTCAAAATCTAAACTTGCTCCCAGCGACCACGAATCCACTCTCGTCATTTCTATCGGCAAGACATCTCCAATCACAAAACTGTCCACTTCGGCATCAAAGGCAGATCCTCTGAAGGTCAATGCGGACTTCTTGTAATTGAAGGAAGCTCCGTGTCCCCGCGCCTTCATTCGATAGGCCGTGGTTCCATAAACAAAACCGTCAATTTGCGCTTTAAAGATCTCAAGTGTTAAATCACCACCTGCGATATCCGTAAAAACATAATCAGCACTGATCCCATGGTAGGATTCATAAGGGATCATGCTGTAAACTTCTGCTGGTGGTCGCACCCAGGGATAAAGAACTCCAATTTGAGCGATATCTGAATTCAAATAATAGGGAAACTTCTGCTTACCGACTCGGATGGTAAAGTTAGATGTGGGATGATAGGACAGATTTGCCCACTCTACACTGGTCATAAAATTATTATTCTCAATACCACGAGCGAGAAACATCATGGCTGCGGTCCATTGCTCATTAACTTCTTTCGAAAGTACGATTCCATAAGTGGATAATGGTACAGCATCAGCGGTGTGATGAACCCCATCCCAAGTGATAATTTCGCTGTATGACGATCGACCGACTATTGTATTAATAAAACCCTTAATGTCAAAGCCTGTATCGGCACCAAAAGTAGGAGTAGTAATGAAATTAAGAGAACTTATCAGTCCACCCAACATAAGTTTTTGAAAACAAGATTTATTGAGTTTTAACATAAGAGTTTTTGAGACAAACATTAAACCATCCGTAG
>CAZYOE010000089.1:0-20057 GCA_964648725.1 uncultured Pseudobdellovibrionaceae bacterium | reverse complement strand
TAAATATACCAGATTGAAAAATAATTAAAATGCGTGCACCCTTGATGATTTACCTTACACCAATGAAGAATCCTTTAAAAATAAGATCTTGCAGAGGTGTGGGTTTATTAACTCACAGAACCTAAATACAAATAGTTGGTATTGGCACGTGACTACACCCCACTAATTGGTAGAGAGGCCGGTAAATCGAACGATTGTGAAGGTGCTCATGAAAACGATTAAGTATTTTCTGAAGATTAGCTTGTTCTTTAGTATGTTCCAGCAGGCTAATGCTAATAATGTCAAAAGCTGCGAAATTTCTTTAGCGCCGAAGGCAGCCAGAATCATTGAAGACACATTTTATAATAATCAGAAATTGGCCGAAAAATTTATAAGTGTATTGATGGAGGATAACAATTTATTTTTGGGTTCGACACTCCTTGGTTACTTCGATCGGGCTATGGTCAATCAAGGGATTCTTAAGTCTGAAAATGGAATGGAAACGACCGCACTCACGACAAATAAGTTTGCCAGTCAGAATAAAAAAAGCCTGAAAAGGTTTGAGAATACGAATACCCTAGATCAGATTTCAGTCGCTAACGAGATGTGGAACTATTTGCAGGTCGATTTGGAGCTAGATAAGCCAGAGGTTGTAGGCGGCAAGGATGTTTTTGTTCGCCTCACAGAAAAGTCTGAATCCACAGGCGCGTTAAAGGGTTTGGACGAAACTCAAAAAAACCAGCATATTGTGAAACTAGTGAAGCTTCGTTCCACATTGAAAGAAGTTTTAAATCAACCAGGTGGTCAGAATCTAATTCGAGCGTTTATTGTGAATAGCTTGCCCTTTCACGCTAGGTTTCTTTCTGAGTTGCAGTTTCATGGTCAGGACCGGTCCAATAGAGAGGACAGATTCAGTGAATTGCAATTTGCCTTTAACACAATGATATTTCCTGCTGCTACTGCTATTGGTTTCGAATCGGTTTTGGGACAAGCTATGTTCATCGCTGCTTCAGTTGGCGGACTTGCTCATTTATTTTGGACAGCAGGAAGTCCAAATAAGGTTCAGAGAGTCTCAGCAAAACTAAATGAGAACCAATGTAGTGTTTGTCAGCTTCTCGCAAAGGGAATGCGCACGCAGCTCGAAAAAAGTGGCTTTTTCATCAATGAGACTCTAAATTCCAATGGAAAGCTAGAGGTACGCAGCCTTGATGTGCCAAAGTTACCTTCACCTAAATTCGAAAAACTGGCGCTGGAAGAAAAATTAGAGTTGAGCCATCCATTGAAACTTTCAGAGATAAATAAATTTGGTTTAAACTTAATTCACCAAGCCCAAGAGCTCAGTAAAGAAGCTGAAACTCTCGAGACAAGTTATGAATCTGGCATCAGTCACATCATCAAAGGTAAAGAATTAAGTATAGATGAGTTGCGTAGCCGATTACAGTTCAGATATGAACAAATTCAACGTATTCAGTCTTACTTAGAGGGGAGCACTGAACAGTCCGAGATGGTGCGGACAAAACTCGTAGAAGCCATAGAATATGTAATAGAAAGTGTTGATACCTTTGCCAATAAGGATCAACATATGAATAACGAAGTAGCAAAATCAATGGAATCGCAAACTAAAACCCTTGCCCTGGCTGAAAAAAAACTCTCCATCATCAATCAAAAGCTAATTAGCCTTGCTTCAGGAATTATCAGAGAGAGTAATCTAATTAACGCGATATACTTAGAACTGAATGAGAAGTCGCAAAGTCCACAACTCATTAAAGAGTATATGGATTTTATCTCTGAACGAAGGGATCTCAATGTAGAAGAGGTAATGCAAACCTTGCAGTTGGATCATTAGCTAGGGTGTGATTGAGTACCTGTTAAATGTTGGATCTTTAAGATGAATTTGTAAAGCGAGTCTATAGCAAAGGAACAAAACAATGAAACATATTTTCGGATCCGTACTTATGGTCAGTTTGGGCCTACAAAGTATTTCGATGGCAAATCAAACAATGTGTAATGACGCCCTCAATGAATGGAAGAGCGGTCAGAGCAGACCTGAGGCTAATATTGATTTGGACAAAGTGAATCGAGTTTTGGAGCAGAGCTACGAGAAAATCGCACAGATATCAGGAAAGGCCGGAGAATTTCATAAGCAATATTTGGTACTTTCTCACAAAACAGATCCAGGAGCCATTAAGGCTGTGACGGAGAAGTTTGATTCAATGTTAAAGGGCTATGAAGATCATGTCGTTAAAAGTGAAAAGTGGCTGGCGCGCATCTTTGGGAGAGACCTTTATCTTTCTCATTTGGAACGCGGTCAAGAGGAACGCCAAAAAGAGCTACTCAAGTGCTCTAATGAAATTTCATGCCGAATCAAAGACTATCGTTCGGGGCTTTTGGAGCTGGGTGTGCTGGGAGATGAAATCTCTCAGTATTTATCTCAATTGAGGGAGCAAGAAGCTAGTGTCACGGCAACCAAAGTCAGTTTTCAATCGGACTTTCAAGTAGTGAAGTCGATGGTGGCGTCTTGGCCGCAGGAGTCAATATTGACTGTTTTAGCTTCTGGCGAAGTGTTAAAGGTCGAACTCGATGGAGTTTTGGAAGAGATTGCCTCGCAAAGAATGTTATTATCAAAAATACAAGACAAAATTAAACTTTCTATTTTGCAATTCTCCGGTGAGATGGCTGAACTAAGCGCAATCATTCGCGACCAGAAAAAATCTGTTAGAGAAAAGTCAGTGCAACTTCCACTGATGGCACCAAAACTTGAGACAGGAAGTTTCCTTGCTGATGTCGTTCGAGTTCTTTCGGGTGAAAAGCCACTCAGTTATAGCCTCCTGGCGACGTCTTCAAAAAGTGGGACATCTGGGCTTGCTAAGTTGAGCTACGACGGAAATGAAGGCAAGTCGAAAGGTGATTCGGTAGAGAATGAATTGGCCCGAGTACGCATAGAAAGTTTCTATAAAGAGTTGAAACGTTTATTCACTGACAAAGAAGGAAGTTATGACAAATATTTTTATCTAAATAAGATTGGCGAAACTGAGGCTATTGGTGATTTGGCCAGAAGTAACCTTATTGGCAGAAAGAAAGTACAAGAATATATTGAGAATATGTGGTGGCGAATTAGTAACTCTAGGGATGCTAGAATTATCTTTAGTCCAGGAGGAGCTGTTGATAATTCGGGTCAGCGGTTGTTAGAGACTCTCTTGGCCCGGTTGAATGCTGATTTAGCAGCGTTTGGTGTAAATAGAGTTGTGGAGATTCAAGAAATTCTAGGGACCGATGGAATGATTAAGATATATGGAGCAAATCTCCAACATGAGCTTTTGATGTGGACTCTACTTTACTTGTTTCCCTTGGAACAAATGTCCTACAAAAAATATGTTGCTGCGAGAAGGTATTTGGTTGCTATTTATGCTGAGCTTTCAGTGTCCGACCCTGCAAAAGCTGAAATTCTTCCAGTTTTGCTGGCTCGGCTTGAGTCATTCGCGACAACAAAGACTGTATTAAAAGAAATCAAAACGCGGAAAAACCTATAATTACGGTAGTGATGTTAACGATTGATGATCATTTAGTCTTGAGATTTAGCGGCCGCCATTGACGGCCGCTGATTAAATGAATCCAATTACTTCTGTTCAATAAGTTTAAAAAGTTCGTTCAAATAAAACTTTTGATAGCCTTTGAACTCATACATAAAGTCATCACGGTTAGGGATGTGCTTCACATCGGGTTGAACGCCATTATTTTCTACTGGCACTCCATCTGGGCGATAGAATAATGACTTAGTCATACGTAAGCTTAATCCAGAGTTATAAAGCGGCGGAATTTCTTCAACGTGACCACCTAATCCCATAGTTCTGTTACCAATAACTTTTGCACGGTGATGGCCTTGCATTAAACCTGGAAACGCATCGCCACCTGATCCTGACATTTCATCCGTCAGAAGCACAATTGGCTTGGTGTACTGGTACTGGTATGGTCGCACAGACACGCTTCCGTGCAAGGTGGACTTCGGCGTCATGTAATCGCCTTTTTTCCACGAGTTCAAAATTAAATCGAGAGTCTCTTTAGTGCCCGCGCGCTCATAGGTATTTTCAGGAACTTCATTGAGCCATGATTTAAACTGCAAGTACTCAGTCTTGCTGGCCAACAATTGAAATTCAAGACCGGGGTAAGCCTTTGGAATAAACAACGATGCCATTTGCTCCACAAGTTCCACGCTACCGCCGCAGTTGTGGTCCTGGTCAATAATTAGTCCCACTGTGTTCTTTTCGAGTTGGTCAACCACGTAGACATATTGAGCGAACACTTGCGCATTGATGCTCTTTCCATTCACTTCCCAATGGTAATGGGGAATGCGGAGGTAACCGATATTTCCTTTTTCTGTTGGGTGGTAGTAAGAAACAAACGGTTCCATGGTGAGGACAGTTGCATCCTTAGGGATAGCGATTCGAGTTTCTCCAGAGCAGCGGATGGACTTTAATTTAGGATCTTCTAGATCTGCCATCAAATCTTTAATTGAGATTTGCGAGTAGTCAGTTCTAAAGCTTAAACGATTTGCGCTTTGAGGTAAAAAACCATCTTGTTCATCCAATGAATCACCGGTTTGTTTCCACTCAAGTACAACAGTATCGATGATTTCAGATGTGCCATGACGAATTCCAAGCTCAGCAGATCCTGAGGGAGCTGGAAGTCGAGCCGCTCTTCGGTTACTCAGAGAGATAGCGGCAATGCGGGTGATGGTTTGGTCATTTCCGTTAGATACAAAAGGTTTAAGTGTGTTCAATTCAACATCAACAGGAAGTTTGTTGAATGTTACGATTTCATCGCCACGTTGGAACGCGAAGTTCGGAAGAACTTTGGCATTAACCTCATCAATCAAAACTTTTCCATTGATGTAGTCAGTGGTGAAACCAAGGGAGGCCACCTTCTCAGAAGGGACGATAACACCAAAGTGCCCATCTTTAAATTCAGCAACGAACTTAACCATCAGATAGTAAAACTCACCGTTCGATTTAGTTTGTTTTACTTTTTCTTCATAGTTTGCAGCTAGAACTTTCAAATCAATACCAAGGTGCTCTTGCTTATAAAGCTTAGGACCGTATTGAGCATCAATAAGCCCTACGAGTTGATGAAAATCAGCAAGCTTTTGCGCTTCAGTAAGACCGAACGCAGTCGACATTGTACCCAAGCTGAGTGCCAATGTAAGAACGAGTTTTTTAAACATTTATTACCCCCAATAATTGTTAGGAATGGGTATCAATAGCTGCAAATCTAAGCAAGTTAATTTCGAGATTTAATAAAAATCCCCAGGGGAGCATAATTTCCCCTGAGGCCAAGATATAACGAGTTCTTATAAGAGTGTTAAGGTTTGGCCATTAATCGCGCTGCCCATAACACTGCATAGATAAATTAAGGTGCCTGCAACTGATTCTGAATTAACAAGTCGGGCCTGCGGACTAATCGCCTTCAATTTTTCAAGGGCGTCCTTAATGGATGATGAATCTTGAAAGTGTTGGAGTAGATACTCCTCTGTGGGGCCAATACATAACACGTTTGCTGTTGTTGATTGGTTTGCCAACTCGTGACTGAGGCTTTTGACAAAAGACACGAGGCCGCCGCGTAAAAGCGAATGGCTGGTATCCAGTATAAATCCTGAACTCGCATTTTCAGGCACCAAAAAGACCAAGCGGCCCCGCTTACGATTTTTCAAGTAATTAACGACCTGTTGAGCAAAATAAAAACTTGGCTTCAATTCGCTATTAATAAGTTCATCAAAAATGGCGATCGCATTTTCGGATTTGAGAGGGGCTGCTGCCGTTCCAAATAAGCAGTCGATATAAATATCAATGCTTCCGAAAGTTTGCGCTGCTTGACTGAGGGCCTCGTGGCAAGCTTTAGCAGAATCGAATTCGCACCTAATGGCGGCGGATCGTCCGTATTTCTCATTGATTTCGCGTTGGTCATTCAAAACATTGGCCATACGTTGGCACGCATCGACGTTCTTATCGACAAACACCACATCTGAACCATTTTGAGTAAAAAGACTTGCAATATTCTGAGTTAAATTAGTCAGCGGACCCGTAATAACCGTCGTGCGTTCGCGCAAGTTGATATTTTGTTCTGCCATCTGAATTACATCCTCTCAATAATAACTGCAATACCTTGTCCGCCACCAATACAAGCGCTTCCGAGGGCGTACTTTCCTTGGCGACGAGCAAGTTCATAAACCAAGTGATTCATGATTCGAGTGCCGCTAGCTCCTAACGGATGGCCGACGGCAATGGCTCCACCATTCACGTTAGTGCGATCCATTGGTAGCTCAAGTTCTTTTTGAACTGCAAGAAACTGGGCTGCGAAGGCCTCGTTCACTTCGATTAAATCCATTTGGTTTAGGGAAAGATTGGCTCTTTCAAGTGCCTTGCGAATGGCTGGCGCCGGGCCAATACCCATGATTTTAGGATCACAGCCAACGGAAGCATAGCTCACCACCCGAGCTAGTGGTTTGAGACCAAGTTTTTTAGCGTGCGTTTCAGTGGTTAAAATAGAGCAAGCGGCACCATCCACGATTCCGGATGCAGTGGCGGCTGTTACTAAGCCGTCTTTCTTAAACAAAGATTTCATTGCCTTCACTTTATCTAGTGTTGTTTCAGGCTTTGGGTGCTCATCTTTACAGAAAGTGACTGGGCCTTTGCGAGTTTCCAAGTTAATTGCCGTAATTTCATTAGCAAATAAGCCCTGTTTATAGGCCGTATCGTAACGTTGTTGCGACTGATAAGAGAATTCATCAACCTGATCTCGGGTGATTGAATATTTTTCACCGAGATTTTCAGCCGTAATGGCCATGGGCATTTGTGGGTAGGCGTCGGTTAGTGCCGCCGTCATCAGGTCTTCAAGCTCCCCGTGACCTAAGCGAATACCGCCAAAGCGAACGCCCCGAACAACATAGGGAACCAAAGACATTTGTTCAACTCCACCAGCAAGAACACAGTTGGCCTCGCCTGTGGTTAGCATTTGGGCAGCATTGACCCATGCTTGAAACCCACTTCCGCATAAACGATTCACAGCAAATGCGGGTGTTGAAACGGGAAGTCCAACTTTCAAGCCTACATGTCGTGGAAGATAGGCTGCATCGCTCCCGGACTGCACGACATTACCAATGACAATGTGATCTAAACTCTCAGGCTTGATGCTAATTTGATTGAGACAGCTTTTGGCAGCGTGAACTGTTAAGTCCGTTGCCGAAATATCTTTTAGGCTTCCTCCAAAACTTCCAAAGGCAGTTCTTTGACCCGCAACAACGACGATTTTTTCCATGGCAAATTCCTCTCAAATTGATGTGACTTGTAAGAAACTATATCCAAAAAAGTTTGCCTTTTATAGGTCGGAGATTCTATAAAAATCTCCGAATTAATCGAATTTTATCTTAACTTTGTCGAAGCGAGTCGTACACATGAATTTTTTAGTCATTGGTCAAGGTGGTCGTGAGCATGCAATTGTTAGAGCGTTAAAAAACTCACCGAGCGTCAAAGAAATTCATGCTATACCCGGGAATGCAGGCATTGCGGCTGAGATACTTTGTCATCCTTTGGATTGGAAGAACTCCGAAGCCATCCAAGAATTTTGTCAACGTTTTAGCATTGATGTGGTGGTTATTGGCCCTGAAGACCCCTTGGTTATGGGCTTAAGTGATTATTTGCGTGAACATGGATTATTGGTGGTTGGCCCGTCAAAAGCAGCTGCACAACTTGAAGGAAGTAAAGTTTTTGCAAAGGAGTTTATGCTTGAATATGGAGTGGCTACGGCTAGTGCCTTAACGGTACGGTCGGTCGAAGAGACGCTTACCGCGACAAAGAATTTTACTCCGCCATATGTATTAAAAGCCGATGGATTAGCAGCAGGAAAGGGTGTTGTGCTTTGCAAAGACCTCGAACACTTGCAATCTGTTGCACAGCAGGTTGGTGTACAAAAACTCTTTGGCGCCGCTAGCGAAAAAGCCCTATTAGAACAATTCTTGCCGGGCTATGAACTCAGTCTCTTACTAGTGACCAACGGAAATGGCTATCGGTTATTGCCGCTGGCGCAAGATCATAAACAACTCAAGGATGGAGATCAGGGGCCAAACACCGGAGGTATGGGAACCGTCGCGCCGATGAAAATCTCTGCAACTTTGATGGAAGAAATAAAAACAAAAATTATTGATCCAACTTTGAAGGGCCTCCAGGCGCGCGGAATGTTTTATCGGGGTATAATCTTTTTAGGACTTATGATTACTAAAGATGGTCCAAAGCTCTTGGAGTATAATTGTCGCTGGGGCGATCCTGAAACACAGGTTGTACTCCCTCTCTTACATGGAGATTGGGGGCAAGTTTTTCATCAGTTAGCTCAAGGCCATTTGCCAGAGTTAAGTTGGAAGAAAGTGTTTAGTACTTGTGTAGTGTTGGCAGCACCTGGTTATCCGGATGCGCCTGTCAAAGGCGTTGCCATTAAAGGAGAGCTCAGTTATCAAACCCATTCCTCTTATTTCTTGCATGCGGGTACCCAAAAGACCGAGGATGGCCAGTGGCAGACGGCTGGTGGCCGTGTTCTTTGTGCCATAGGGATTGGTTCGTCCGCTGAAGAGTCTCGTCAAAATGCTTATGATCAAGCGAGCCATATATCTTGGAATGGGTTACAAAAGCGAAACGACATCGGTCTACGCCCGATGCCGAACTAAATGAAAGTAGTGCTAGACATCTTCAAAGCGTGAATCATCATATGACGGCGTCTGCTGAGTGAAGCCAGAACCAACCGCCGATTTAAGTGCTTGAGTCACTGGCGTAGATTTTTTTTCAACGTGCTTGAGTGATCTTGTTTTGGAGTCCTTTGTCTTGAATTGAGCGACATTGTTTTTTTCAGGTTTATAAGGTGTCTGCATTTGGTTATTGTGAGAGGTTGCGGTATGAACTTCGCTGCTGTTGCCCTCGATTTCGCGGAGTAATCGGCTTACTGAATTCTTCAGGTTAACAGCTTGGGCTGAAAGTTGCTCAGACGAGCTAGCGGTGGCATCTGATGTTTGTGCATTTTGTTGGGTTACATGATCTAGCTGACTCATGGCTTTTGAAATCTCAGCCACCCCTTTTGATTGCTCATTGCTAGCCGATGAAATCTCAGTAGCCATGCTCGTGACCTTCGAAACGTTTTCGACGATTTCATTCAAGACTTCTCCGCACTCTCGAGCAACATTTGTGCCTTGTTCCACGCGTGTAGAACCTTCTTCTATGAGGCGTTCAACTCGATTTTGGGTGTCGCGAACGATTGATTCGACCTTCTGGATACTGCCCTCTAGCATTGACGAAATTTCTTTGGCGGCATTACCACTCATTTGAGCCAAGTTTCCAACCTCTTCGGCGACAACTGCAAAACCTTTTCCATGTTCTCCGGCTCGCGCGGCTTCCACTGAGGC
Organism: uncultured Pseudobdellovibrionaceae bacterium; assembly: GCA_964648725.1. Classification (GTDB taxonomy): domain Bacteria; phylum Bdellovibrionota; class Bdellovibrionia; order Bdellovibrionales; family Bdellovibrionaceae; genus CAUJGP01. Next base: position 10,642 of record CAZYOE010000089.1, on the reverse strand, counting down.
ATTAAATGAAAGAAGTTTAGTTTGGAATACAATGTCATTGATAACTTTAGTTTTATTACCTATCTCCGTAATCACTCTGATAATTTCAGAAATCTCGCGGTTACTTTGATTGATAGCTTCCATAATGTTTTGATTGCTTTTGTTAATTTCGTCCATCGAGGCCATCATGGTTTTCACCACCTCTTTTCCTCGAGTAGCACTGGCTTGCGATTGAGAAGCCAGGCTCGCTGTATTATTAGAATTTTCTGAGTTCTTTGCCACCATGGAGGCCATTTCTTCAATTGAAGCTGCGGTCTCTTCAAGGGATGCGGCTTGTTCTGTTGTGGCCTGTGAAAGCTCCTGGGCCGTGGCAGATAAACTGTGTGAGGCTCCGGCGACTTCGTCAGCACCTTTATTGAGTTCTTCGGCAAAAGCTCTCATTTTATTACTTAGAATGCGTGAAAGGAACAGGCCAACAACGATTGCTAAAACAAAGAAAAAGATAATGGCCGAAAGAGAAATTATTTGCCCTGCAGATGCGGAGGACTCTGCTTTTTCTACCCATTTTCTAGCTTCAGAATGTTGAAAATCGTTCAACGTTTCAATTTTATGCAATTGTTCTTCGAGGTTGATTGAGATTTCTTCAACCAGCTTATCCAGTCTTTCTTTCTGTAAAGGGTCTTTGCTAGAATAAACTTTTAAAATCTGTTTAATCGGTTCAAGATTTTTGGTCCACATTTCCTTGATTGGTTTGTAGAGATCAGCTTCGCCGGGCACAAATTCAACTTCACTATAGCGTTTGTCAGCTGCTGTATAGCCTTCAATTTCCCGTTCAATTTCCGGCAATTCATTGCCGGTGTAGTCACCTTTGGTAAACTGAATATAAAGTTCATTGAGATGAACGCCTATAATGGCGGCGTGCTCACGCATATCTCCAAGGTTGTTAGAGTTCATAAGGTTAATCGTAGCGACATGGTTGTAGTAATTCAAAACATTCTTCATGGTCGTAAAGTTTATCAGCCCAACGATCAGAAGTGCGATTCCACCAAATAGAGTTGTGCTGATGAGTTTGGTCGCTAAGCTTGTATTATGAAACCATTTCATTATAATCACTCCTTCTTATGCTGCTTGGCTTTGTCGTTTAATCAGTTTTAAATCATCGGCGCCTAGAGAAGCCATGATATCCAAGAGTAAAATCATTTTTTTCTCTTTAGTAAAGACACCCGTGATGAAGTCACTATTGGATGCGCCGTGCACGGTGGGCGGTGCACTAATTTCATTCGGCTGCAGATTCGCAACATAATCAACTGAATCAACGATTACGCCGATGGGCTCGGTTTGATGGTCCAAAATTATAATCGAAGTTTCGGCGCTGTTTTCTTTTTTTGAAACTTTCATTTTTACTCGTAAATCAATAACGGAAATAACGACACCACGTAAATCCATTAATCCTTTGATGTGGGGGGGAGAATGTGGAAGGGGGCGGGTTTCAACAACGGCAATGACTTCCTTAACACGCAAAAGCGGAATGGCAAATTGTTCAACTCCTAGTGAAAAGACGAGATAACGATTATCCTCACTGAGATTATTTAGGCTTGCTTTGGTATGATCATTGTTGGCCATAGAATCTCCCCACCTACTTGGTGACAAAAATCTATCGGCTTCTACTCAAGGAAAGTTAAGGAGCATTTGATTTAAACATTTCTACGACTTCCGATTATTGAGGCTAGCTCGACTATAACTCGGAATCAGTGTATTAAACGACACGATTTGGATTTTAAAGCGTTTTGATTAAATTGACCTTCTAAATACCTCACAATAGCGTATCTGGCCGTTTGGCCAATTGGCTCAACCTCATTGTCAATTTCATGCCTCGAATTGGGACACTGTATGGCAGTCATTTTAGATCCCAACATTTTTTGATTTCGGTACCAGACTCGGACTTGGACGGTTTTTGCATAAAGGTCTAGTGTGTCTGAGCCAACAATCAGAAGTGTCTCCAAATCATGAGGGAGTTTTGAATGCTGAGCCATAATCGAATTACTAATAAGTGCTGCAGAAAAAAGTGGAGTTAACAATGGACTCACCGGAGTAATAGGGCCACGATGAGGTGGATTTGGGTTACTTAACAAGGTTTCTTGGCGAATGATGCCATCACCACCAACCAAGGGATAAACTGATACTCCTGGTGCCAAGAGAAACATTTTTTTGGGAACGCGGTCCAATAAGGCGTTTGTTTGCATCATTCGAACAGCTAAGAGGCCTCCGGTGGACCAACCGCCAAGGATCAATGGTGTCGGGTCTGAAGTGCGGGTCGTTTTTTCGACGTCTTTAGCAATTTCCATGAGGCTTGAATAATCATGATAATTTAAACTGCTACATCGAGTTTCCCCATGCGATGGATAGTCAAAGCTTATGACGCGATAGCCATTTTTACTTAATAGTCTAAACAGTGGAGAATGATTGTCAGCACGATCTCCATAGCCAATAAAAAACAAAACATCAGCTTTTATTGAGTTAGACTCTGGGGTCTCAATAACGGCCCTCACAGCACAGGAATCAATATTTTTTATTTTGACAAACTGAATTGACTCTCCGGCGAGAGCAATATTAGCTGTGATTATCGCGAAGAATAGCGCTAATAAATTATCCATTAGAGTCCTCTCTGTTACTCGATAGATTCAATTTGGATTCCTTTTTTCATTAAAAGCTCCGCAAAAATACCATTCCCTGCAGTCAGAGTTCCGGAGAATGTACCATCGTAAATGATGCCATAACCACACATCGGAGATTTACTTTTTAAATAAGCACATTTGATCTTCGTTGTCGAAACAAGCTCAAAAACTTTTTCAGCTCCCACCTGATAAACAGCAGTTTTGTCTTCATTATTAACTGAGAGAATTTTTGGACCTCGTTTCTCACAAGGAGTACGGGGGGTCCCTAAGCCAGCGAGTTCCTCTGGGCAAACCGCCACCGCCTCTCCTTTGGCATAAAGTGACTTCATTTCGTCGCGAGCTTGGTTTTTGCCATCATAGCGGCAGTTGCATCCAACTAAACAAGCACTAATTAGGTATTTTGGCCTTTGCAATTCAGACATGGGGTTTCTATATATCTCATAATGAGACTGCTGAATAGTCATTTAACAGCTGGAACCACATAAGCGCCTTATTTGTCAGGTCTTCCAGGTAAAAAACAGTTATCTGAGCTTATACGGGAATGGAGTTTGCAATCTCAATAAGTATGAGACGCAGGCTTTATATTTATTTTATGCTGGGACTCCTTTTTGCGGAACCTTTGGGAATTCCTTTTTTCCCAAATTCAAGGGTCCCCAGTAGTTGCATGGAGTCAGCTGAGATGTCTTCGCTTGCGCCGCCACCTGTTCCGGAACCCTCCAGTGACGATATATTTGATTTTAAAAAGATGAACGAATGGTTGCCTGCTCAGATCAATAGCGACGAAAAAGGTACAACGGTTATGAGTAAGATTGCGGACAATGGGTTTCAAAAGTTTATGGCCTCAGATCGATTTAAAACATCTGCATTAGGAAGTCTGAACGAGCGAGTTAAAGAACAAACTAAAGTAGAGATGAGTTTAAAGCCAACGGGGCAGGAGTTGGAACATAAAATCAACGCTCAACTTCAACCATTTCAAGGTGGGGCTACAGTTAGTTATCGTGGATATTTCGGTTTGGATATGTCATTTTTGCCAGCCAGTGAAACTCAGAAAATCAAGATTGAAGAAACTATATTTAATAAAAAGCTGTATTATGAAAATATCCAGGGCCCTATTGAAAGACTCGATGAAGTTGGTGTTCGCTGGGATTGGTGATGTTACGGAATAGTAGCTGCCCTTGGAAAGCATCTATCTAGGGCAAGTGAAATTCAAGTTGAAATTCCTATCGGAGCCCCAATATGGCGAGTTCCAGTCTACTGCTCGAGCCGCCTTCAGGTTTGAAATCAGCAAGACCTGCGGCTATACGGATTGCCATCATGTTTTGTCGCAACCCGATAAGCACTTGAATCTAGTAGCCTAGCTCATTGAGCAAACTTGCAAAAATTGAAGGGATTTTTTGACTTAATCGTTGATAGTTTTTAATCTCATATAGACTAACGTCCGACATGTTTTTCCATCCAAAGTACTTGTCAGAGAAGTTGGATTGTTTTTGGGATTAGTCGCATTAATTTAGTGAGGAACAATGGCACAGACATACAAATCACCATCTTTGATTTCACTTTTCTCAGGTGCTGGCGGACTCGATTTGGGATTAGAATCAGCTGGTTTCGAAACGTTAGTGGCGTCTGAGTTAGAGGAAAACCATTGCGAAAGCCTTCGTGGAAATCAACTGTTAGGCAGGATGGCCAAAAAAGAATTCGAGAATTGGTTTCTAAAAAAAATAAGTACCCAACGGTGTTATAAAAATGTTTCTTCAGAGGAGCTTCAGTCGCTGAAGGGTAGACTCTCGACGGGAGTCGGACGCCACCGTCATTTGCACAAAGCACATATTATCCCTGGTGATATTCGGAAAATATCCCCAAAGCAATTATTGGAAATCACTAAGCTTAAACGAGGAGAGTTGGCAATGGTTGCTGGCGGCCCTCCTTGTCAGCCTTTTAGTCGCGCGGGAAAACGAGAGACTGTTGAGACGGAAGACGGCCGACTCTTCAAAGAGTTTATACGTATCGTAGATGATTTGAAGCCAGCCTGGTTCTTATTTGAAAATGTTAAGGGATTAGCCCAATCAAAAACAGATGTTGTCAGGCTTCATTGCAATGAATGTGAACACCAATTTTACGCCTCAATCGATGAGAGAGATGGATGGCTTTCTAGAAAAAAGGTAGCTTTTGAATGTAATAGCTGCGGCTCAAAAAAGGTAGCGGCAAAAATAGAAAAAAAATCAGGTGGTAGCCTTGATATGATAATGGAGGAGTTCGGTCGCACGGGCTATCGGTGTTACTCAAAAATTCTTATTGCCGCAGATTATGGAGTACCACAAACAAGAGAGCGATTATTTATAATTGGCTCTAGAGATGGTTGTAACTTTGAGTGGCCGACTGAAACTCACACACGTGTCGAAATCCAAAATAGCGGCCAGAGATCACTTTTCGAACTAGCTGATCCTAAGCTTCCCTGGGTGGGAATGTACGAGGCTTTGTGGTCAGGTGGACATCCGAAATATGGAGAAGTAAATAGGAAAAAAGCAGTACTTTGGGTGAAGAATGTTGTCAGGCCTCACGACGAACCAGTTACATGGGACTTGCGACGCCCCTCGCCTACGATAGGTGCCCATCAAGCCGCGAAGTTGGCTTTTGCGCCATCTGGAGTGCCACCTGAGCAAGTCTTTCGTCAACAGTGGCATACTAAAGGTCGTCGCCAAGGTGACACGCCCCCTGTGTTTGTTGAGCACGAATATTTAACAGACCGAGAGTTGCTGATGATTCAGTCTTTTCCTGCATACTGGTACCTACATGGTACAAGAATGGAAAGGGCTTTCCAAATTGGAAACGCAGTTCCGCCTCGACTGGCTGAAGTTGTCGGGGAATCAGTGTTGAATGCAATGAATTTGTCAAATTCAGTAAGAGTGCCAAGATCTCGGAAGTCTCTAGAAATTACTGTATGAGTGTGAATACGATTTCGGCATTTACCGAGGACGAACTTGTTAAGGTGCATACACTTCTGGCTTCCAGGGTTGCATCTATGTCTGGAAGAAAATTTGAAGAGGCTGATTGGGCTGATGTTTATTGTGCAGCCAAAGGAATTCCAGAAGCCGGTTGGAGTAATCTAAACATCGACGTTATGCACGATGGATTGGGCGTAGAACATAAAATGCTATGTGTGGCCTCTGACGAACCTATAAATAATTTTTGTGGCACCACGATGATGCATCCATCTGCTACGCGCTCGATTAGAATACCTGGCGAAGAAGATGCAACAGAAACCGCTCGAAATGTACTTAGCCAGTATGCTGATCTTATTAATCGTAGGAGGCAAAAGGTATCCGAAACTGCCAAGGGAAAAGTTCCTGACATGCGAACTGGCTGGCTGCTATGGCAAGATACCTTGCGCGAATTTTTATATTTTGAAGAAAAAATGATTCCACCCGACCCAAATCAATATTGGGCAGAATGGAAAGAAAGCGGAGGGGGCTCCCGAAAAAAAAGTCGCAACCTCTGGGTTTACGATGGAGATACTGGGAAAAAGAGATATTCAATTACGACCTCAGCAGGCGCTAAAATTCAACCATATTTTGATGTTCCATCGCCAAACAATCCGCATTTATATAAATTTGTAACACAAGGGGAAGTTTTAATCGATGGAAAGGTCCGACTATGGATTACAAAGCATACGGCTCTTTTGCTTAAAAAACTATTGGGAGACTTATCAACAACGGCGCTTGAGGGAGCAATTCAACGAACCGCAATGATAGAAAGAAAAGCCGAGGAAATAAATAAACCAAAAATTGAGCAAGGAATTCCTATCATAATTTCTCCGGCCAGTTATAATCAGCTTTACAACTGCTTCAAGGGCGTTAGCGACAACCATAATATCGAACAACTTCTCCAAGCAATGTTAGAGGAAAAACATTAAAGTTTCTGCCCACGAACCCAATACAAAAGAATTTAAAAATCCTATTAGAGGCATAGTGAAAAAATCAATACAAATGACCGAGTAAATGGATGCCATACTATTTCACAATAGGTTAAAAGAGGTCGGCGTAGAAATTCAGCTTAAGCTTACTAATCACATTGATGGCACTTCAGATCATCATCTTTGGTTTAAACTTAGTGCATGAAGATATTGAGCGAGAAGCTCCTAAAATAACGACACGGTCGGTGAAATGATCTATTTAATGGCCGTCTTTTTCGTTTTTAGTACAAAGTGACAGGCCTCTTGCGAATTCGACATTGGTGCAGAGGAAATAGACTCAAGATTGAGCACTCGAGAGATTAACTGTGATTCAAGTTGGCATGGTATTTCAACAACCGAGGCTGCTGCTGATATCGGGCAATGACACTCCTTAAGAACAACTTGATTTTGCTTATTGGAAATCTGAGACCGTGCATAGAAGCCATCTTCATTAAGTACCTCTTTGAGGGCTTCCAGCCTGGACGTCAAATCTCGGCATTTCCTTTTTGAAATCTTCTCTATCACACGGTTATATCGCTTTTCCCAAAATTCTTTAAAAAATTCTTCTAAAAGAGTTCTATGCCCATTTTTAATCAAAAACTTCATCATCTCACTTAAAAGCTCTGCTTCTTTCGTTGGGAAAATAGCGTTTGCCTGAGCCCCTAGGACAAAATAGAGAGCGGGACGCCCCCGATGGCTCTTTCTTAGCTGGCGCTGCACAAGACCTCTTTTTTCTAGATTTAAAAGTGCCCGACGGACAGCGGTTTTGGGTTTTTTTAACCAACTCGTCAGTTGATCAACAGAAAGGGCTCCTTGGAGCTTCACCTTTTCTATGATTTTAAACTGGTCTTCATTGAGTAACTTCATGGGAATAGTACTATCATAGGTTCAATATAATAAAAACACATATTTGTGTTTTTAATTGTGAATCCAAAAATTATAACTGATACTTAATTCATAGCAATGGAAACAAGGAGGATTTGAATGGATACACAAAATAAGACGCAGCTTTCCTTTCAACTGAGTCTAGAAAGAGATTGCTCTCATATCGTAGAAGCCATCCGTCGCCTTAAAGATGGAACTTGGCATTTGGATCAAGAAGACTCTGATTGGGTGGATCATTTGATTCCAAAAATAAAGTCTGCATTAATAGATCATATTGATTTCGAACATCGAGTCCTGTTTCCCAAACTACCCGCCTCTCAAGCCAAGGCTCATTTGGAAGAGCACCAAAGAATATTGGCTCTTCTTCATGCCATTGAGAACGCTAGCAAAGAAAAGAATGTTGAAGACTTGCATGGGTTGCTTGATGTTCTGACGACAGCAATCAACTTTCACCATGAACATTTTGGATGTGAAATTTTGAACGACAAATATTGTAGTGAAGACGGTTCAAGTGAAAGAATCCAAAGACGGGCCCTATGCAGCAATTTGGAGGGTTTATGAAGAATGAATACATCGGAGCCAAAGATTTAGAGCAATTCAAAATTAAAATTTATGAGCCATTTGCAGAGTATCTTATGGCAGACCGAGATGAGTTTGAATTTACAATCTCACTTTTGGACGTAGTTCGTTTTGCGGGGCACGCGTGTCCAGCCATGGTCGGTGCCTTTTTAATTTCACAAAGAGCAATCAATGAACTCTTTCCAAACGATCAAACCTGCATTCGTGGGCAAGTGGCGATAGAGTTAGGGACAACGGTAGAACAAGGCGCCACTGGTCCAATTTCAAATGTTTTTTCAATGATTTTTGGGTCCTGGGAAAAAAGTGGCTTTGGCGGCCTGGGGGGAAAATTTGTTCGCAGAGATCTTTTAAAGTACTCATCCTCTGATCTGCCAAAAGGTACCTTTAGATTTCACAACCTAAGTAGCGGAGTGAAAGTAGATATCACCTATGACCCATCAAATGTTGAATTACCTCCTTCCTTTGAGAATCTGCCATTCCAAAAAGTCTGGAGAAAAAAGATTAGTGTCATTCTAAGCGATCCAGAGCAGGTTCTTTTTGTAACTAAGGAGAAGATTTTATGACCATCATTTCACCCAAACATCCCGTTTGGCTTGTGGGCTTTCGCCCTTTTTTTATTCTCGCCATATTTACTGGGGCGTTTATGCCCTTTTTATGGTGGGCCGTTTTTTCTGGAAAAATCTCATTGGCAGGAAACTTAAATCCGCTTCAGTGGCATGCCCACGAAATGCTATTTGGTTTTGGTGGTGCGATTTTGATCGGCTTTCTTTTAACCGCCAGTAAAAACTGGGTTGGAATTCGCGGAATATTTGGACTCCCTCTTTTCGTCCTTGCCACACTGTGGGCTTTCGAACGAATCATAATTTACTTCCTCCCCAATCCGAGTTCCATAATTGGACATGTGATCTTCAGTTTATTTTTTTTCGCTAGCACTACGTACTTAATTTGGACACTCTATATCTATCGAAAAAAAGATAGCTTCATAGATAACTTCTATTTTTATCTACTCTTGCTCTCTGCTCTCGTCGCAAAAAATCTTCTTATCTCCAAAGAACACTACGCTCTCGGAGTCACAATGAGTGTTGGAGTTTTTCGCCTCGCTTTTGCTGTTATGTTTGAACGAACTATAACTCAATTCATGAAAAGCACCGAAGGGTTACAGCTCTATCGAAACGCCCTTCTCGATTATTCGATTAAGTCTTTGATCGCATTATCGATATTGCAAGAGTTGTTCCCGAAAGTTCTGTCCGTTCTTATCCTCACATTCGCTGGCATTCTACTCTTGATTCGATGGTGCTTATGGCATCCCAATAGAGGTCTACTCAAGTTCGGCAATGCTACTATGTATATTGGTTACTTAGGCTTAATTGTTCACTTTTTTCTTGAGGCCCTTCGCTTGAGCGACATTGCCATTGGCGTGGGGACTATTTCGCTTCATACTTTTACATTTCTAACAATGGGAATTGTTATTCCGAGTATGATTGTTCGAATTTCACAAGGGCATACAGGCAGAAAGCCCGAATTTCACCTTCTGGATCAAGTTGCAATTTGTTGTATTTTTGTTGCCGCCATTTTTCGGTTAGTCTTGATCTCGATCTTTCCCGTGCATTTCAATTTGTGGCTGCTTCTTGCCAGTCTTTCGTGGCTTTGCTCATTTATTCTTTTGGGATATCGTTTTATACCAATGCTAATTCGTCCACGAATTGATGGCCGAGAACATTAAGAATTTAATGATTTTGATAAAGTTCACCATTGAGTGCTTATTTGAGCAGAAGGTCCGTGGGGCTAATCTCAACTGGAATAGACCCAGCTAATGACTTTGGAAGCAAACAGATACCTCGAGCGACGCACCTTTCCTGAATGGATGGATCTTCCCATCTCGATGTAACCAATATGACATCTTTTCTTAACTTTAAATCATCGACTAAATCTAGCCCTGTTTTTTCCATTCCAAGGATTTCGAAATCTAACAAAAAGAGAATTTTTCGACCTGCTTCGCTTGTTCGTTGCCATTCTATAACCTGATCGGGTGTTGAGAAAAAAATTGCGGTCACATTTTCATCTGCTTTCAACACGGGGCTCAGGCGCTGGGCCCAAACTTCTTTTACAGAGGGATCATCGTCCATGACCACAATAGTAGTTCCAGATGATATCTTAACGGAGGATATAAGCCACGAAGGCGGAGCTACTCTAGGGATTGAAATAATAATGTTAGTGCCTATTCCCACTTCAGAGTTTATGTTAAGTTGGCCGCCCCAAGAGCCAATAGTGGTTTTTGCGTGATGTAGACCAAGGCCATTCCCATGGGTTTTTCCGAAGGACAAACCGCGTTCGCCCAGTTTTTTGAGAATTTCGGGAGGAATACCTTTTCCATTATCAGTAATTACAACTTCAATTTTCTTTGAGGTCGAAAAAACTTTGAGGTGAACTCTACCTTTTGTTTCAATGGATTCAACGGCGTTGTTAATGAGGTTAGAGATCAAGCTCTTAAATTCGTTCGGCTGAATTTTAGCAAAGGCCCGTAAATCATCAAGGGTGCACGCATTTTAATTATTTTTCAATCTGGTATATTTAG
>CAZYOE010000088.1:16899-20409 GCA_964648725.1 uncultured Pseudobdellovibrionaceae bacterium | reverse complement strand
TTGATTCATGTTGGATCGATGTGACTTTTTTTGAATAAATCCAACAGGTAGCTGTACCACGCGAAATCGATGATATCAAGACCTGAGACCTCAGTCTCAATTGTTTCGAAATAAATTAATATTGAAAACGTAAGAGCATAAAATGCAAGAGTGAGTGAAACGTTTCGATGTTGCACGGATATTCCTCGTCAGATGTCCAAGAATCTCCGCTTTTCCATTGAATTTGAGTGGGCCTCTATAATCCAAGACCTTTCTATATTGAGCTTTAGATTTGTTTAACTTAAAAAAGCGAAGATGAAAAAAAGGAGTTTCGTAGAAAGAAAACGTATCGAAATTAAATCGAAATCAAACCTTTCTTCGAATGTGTAAAAACATTTGGGTGCCGGTGTCTTCAAAGGTAATATGTGGCTCAAAAAAACTTGGTTGATTATGATGAGGCTCAATATAAGAGTCTGCTTCAGTAAAGGTTTGAGGCATTGTTTCTGTTTGCTGCAATGGAGGTGATTTAATATCTGTTTCATCAGCTAGTGCCTGCTGAGCTATAGTTAAAAACTGTTGTTCACTTCGATGAATCAGTTTCCAGTCTCCCCAGTATTCCATATACGGAATATCGGGATTCTCAATATGGTAATTTCCGATCACAAGCTGTCCTTGCGGGGCCAGCATATGACTGAGACGAGATATCAAGCGCAAGGAGACTTCATCAGGAAGATAATCAAACAGGCCCATTGAATAAATAAAATCAAAATGACCAAGTTGAGATACCAGTTCGTGATTTTCTAGGAGTTTGCGTACTGTGGCTTGAATAAATTGAGTTTGGACTCTACTTCCAGATTTAGCGATTTGACTCTCGATAAAATCGATACCACGCTTTGCTTCATTTAGGGCCTCTATGTCCTGATCTAAAAAATAAAATTCATAGCGACTATGGTCACCAATTTCTTCGATCAAATCTCGCATTTCCCAGGCTGGGCCGCAAGCTATGGATAGGACGCGTGTCGGTGAAGTGTTATTTTGAAGCCGGCGATTTTCTTCCGTTTCACTGAGAATCTTTGGAATCAATTTTCGGCGATTACGTACAGCTTGAGCTGCTGGGCGATTGATTCCATGTTTATGCAAAAGCTGTCCGAACAACGTTGGGCCTTCATAATTGTTCCGATAGATCATTTGCATCATTTCAGAATCCCCAGCATAGCCCCGAGGCTTATCTAAAACGCGCTGCCAAAATGGAGCTTGTTGTAAAAAAGAAGAGATTTTACTTCGAAAGTAGTTGGCTGATTCTTTATGCTGTATGGCCGTATAGGATTTTGTGAGTATCGAAAGTTCATTCAAGTGGTTGTCAAGGCAATGAAAGAGTTTGTTCTTTAGTAACTCGATATCTTTATTTGTAAAATCGGAAAACTCCGACGAGCCGTTTGATTCCAATGAAGTCGATTCATAATGATTGCACTCGGTAAGAATCAACTTTAGCTGTAAGATAAATAAATCAGTGTAAGATTTAAAGTCAAACCCATCTATTTTTAGTGATTCCTGTTCTAAGGAATGGTTTGATTGTGAACCTACAAATATATCGTTTCTGTTGTCTGGAGTATCAATATTCGAAAGTGAGTCCGAGCTCATTTGCTGTTCCTTTTTGTATTTAATGGCTATTGAGAATGTGAAAAGGAAGTTGAATTCCCGTTTTTATCATTTCATTCTCTGTTAAAAAAACCTATTCGAATGGTCTCAGTTTAAGACGTATCGAATATTGAAAATAGTAGCTGATTTGATGAATGCATTTCAAGTGTTATAATTCTGACAAAAGGACCAAAATGGTCTTTTCATCGTTCAAGGTTTGTTCAAGACATAAGTTTTTCCTTTCAAGGAAAAGATTGAGCATCCCCACTGAAACGATCGAAATTTTTTATTTTTTCGATTCGTAGTGTTTCTATTGATGCGGCTTCTTAAATGATCGAAACATTAACGCCGACAATTTCTTCTACGCAGTCTAGACTCCGTGAAAAGTTGGTTAGGCTGATTTTAGTGACTAAATTTGTCACTTATTTAATCTCCAAGGTGAGTTCAAAAAAAACCGAACCATTTTAAAAACATAAATTGTTTATATTTTTCGGTGTTTAGTGTATAGCCCTCTACCTAAGTTTTTAAGAGGTTTAAAGTTAAGACATTGAGTCGTTTTTTTATGATATTTTTGAATATCCAACAGACACCATTGCTCGTATACGGCAACATTAATTCGAGTCAAAAGTTGTTTCTTAAAGAAACGAAGCCGTTGTGAAAATCGATTTGGAAAACTCTTTGGTTTGCTTCATAAGGAATCGACGCCTGAGAAAGTTTATGCAGCTCAAACTGACATTCGATTAAGTGGTCGACAACAGTAACAGTTGCAAACAATTCGGCCTGATTTTAAATTAGCTAATTACGCCCTTTGGCTGCCATAGGAATAATTCGATGATATCTCTCACGGACTTCTTGATATTCTGGTTCTGTTTCATAGCCGTTCGGAAAAAGAATAACATCTGGGCTGAGTCCCATGAATGCAGCAAGACGTAGAGCAATACGAGGCCCCACCTCTCGACGGTTACTTTAGATAGCTGATAAATTAGCCTGCGAGATTTTGCAGGCATGAGCCATATCATTTTGTTTAATGTCAAAATTAGCGCGAAAAGCTTTTATGAGATCACCGGTAGATTTGGCCGCTCTAAAAAAATCTATTGGACTTGTAGGTCAAATATTATAGTTATTTTAAAAAAAGAGGATTCGATGAAACTAATTGTTTTTCCAAATGGCGGCCTCCATTTAGAAGGGGCGGAAAATTTAAAGGCTTCTGAACCCCTTTTAAAGGCCTTTGCACGGGGACCGGGATTTGGTCTTCTTGAATTAGATTGTTGGGCTTCACATGAAACTGAATCGGAGTCACTTTCTTTTTGGAGGGATTTTGTACGTAGTTATTTGGCCTTGTTTGCTTCGACTCCTGAGCTTGATAATCGTGATTTGTCTAAATCTCCCATACAAATTCCCGTCCCTGATGAGGAGCTAAACCGTTTTATTATAACAGCCCCTCCTGTTAAGGGTTCTGAATATATCAATGGTGAGCATTTAAAGATTATTTGGCTTCAAATTGAAGAAAGTCTCAGAATCGAAATTAAAGAGTCGGGTAAGAGTGTTTCCGATTACTTTTTGGGTCGCCATTCAAATTGGAATCTTTTGGGCCGAGTTTGTTTTCATTTGGCGGAAAATAAAAATTCTGAACAAACCCCTTTTGCATTTCTCGCAACCTATGCACATCAAATTTCAAAAGAGGGTAAGGCAAAACATCTTCCCTTAGGTAGAGCTCTGGAAGAATATTCGGGAGCTAAAAATAAAGATTTGTTGCTTCGCTTGCTTTCGCCAATCCACAAGGCTTCTCAAGAAAGTGAGTTTTTAAAGGAGATCGTCAAATCCGGGGCGATTTATCATCCGCAGGCGTGGACCCCATCAGAAACATACAAATTTTTAAAGGATACCCCACTC
>CAZYOE010000088.1:0-16889 GCA_964648725.1 uncultured Pseudobdellovibrionaceae bacterium | reverse complement strand
GAAAAATCAGGAATCGCAGTAAGGGTTCCTAATTGGTGGAAACCCAAAAATCCCACCGCGCCTCAAATTTCAGTTAAAATTGGCGAGAAAAAAACAGGTGGAGTGGGCATCAATGCTCTGTTAGATTTTTCTGCCAACTTGGTGGTGGGGGAAAACGAAATTTCGGAAAAGGACGTGCAGGAGTTACTTTCTCGAAGTGAGAGCCTCGTTTTTTTTAAGGGCCAATGGGTTGCCGTTGATCAGGAAAAACTCTCAGATTTATTATCAAAATGGAAGCAAATCCGAAAAACCGTCAAAGAGGATGGATTAACTTTTGCAGAAGGTCTTCGTTTGTTATCTGGTGTCGAAGGGGGCGGAGATAAACTTTATAGTAGTGAACTCGAAAATGAAAATAACATCACCCGCGTGCAAGCAGGAGAGTGGCTAAAAGAGGTGCTCGATAATCTTCGAGGCCCCGAAACAGATACACAATTGCAGAAATCGTTGAAAGAGCATCTTAAAGCACATCTTAGGCCCTATCAGAGCCAAGGGGTGTCATGGCTATATACAGTCAATCAAATGCAAATGGGCGCAATTCTTGCGGATGATATGGGGCTTGGTAAAACAATTCAAATCATCTCACTTTTGCTCCTTAAAAAATATTTTAATATTTCTCGTACCGAGCAGGTGAGTTTGGCTCAAACTTTACTCGTGGTGCCAGCCTCCCTTATTGGCAATTGGAAGTCCGAGGTTGAAAGATTTGCTCCCTCCTTAAAGCTCTGGATTGCGCATACTTCAGGTAATGGAATCAATAAACCTTCAGATTCTGATTTTGATTTACTGATCACCACTTACGGGTCAATTGCGCGTTATGAGTGGATATCGAATCAGAATTGGGATTTAGTCATCGCTGACGAGGCTCAAAGCATAAAAAATCCATCAGCCAAACAAACAAAGGCCATTAAAAATATAAAATCCTCTCACAAAATAGCACTCACTGGAACTCCGGTAGAAAATAATTTATCAGATATATGGTCACTTTTTGATTTTGTTTCTCCTGGTTTGCTTGGTTCTGCCAAAGCCTTTGATTCCATTATGAAGGCTAAAAAGGATAAAAAAAGTCCTTACGTCTCACTTAGAAATCTGATAAAGCCTTATATTTTGCGCCGTCTTAAAACCGATAAAAATGTCATCAGTGATTTGCCTGATAAAACGGAAGTTAAGAGCTTTTGCCAACTTACCAAATCTCAAGTGGCGCTTTATCAAAAATCTGTTGAGTCCCTTTCTCAAGAAATAAAGGATTTGGATGGAATTAAACGACGGGGCGTAGTCCTTTCTTATTTAATGAGGTTTAAACAAATCTGTAATCACCCGGCACAGTTCGTAAAAACCGGCGAGTATATACCAAGTCAAAGCGGAAAGTTTCAAAAATTAAAAGAAATTTGTGAAGTTATCTCTGATAAACAAGAAAAGGTTTTGATCTTCACTCAGTTTAAAGAAATGACAGAGCCTCTGTCGCAGTTTTTGGAATACATTTTCGAGAGACCGGGATTAGTTCTTCATGGCGAAACTCCTGTTAAGAAGCGGGTAGAAATGGTGAACAGTTTTCAAAAAGAATCAGGCCCTCCATTTTTTGTGCTTTCGCTAAAAGCGGGAGGAACAGGACTCAATTTAACTCATGCTTCTCACGTCATTCATTTTGATCGATGGTGGAACCCGGCGGTTGAAAATCAAGCGACCGACAGAGCTTTTCGGATCGGACAGAAAAAGAACGTGCTTGTCCATAAATTCATTTGTCTGGGGACTCTTGAAGAAAAAATTGATGCTCTCATAGATTCCAAGAGACAGCTTTCTCAAGAAATATTAGAGGGTACTAATGAGACTCTTTTAACTGAGCTATCAAACGATGAATTAATCAAAATTGTTTCCCTTGACATCGCTTCAGCCTCTGGTGATTAATCTGATCTAATTTTGATGGAGTCATTATGTACGGATGGAGTTGGCGACCTTATGTACCTGTAGCACAAAGGCGGAAGAACGGCGAAAAAGCCGCAGCAAAATTAATTAAAAAGGGTGAAAAAATAGAGCCCATAAAAATTAATGGGCGAACAATTGCAAAATCCTTTTGGGGTAAAGCCTGGTGCGTGCATCTTGAATCATTTAGCGACTACGCCAATCGATTGCCTAGAGGTCGCACTTATGTTCGAAATGGTTCTGTCATTCATCTAAAAATTGAAGAGGGAAAGGTCACGGCCTTTGTTCAGGGTACTGATCTTTATAAAATTGCCGTTGAGATTAAATCATTAGATACAAAAAAATGGGAAGTGATTTCAGAACGTTGTTCTGGTGAAGTGGGTTCTGTCATTGAATTAATGCAAGGTAAGCTTTCTGATGAAGTAATGAAAACTATCACCGACAGACATCAAGGGCTGTTTCCTAAGCCCGAAGAAATTTCCCTAAAATGTTCCTGTCCTGATTCAGCTTATTTGTGCAAGCACTTGGCCGCTGTGATGTATGGGGTTGGCTCGCGCTTGGATAATGAACCAGAACTTCTTTTCAAGCTCCGAAATGTTGATCACATGGAGTTAATCAGCAATGCAACTATTAAGACCTCAGGAAAAGGTGTAGAAAAATCAAAATCTCTGGAAGGCCAAGATCTTTCAAGTCTGTTCAATATTGAGTTGGACGACGCATCCCCTGGTATTATAACAGATACTAAAACTGTGAAAGATCCGGAAAAGAGACCAAGAAAAGCTGCGAAAAAATTGAAGGCAGTTTCGGCAAGAAATGTCACAAAATTGAAAGCTAAGTCTCTAAAGAGTAAAAAGGCAGGATCATCGTTAAAAACATCGGAAAAAGGAAAAAGAAAGAAGTAGAAAAATTGAGCCAATCAATTAGGCTCGTCCCGGTAAGAGCAATCATATTATACTTATGTATGATAAAGTCGATTCTTTGAGTGCCATGCTAATCAATATGCATGGCTAGAGGAGCGCAATCTACCGTGAGTTTGGTTATGCGCTTGAGGAACCAACTTTACTTCTTGGAGATTCTCAAGTTCATAGCTACTAATTAGGCCCTCTTTGTTTGTGAGTCCTTTTCCGATCCATAGTAGAGCGTCTTCTAAGTTGCCTTTCTCAAAATAAATAGTGGCAATTAATAAATAATCCATAGATTATGTGCCAAATCTATTCTTTGTCTTTGAGGCCGTTGACCAAAATTTCCATGATCTGTTCAATTTCTACTTCGTCGTTCCATTTCCGCGAAGGGCCCATAACATGTTTGGCAAAGACATAGGCAATGATGACGGAAAACAAAATTCTGGTGATGGTAGTGGATTTTAAATCTTTGCGAATTTTTCCCGACTTTTGGAAGTCCTCCACTGTTTGAACGGCCGCAGTCCATACTTCTTTTTCCCACATTCCGACAACTTGTTCGCGGAGTTCTGAATTTTTCAAAATCTCAATGAGCATAAACCGAATCTTGCCTTTATTTTCTTTGGCGACTTCCAATCGATCTCGAAAAATATTTTTAAACATTTCTTCCATGCTCCTGTCTGACCCTTTCAATAGCGATTTCATCTGCTGCAGCTGTAGCGGAACGAGAGTTTTTAGCAAAACAGGAAACATGACTCGCCTTAACAAATCTTGTTTTGACGGAAAATATCGAAAAAGTGTTCGCTCCGTCACTCCGGCCTTCTTAGCAATCTCTGCCGTTGGCGTGTCGGAGGCCCCTTTTTCAGCGAACAAACTTTCTGCGGCGAAAAGAATCGCTTTTTCTTTTTCGGATAGAGCTTGGTCGTAACGAGTTGATTCTTGGACTAAGGTCTCGACGTTGATTTCCTTGGGTTTTCGCATCGTTAACTCCTGCTCTCTCAGTGTTGTATCACTGGTGCCGTCTCACTTTTATTCAAGTATAGTATTCACTATACTTTTAAAAAGCATCAGGTATAGTAAATACTATACCTTTATAAAACCACAGGTGCAAGGTGAGGCAACGATGTTTGATTTAATTAAAGTCGCAGTACGAAATGTGGGGCGGAATACAAGAAGAGCTTTGATCACAATAATCACCGTTTTTATAGGCGTGTTTGTTGTTGTCGGAATACGAGGTCTTCTGGATGGGCTTCAAAATGAAATTAAGAGTGGACTGACCCGTAAAATGCACGGGGACATTCAAATTCATCGCATGGGTTATGAGGACACTCTGGAGGCCAATCCCTACAAGATCTTGATCCCCTACACTGACGAGATGAGACAGATTTTGAAAGGCACCGAAGGAGTGACCGAAGTAACTCCAAGATTAAAAGTGATGGCTCTTTTGAATCATCAAAAAAGTCAGTCCACGACTCCGGTTATAATCAATAGTTTTTCATCGCAAACGGAACTTCAGGTGGTGCCTCGATTCAAGGATGCTTTATTGAAGGGAAAGATGATTGACTCCAGTCTTGAAAAAGAGGCGGCCGCCGTAGCTGACGACGACTTGAGTGAGGCAAAAGTATTGGATGATGAGGATGTCAGTACCCAAACGAAAGGAGCATCGGCAGCGATAGCTCATCCGAAGGCGGTGGGGTATCATCAGCTCATGGTGACACCGAGTCTGATGAGGGGATTGCATGCTGAGATTGGCGATGAGGTTGTGGTTCTGCTGCAGGATAAAGATAATATGCAGCAAGCGGTAGTGGCGACTCTTATAGGGGTTGTTGATTTTGCAATGCCGGGGGCAGCGGCCCGAATGGCTTGGATGGATTTTGGGACTTTGCAAAAAGCTGCGGGAATTTATGCGCAAGCATCCGAGATCGCCATTCGAATTAATGACACAGTTGACTCGGAAACTGTGAGAAGCCAATTGAAAGCAAAGCTTGATGGGAATTTGACAGTGCAAACCTGGATCGAGCTTGCGGGAATTTTAAGAGACTCGATGAATTTACAGAATGTGATTTTTAATCTGGTTTTATTTATCGTCTTTTCCATTGTGATTTCAGCCATTATTAACACTTCTTTGATGACGGTGATGGAGCGCACACGCGAAATAGGAACTTTGATGGCGTTGGGTTACCGACGTTTTCATATCACCTTGCAGTTCTTGATCGAGTCAGCGGTCATCGGATTGATCGGGGGGCTATCTGGAATGGTACTGGCTGTTGCTATATTATTCGTTTTAAATAAGCAAGGTTTGGCCTTTGCCTTGCCTGGCCAGAGCGTTGCTACAGTCTTGTATCCATCGATCAAGGTTTCGTTTTTAATAAAGGTCTTTTTCTTGGCCTTGTTATCGGCACTGGGGGCGAGTTTTGTACCCGCGTACCGGGCCAGTAAGATGAAACCCGTGCAGGCGTTGACGACAAACTAATGTTTTACAGCGAATAGCGAGGAGATTTTATGCAAAGAATATTTTTAGGATCTGCGGTGGGAATAGCTATATTGACTTCGTCCCTTTTAGTCCGAGCCGATACAGCGACCGAGGTGATAGGGAAGGTTGAAAAGAACTTATCACCTCTGAACTTTAAAGCGATCTATCAGTTCACGAATTACCGATTGGATGGAACTGTCGGGATGTACGATATTCGCTTCACGGTGAAAGATGTGAATCATAGTCACGGATATTTTTTAAAGCCTGAGCGCGAGAAAGGGCGCGAGATTTTGCGTTTAAAAGACACCATTTGGACTTTTATGCCTAATGTGGCTCGAGCGGTTCGGGTTGCTGATCGTGAAAGTTTCGCGGGAGGCGACTTTTCAAATGCCGATGTCATGAGAGTTGACTGGTTAGCTCAGTATGATGCCGCTATGGCAAAGGAAACAAAAAACCAATTTATCATTGATCTCGTCGCTAAAAATACAGAGGCGGCCTACGCAAAGATGCGCCTATGGGTCGATAAAACAAACACTCAACCCGTGCAGCAGTATTTTTACGATTCGAAGGGAACACTGTTAAAATTGTGCAAGTATGGCTCAGTAAAAACTTTTGGAGAGGTCACTCGACCCTCGAAGCTCGTCATGGAAAACGTTATCACCAAACTCAAGTCAGAAATGCAGATTTTGGATTTACAATTTGATAACAAAATTCCCGACGGGCGATATGTTGTAGATAACCTTGGGAAGGAAATATGAAAAACGCGAAACGTATTTTTATGATTGCTTCCATCGGTGTCTTGCTTTTGCCAAGCCTGACTTTAGCCACTGAAACCAATGGTGAGGAAATAGAAGAAGCGACGGGATTGAGTGATGAATCAGATGGGCAATCTGCTACTGCTACTTCTAGCTCTGATCTGGGTCGGGCTCGCACGCGGGCCTATATCTTGATAGATGGGACAAAAGCTTCTGGTAGTGATGATGAACAGGTCCACGTTCCCAACGGACAATTGAGTTTCTCGTGTGACTATAAAATTCAAAAGGACAGCTTCGTTTTGGTCGATTTTTTGGGAAGCTATGATGCAAAAAAAAAAGAAGGAAGCCAATTTTTAAACCAAGTTGGTTTTCGGTCGCAACTCAGCGACGTTGTTCAATACTTTTTGGGAAAGGAACGAAATCGAAGATCACCAGGTTTGGTTGTTTCTCCCAGTGATTTCATTTATTCAAATACCAATCTGCCAGGCCAACGTGAAGATCGTCGCGGTGTATGGTTGGGGCGAGTTTCCTATCAAGTCATTTCAGGGAGTGCCGATGTCTTTGTGCTTCCAGTTCAAAACGAAACTTCTGAAGGGCTACCGCAATCCCAAAAGAACAGCACGGATGGGGCCGTTCGCGGAATGTATCAGTTCAGTGGTTTTGATTTGAGTCTGATGCTCGGAAGTTATTTGGGGGTCAATCGAGCAGGGGCCTCGATCCAAACTCTATTTGCCAATAAATACAAAATTTATTTAGAGCATGGAGTTCAAAGCGAAGTGACGATTTATAACAACACCAAAAAAGAGCAACCAAGCCAAACTCTTTTAGGGGTTGGATATGAGGGTAGTGAGGATTTTACGCTCAGATTAGAGTATTTCCAAAACGGTCAGGGGCTGAGTTCGGAGGAATTCAACCAGATGATGCATTTGAGATCGCTATTTCCCAATCAATTTACAAACAGCAGTGCACTGGCTGTATCACCTTTTGTAAGGCAGAGGTATTTAATCAGCAGTTTGTCATTTCCTGAACTTAAGAAGAAGTACAATGTTATTGTTTCCGGAATAAAAGGACTTGATGATGACTCGATCCTCGGGCTGACAAGGTTTGAGTATATTGCGGGTGATAAGGTTTTAGTTGGACTTAGTTACACACAAGTGCAGGGTGGGATTGGTTCACAGTTTCAGTATCGTAGCTTCAGCAGCCAATCCACTGTGGATTTTAAATATTCATTTTAAGGGAGGTTCTGTGATCGAGCTCAGAAATGTTGTTAAAACCTACGCAACTGGAAAGACATCTGTTGAAGCGTTAAAAGGTGTGACCTACACATTCAAGAAATCGGATTTTGTTCTTATACGGGGGCCTTCGGGTTCAGGCAAATCGACACTTCTCAATATTGTGGGCCTTTTAGATAATCCCACTGAGGGAGAGGTCTATCTCAACGGACAGAAGGTCAGTTATGACGACTTTGACGAATTGGCGACGCTTCGCTCTCAGACGATTTCCTTCATATTTCAATCTTTCAATTTAAACCCAGTTTTAACGGTGGAAGAAAACGTCATGGTGCCCTTGATGATTAGGAAAGATCTTTCCCGTGAGGAGAAAAAGCGCCGTGTGATCGATTGGATTACGAAAACGGGACTGTTTGATCATCGGTACCATCGTCCTGATGAGTTATCTGGGGGGCAACGGCAGCGAGTTGCCATCGCGCGCGCGATGGTTACAGAACCTGAAATTGTCATCGCTGACGAGCCTACGGCGAATTTGGATTCAAAAACAACACGCTCAATTTTAGAGTTTATGAAAAAACTCAACGAAGAAAAGAATGTGACTTTCCTATTTGCAACTCACGACCCGGTTCTTGATGAATATGCAAAGACTCGAGTGCAGATTAAAGACGGCGTTCTAAGTCAGGTGGACTAAGCGAAGAAGACAAATTTATTAGCAGCAATATTTTTATAAACGCGGCATCCCCCAACATTATCGACAGCGCAAAATCCGGGTATACTAGAGCCTAAAGATAAATTCTCTGTCAACTGGCCACTTATAATCGTCAGTGGCGCAATATCCCCTTAGCCAAAGCATTTTGTTTAAATTTCTAATATAAAAACCATTGGGATAGGTTTCATCCTTTTCAGGTTTAGTGGATGCGATTGTCAGGTAAGGGCCTTCGGGTTGATCTAAATATTGCAATCTCAAAAAGGGGCCCAGTTCAAGCGGGCAAAGCTTTAAATTGTAGCTAGCAGCTTTTTCCACAATTTCCTGGAATAAAGGAGGAGTGGTGAATCCGAGTTCTGCGACAGTCACCTTGGCCAGTCTGACTTTCTCAACGTCACTCGATGGCGAAAAAGTAGGATGGGCAAAGAGGGTGCTGGCATAGGAATTAAATTTGATGCCCGCTTCTTTCAGTTGAAGGAGGAGCTGCTCTTTTGCAATTCCTCCCATCGAAATTTCTTTAAAAACTTTGAATTCAGACATACCGTATTTCCCACGACTTGGTGTTCAACTCATATATTGGGCACCTAGATCCTGGAGTCAAACGGCAAACGCCTTTAGCTTGCCAACGGAGAAACAAAATGATGCCAGAGGTTGACCAAAGGGCGATTTGCAATCAATATGTGCACTCAATCAAATCTACGAAGGATGGTACCATGAAAGCAGTTACAGAGTTCTCTGCATTTACACTTAACAAAGCCAATCTTGCTAAAGCAGCCCTCGCTGCGGAAGGAAAGAGTCCTGAAGAAATCCAAGAAAATTTGGGTCAGAGCTTTAAACTCGAGGGTGAAAAACTAGGTTATTTTGTAAATGCTCTCGAAGTTGCTAGCACAAATAATCAAAATTTAAAGCGCGTGCTTATTGTAAAGCTTAATGAAGGCGAAAAAGCGCCCGTTAAAGCGGTTCAAGTTGAAGAACTTCATTATGTTCCTGAATTTATAGTACAGGCTCAGGCCGCACCGGAGGCAGCGACTCATTCTAAAGGTCGCCGTGATGGACGTGGTGGTAAAGGTGGCGGCGGACCAAAAGGTTCTCCATGGGGACTTTCTCCTGAAGAAAAGGCTCTAAAGAATAAAAAACCTGCTGCAAAGTAAATGGATAAAGTCACTTATTTAAAAGTGAAACAACTGAGGGCAGAGACTATTGTTAAATTTCAACGAGAAGAGTTTTGTTATAAATGCGTTCGACTCGTGCGTAATCGTCTCTGCTCTCTTATTAAACCATTTTCGACGCAGATTCATTTTGTCTTATTGATGCATCCTACGACCTTAGAATCAATTCATCATTTTTAAAGGACTGTAATCGACGATGGCTTGAAAGTACGGACCCAAAGTAAAAACAGGGCCATTTTGGATAGCACCATTTCGATCTAGGAAAATGACGGATATTTCCCTCGGTGAGATTGGATTTAGAGAGAATCGGCCAAAGGCTATGCTAGGATGCGCTCTGCAGCAATCATTTCTGGTTGAGGTTCAGATAGATTTAATGTCGAGAAAACGCTATTTAGATTCTGCTGAAAAAGGCCAACTTCTGCGTTGGTTTCGCTTCATCTCTCACTCAACGTAGGGGAACTACGCCTCGTTCGATTTGAAGCTTGCCGCCTTGAATTTGGCTCTTTTTCAGCAGAATCTATTTATAGCCCTTTGATTCCAGGAGATTTTGAAGATGCTTTATGCCGGTACCGAACGCCAAGAGATATTGAGACGTCGCACGTTTGCGATCATTTCCCACCCGGATGCCGGTAAGACAACACTCACTGAAAAATTGCTCTATCATGGGGGCGTGATTCATGAAGCCGGTGAGGTTAAAGGTAAATCGGGCACCAAGGCTGCAACCTCTGACTGGATGGCCATGGAAAAGGAACGGGGAATCTCCATAACGTCTTCCGTTATGACCTTTAAATACGAAGATCTTTGCGTAAACCTTCTAGATACCCCCGGCCATAAAGATTTCTCGGAAGATACCTATCGTGTTTTGATGGCAGTGGATAGTGCAACAATGTTGATAGACGTTGCTAAAGGGGTGGAAGAGCGAACTCGAAAACTATATGAGGTCTGTCGCTTTCGCCATATTCCAATTTTCACGTTCGTGAATAAATTGGACCGCGAAGGTAAAAGTCCTCTGGACCTTATCGACGAAATTGAATCCACCCTTGGGATGAGTTGCCACCCGGTTATTTGGCCTATTGGTATCGGTCAGCGCTTTCGCGGAATCTATAATCGCTGGAATAAAGAAGTAATTCTTTACGATCAACGCCGTGAGGATGATCTTGATGTAACAGTCATTCAAACTGATGGTATCAATGATTCTAAACTTGACTCACTCGTTGATGCTGAAATCTTGGCTCAGGCGCGTGAAGAACTTGAACTCGTCGAAGGGGTTTTGCCTGAGTTTAATGCCAAAGAGTTTTTGCAAGGGAAGATCAGTCCCGTGACATTCGGAAGCGCGAAACAAAATTTTGGTGTCGATACATTTTTAAAGTTTTTCTGTAAATATGCACCTGGCCCACAGCCCCGCACCACTCGTGCTGGCAACCCCATGGACCCTACGGATCAAAACTTTGCGGGTTTTGTTTTTAAAATTCAAGCCAATATGGATCGTCGGCATCGCGATCGCGTCGCATTTTTGCGAATTTGCTCCGGTAAATTTGAGCGAGGGATGAAGGTTAAACACATGCGTTTGGGGCGTGAGCTTCGCTTGGCCTATTCAAACCAATTTATCGCGGGCGACAGAGCGACTATCGATGTTGCTTATGCTGGCGATATTGTCGGGGTGAATGATACTGGAAACTTTCAGATTGGTGATTCAGTGGCGAATTCGGGAGAAGTTTTCTTTGAGGACATTCCAAAATTTGCGCCAGAACTTTTTGGTCGTTTGTCAGTGCGAGATGCTCTTAAACGAACAAAAATGTTAGAAGCTCTTAAACATCTTTCAGAAGAAGGGGCGATTCAATTGTTTATTGATCCTGTCATTGGTGCCCAGGATCCATTGATTGGTGTGGTTGGAGAACTTCAGTTTGAAGTCTTGGTGCATCGTATGCTGGATGAATACAACTTAGAGGTTCGCTTAACCCGTGCTCCATATACTGTGGCACGTTGGCCGCGAACTCAAGATGGAAAACCTGTTGAATCTTTAAAAGGTGGCTTTACAATTTATCGAGACGCCATTGATCAACCGGTGATTTTAATGAATCAGGAATGGGATCTAAACTGGGCTCGTCGTGAAAATCCCGAGGTTGAATTTCATACGTCTATCAGTCGAGCCAGGTAGGAAAAATTGTGACTGTAAAAGCCCTCGAAGTTGAAGGCCTGACCAAGGAATATGGAAAAATTAAGGCCCTCAATGAATTGACCTTTGCGATTAAAGCAGGAGAGATTTTCGGCCTATTGGGGCCCAATGGAGCAGGAAAAACATCACTCATTTCTATTCTGACGACGGTTGAAGAACCCACTGTTGGAAGTGCTAAGATCTTTGGCCACGA
Source organism: uncultured Pseudobdellovibrionaceae bacterium (assembly GCA_964648725.1). Taxonomy (GTDB): domain Bacteria; phylum Bdellovibrionota; class Bdellovibrionia; order Bdellovibrionales; family Bdellovibrionaceae; genus CAUJGP01. The sequence continues at coordinate 5,336 of CAZYOE010000088.1, read as the reverse complement.
TGTCGTCAATGATTCACATCTCACTAAACCCATTTTAGGGGTTGTACCTCAGGAGATCATTACGCATGGTTTTTTTGATGTGCAGGAAATTCTCCGATTCCATTCTGGATATTACGGCATCCGCAACAATGAAGAACACATTAGGTATTTGTTGCACAAACTAAATCTCTGGGACCACCGAGCAAAGAGAGTCAAACAATTATCAGGAGGGATGAAACGTCGGCTGATGATAGCTAAAGCTCTAGTGCATAAACCTAAACTACTTTTGTTGGATGAGCCGACCGCAGGAGTTGATATTGAGTTGCGGGAATCCCTGTGGGAATTCGTGCGTGAGCTTCATCGCGATGGACTCACTATTTTGTTGACCACGCATTATTTGCAGGAGGCTGAAATTCTTTGCGATCGCATTGCGGTCATTAATAGGGGCGAGCTTTGTTGTCTTAGACCCACGCGGGAAATTATTTCAGAACTGAGTCGTCGTGAGATTACCATCACGCTAAAATCTGAGAGAGTCTTTAAACATAGCTACCTCGTTCGGTATGAAAAAAATAACTTGAGTCTGTTGGCTCCCGCTAAAGTACAAGTCGGTGAACTCTTGCAGGAATTGGAGATAACAGCGGCTGAGATCGTTGATTTGCAAGTAAAAGAGGGTGGACTTGAAGAGGCGATGAAGTTGGTGCTCAAGGGAGGTCTGCAATGAATTGGATTCCTTTTGAGACACTTTTTCGCCGCGAGATTTCTCGTTTTCTGAAAGTGATCATGCAGACTGTGTTTGCGCCCTTTATCAGTTCGTTTTTATATTTACTCGTTTTTGGAGTATCACTAGGTCAGCATGTAAAATTCAGAGAGGATGTTTCCTATCTCGCTTATCTCATTCCAGGATTAATGATGATGGGTCTCATCAATAACGCCTACCAAAATTCATCCAGTTCTATTGTGAATATGAAGTTTACCGGAGACTTGGAAGATCTTCGTGTGGTGCCCTTGAGCAATCAATCCATCGTTTGGGCCATGGCGCTGGCATCGTGGGTGAGAGGCATGGTGGTAGCCATTGTTACTTGGGCGGTTGGCAATATTTTTATGTGGTGGCATGAAGGTTCATGGTTAGGTATTGCTCACCCTTGGGCATTTTTATTTTTCAGCATGGTAGGGGGCTTATCATTTGGTCACATAGGCCTTGCCATGGCATTTTGGGCAAAAACAATGGATCAACTCAGCGCCTTTTCTTCTTTTATTTTGCTTCCTCTGATTTATCTTGGAGGAGTCTTTATTTCATTGGATCGTTTAAGTCCTTTTTGGCGTGCGGTAGCTCAGTGGAATCCGCTGTTGTACTTTATTGAAGGCTTTCGATATTCTTTTTTAGGTTACAGTGATGTTTCCATCGAGAGGGCCATCACCGTGTCTTTGGTCGGGCTAGTTGTTTTTTATTGGCGCGCTGTCAGGAGCTTACGCCCAGGCTGTTTTAGTCGTTGGTAATGATTACCCTCTCTCTCTCTCTTAAGTCCATGGCATTGGTGGATTCTCTTAATTCTGGTAGACTAAATTATTTAACTTTAGTCCTGCGCTAACCAAATGCATGGACCCGAAGTTTATATGTAGATATAACTGGCCTTTCCTCACGCTGCGATTTTTCCGATTAAATTATCGATATTACGAAAAAATTTGCAAAGGAGAATATCCGAGTCATGAGAATGATCATCCAGTGGATGTCTCTCATTTTGGGAATCAATCTTGGCTTTGTGGCATTTTTATTTGCCAAAGCTGAAGGCACTGTATTGCAAAAGACAAAATCGATCGAAGTTAAAGCACAGATTGAAGAACTCATCAGCAAGCGCTATCGAGATCAAATCAGCACCCAGATTGACTCTTCGCTTTTCAATGTCAGTGTGAAAGTGACTTTGCGTGAGATCAATGAAGTGCCAAAGACTAAGTCGGCCCAAGAGCAAGCTAACCTGCCTGCGAAAGTTGCGGAGGTCAAACCAGTTGCTAGCGCAAGTCAAGCCTTTGAAGTGATTCCAGAAGATTTAACCACAGGAGTGATCGAACTGTCTCCGGTATTGGATCACTACAAACGCCAGTTGGAAGAGCTACAGGCTAAAGTAAATGCCATGCAACCGGCACAACCGCCGCAGATTAATATCATGAATGCTCCTGCGGAGATGGCGACAACTCGTTATGAAATTCGCGCCGTCGAGGTGAGTGTAGGTTTAGATTCAGGTCTGAAGTCGTCCTATCGCCGTGAGTTTGAAGAATGGTTAAAGAAAACCGTGGAAAGTGATTTTGGCCAGCAAGGTTCTTACAAAATTTCTATTTTGCGAAAAATCATTAAGCCGGAAGAGCCTCCTAAGGAGCTTACTCCCTTGGAGAAAGTTTCAAATCTTCAAATTTTGTTGGGCTTTGGTTTGCTGGCCCTAGTTTTAATGCTCGGACTTCTGTTTTCAAAATTAATTCCTTCACGCGACATCAAAGAACAAAATCAAGTGGCCTTGCGTATTCAGGAAATGCGTGATGCGCAGGTGGCAAATGAACGAAGCTCCCGCCAAAGTCTTGCTAGTTCTGGTAAAAAAGAGGAGTCAGAAACTAAAAAGGCACCGATTACATCTTCCAACTTAGAGGTCGTGGCGCAGACTTTCCGCGAGACTCAAGGCAAAGTGGCCATTCTTTATTTCGGAGCGCCAGCCATAATGGCTCCTTTGTTTGAGACTTGGTACGAGCAGGGATGGAATGGTCGGGTGAAGGCTGCTGCGTTTATTGATGCCGTTTTGAGTCGCTCGGAAAAGGTCGAACAAAGCACAATGCGGTTTTCTGAAAAGTGGCGCAAGGATTCGGAACTCCATCAAGCCTTTAGGGAATTCCCTGGAATTAGCCTTGAAGAGCGCACTTTGATTTTAGAAGAGGCCTATTGGGATATCCTTTCTTTGAACATGCTTGGCAAAGAGGTTTTGAAAACACGATTTGGCCTGTTGGCTGATTTGTCGACCGACAAATTACAACGCCTCCTCAGTTCGCAAGAAGCAAAAGTGCGCGCCTTAACTTTAATGCATTTGCCGGAAGGCAAAGCCCAAGATTATTTCCTTGATCTTGATCAGGAAGAAAAAAAGAATTTGATCGAAAACAGTTTGCAGTTAAACTTCGTTCGGGAAGATGATCTCGCAGCTCTGGATGAAAACTTCAAGCTTCAAGTGCAAAATGATCAACAGCCAGAAGGCGTTGTCAATGTGTCTGAGCTTCTGCCGAACTTACTGAAATCATTATCTCCGCGGGAGGAACTACAATGGTTACCAGAAGCTTCATTAAAGCTGTCCGATCAGGGGCTCAAGTTGAAGCGTAGTTACCCCAGTCTTGCGTTTTTACAAGATTGGCCGGATGAGGCACTGGAACTATTTTTTAATGGCCTCGACAGCAAATTGGCAGTTGTATATTTGCGGTTAGTGCCGGCAATGGTGAATCGAGTGCCCAAATTCTATCCGACAAGGATTGCATCGATAATTAGAGACGAACTCGCTGTGAAGCGAGCGCAGAATGAAAAGGATATTGATCGAGGTCTGGAACAATTAAAGCTTCGCCTTTTACGTTTCACTGAATCAGGAGAAATCAACCTTGAGAGGGTTTTCAAGGCTGGATCAGAGTCTGGAGCTGGTGACTATCAAGAAAGGAGAAGGGCATCATGAATTTTTCAGCGATCTTAGGAATTATGGCGGCCTTTGCGGTTTTCTTTGGCGCCATCTTCTCTGCCACGAACAACGTCAATATTTTTATTAATGGGCATGCCTTTTTGATTGTGGTTGGTGGCACTGTGGCTGCAGCACTGATCAGTTTTCCCATCAGCCAACTGTGGCGTATCCAAAAAGTTGTCTTTCGTAAAGTCATCGGAAAATATGGCGCAAGTTCTTACGTTATCATTCATGAAATTGTAAAGTTGGCGGAATGGCATCGTGAGGATCCAAATCTGGTCAGAGATAAACTAAATTCAGTGAGCTATCCTTTTTTGAGAGAAGCAATGGCACTCTATCTTGATGGCGGTGTGCCGGCAGAAAAGATTGACTCTATTCTTAAAAAGCGGGCCGAAGTTATTTTTCTAAAGTATGAAAGCGAAGCGCATCTCTTTCGTTCAATTTCTCGGTTTCCTCCGGCCTTTGGTCTCTTAGGCGCGGTGATGGGAATGATCACCTTATTGCAAGGTCTCGGTTCGCCAGACTCCTTCAAGCAAATTGGTCCAGCCATGGCCATGGCTATGGTTGCCACCATGTATGGTATTGCCATCGCTAATTTGGTCTTAATCCCCCTTGCTGAGAATCTTTCTAAACTTAACAAAGAGGAATTTCTTAATCGCAGTATTGTTATTGATGGAGTGAAGCTGATTCGCTCAGGCGATCATCCTCTCATCGTTGAAGAGAGTCTCAATAGTTATTTGCCACCGGGTGAGCGTCAAGAAAAGAAAGCTAAGGCAGCATGAGTCGCTATTCTCTTACGAGAAAACCAGGGCCTTCTAGAAAGGCGAAGACAGAAAACATCTTTGATTTATTGGAATCTCCTGGGGAACTCAAAGATATTCCACTAGACGAGAACGACCCAGCACAGGGATACTCGGAAATGATGCGGCAATCGCTACAGGCTGAAAACGAGGATACTGAAAGTAATTGGTTGATTTCTTACGCCGATTTGATGACCTTACTTTTTGGTTTTTTTGTAATGCTTATGAGTTTTTCAAAAATTGATGTGGAGGTTTACGAGAAAGCTCGGCGTGAAACCACCACCTTTTTTGGGGGCGAGTATAAACTGCCCATGCAGAAGGTGCAGGCCGAATTGGCGGCAAACATCCAAAAAGAACAATTGGCAGATCAAGTGCACCTGGATCTTGATGTCAAAGGGGTCACAGTTACCTTTAGAGGTGCCTTATTTTTCGAAACAGGATCAGCCGACTTGCGCTCTGAAGCTCAGATGCTCATTCGCAAGATTCTTCCAGTGATCAAGCGACAAGGCCCAGACGTCATGGTCATTGTTGAAGGGCACACAGATGACAATCCGATTAACGACAAAAGATTTCCAAGCAATTGGGAGTTGTCGAGCTATCGGGCTTCGAGTGTTTTGCGGTTCCTCGAAGAAGTTGGGCTTCCTAAAACTCATCTTCGTGCCATCGGGTTTGGCGAGACCATGCCGGCATTTCCAAACAGAGATGCTGCGGGAAAGGCCATACCGGAGAATCAAAGCCAAAATCGCCGAGTGGTTTTGAGAATCATTCGCAAGGCTAAGAACTGATATTTTTATTTTACAGCAAGTATTAGTTAGATTCTGCTGAAAAAGAGCCAAATTCAAGGCGCCAAGCTTCAGATCGA
>CAZYOE010000087.1:0-20512 GCA_964648725.1 uncultured Pseudobdellovibrionaceae bacterium | reverse complement strand
GGAACTACGCCTCATTCGATTTGAAGCTTGCCGCCTTGAATTTGGCTCTTTTTCAACAGAATCTAAATAGGGTTTGTTCATAGCCTTAACGCCAATGAGTTTGTCTGCCAATCACCCGTAAAATTCACGTCATTGAGTTTTGCACGTGACTGGCATTTTTAACTTAACCTAGGGTTATACACCCTTGTGGATCCAGGCCATAAGACGGTGCCCTGAGAACAGGTGATTTGACTAATCTAAAGCCATAGTTTAATATAGCCAAATATGTGGATTAAAAGGGATTTTTTAGACAATTTAGATCACTCCCGACTCCTGGAGGCTATTTTTATTAGGGGTCCAAGGCAAATAGGAAAGAGCTCTATTTTGGCTCAATTAGTTCCTCCGGCTAAGTCTTTTTTGTATATGGATGACCTTAACATTCAACAACAAGCGCAAAACGATCCTATATTCTTGTTAGAGCATTCAGCCGTTCCTGTGTTAATAGATGAAGCTCATTTAGCCCCACCACTTTTTTTTGAGATTAAAAAACGGATCGATGCTTCACGACGAGAAAGATTAATTGGCCACAGAGGTCTAGAACCCGCAAGTTATCGCCTGACGGGTTCCAATCAGTTTCTTATAGACTCGACAGTAAAGGAGACTCTGGCAGGAAGAGTAAATATTTTTTATCTTTTGGGTTTGTCTATTGCTGAGTTAAAAAAGTTTGATCAACAAGTCGAACTCAATGAGATCCTATTCAGAGGTGGTTTTCCTGAACTTTGGGTTCGGAAGGAATTGAGCCCAATCGCGTATTTGAACGATTACATTTCAACATTTATTGAAAAAGATTTGGCTGTTACATCTGGTATTGAAAAGCGGCGCGAATTTTTGAATATTCTTAGGCTCTGTGCTGCCCGAGTAGGTGAATTGTTAAACTATGAATCTCTTTCGAACGATAGTGGGGTCTCTGGGCCAACTGTCAAAAGCTGGATTTCACTTCTTGAGGCTAATCAAATTCTTGGAATACTGAACCCTTATTTTACAAATCTTAATAAACGGCTTATTAAGATGCCAAAGGTCTACTTTCTTGATGTGGGCATTTGTTCAAGATTGCAATCTCATCAAGAAATGAGTTCGATTTTAATGTCACCTCATGCCGGACACTTGTTTGAGTGCCTTGTTTATGGCGAAATCATAAAAACCAAACAAAACTTTTCACTTGAGTATGATGTCTTCTTTTGGCGAACTAAAGATCAGGAGGAGATTGATTTTGTAATCGAATCGCCAGATTCGTTTACTCTTATTGAAGTAAAATTAGGTTCTAGTGTAAGTAAGTCATTCAAAACTCCAGGAACCTTAAAAAAAATCAAATCCACAATTCGTAAGTGTATCGTAACCGCTGCTGGTGTAGCACACAGAATTGATTCTGAAACTGATTGCGTTCCCGTCTGGGACCTAAGTAATTACCTAAGAAAGTAAGAATGGATCTTTTACCGCCATGCACTTAGAATTTTACTTTGCCAATATGATCGTACCATATGCAAGTATAATTGCATAAAGTCCGACCATATGCAGGTATACTTGCATATGGTTTCTACCTGAGTTTCTTATTGAGTCAGAGTAGCACTATCATCGCTAACGACAATGCCTTAAGCTATACCGGAGGTATTCAACCATCAGAGATTGATACTTTTTGCCATCGGCCTTGGCTCGAAGTTTTATAGCGCGCAAAATATTGCCGGGGACCCGAAGACTAATCGAAATCGTGGGCTCATCGATATCACTCTGAAGGGTGCGAATGTCTTCTAAAAAACGAAGGGCTTCTTCGGGGGAAATTTCCCGATTTTTCTTTGGTTCCTTCGCCTTGCTTTGGCGAATTTCTTTTTTGTGAGGCAACTTAGGATTTTTTGTTTTCATTTAACTTCAACTCGATGTTTTTAATGTCCACTAGGTCTTGAGGCCTGCCGGACTCTTGTTTCATTTCCAGGAGGTCCTTGAGGCTCACTACCGAAATTTTTTTTTGGCCGACCTTGATTTTCACAGTTTCAATCTCGGAAAGGTCCTTGGTGATGAGGATATTGATTTGTCTTGTTGGGTTTTTGTAATCGACGAAGGACCACGCGATCAGGTTCCTGTTATCAATGTATTCTTTGCGCATAGAGATGATGTCTTTGGCCCTGACGGGAATCCGAGATTGGAGTCCTAGGTTTAGTAAAATCTGTTCCGCAGTTTCAAAGTCAGTTTGGGTGAGCTTCAGGACAAAATCGATATCCACCGTAGCACGAACCAAGCCATGAAGTGCCATAGCGTAACCACCGACAATGGCATACTTGATTTTATGACGTTCGAATTCATCAGTTATTTCGTAAATCAACATAGGTAGCAGCACCTCAAGGGCTTTCGTCCGTTAATGAACCTTCGCCTCTTTTGTATATACAAGTATATACAATAGTCCAGGGCTTTTTAGAAAACACTTCAATGGAGGAATGCTTGGGTTTTGAACCCGATCATTTCTCTCATTTAGAGGGTTTGTCTGGCATCGTTGGCAAAAACCCCGCTCCGGAGTTATACTAAGTCAGTTTTCAATTACAGATTCTTCGTTAAAAAGGAAATGGCAAGACACGCTAGTACAGGACTTAAGTTCTGGTCTAACACTCCTTGGGTATTCGCAGTGGAGTTAAATTAGTTTAACTGCCCCTAAAGATTTTTAGAGTTTCCAACCGAACCGCTAACAACTTTTTGTTTACACAGTAACGAAAAATGGCCACGCGGTGGTGGCCATTTGCAATTACATTTAAGCTTAAAAACCTTATAACTTAATTGATTTTAAGTAGGGTTTCCTTCACCCGAATCGGCATACTGCTCATCCCGATAATTTTTCTTTGGAGCTTCTGCGCGTTTTCCCTTAGCTCTTTTGCGAGACTTTGCAGTTTCAGCGACTGCGTTTGTAAGCACTGAACCACCACAAGCGTCAGGAGCGTTCGGCATATCATCAATCGTAATCTTACCTTTATAAATGCCAAAGCCTACGAAGCCCGTTCTGCCTGTCATGTCAGTATCAGGATTTGAACTACAATAGTACTTTATTTTCAACCCTTGTGATCCTCTTTTGGTTCCAGCTATTTTCATTTGATCATAGCATTTTCTTTCAGTACCGCATTTAACGTGAACCAGTTTGCCATCATAGTTTTTGAATTTAATTTCAGAGTCCTTGCTCATTCTTATTTGAAGCAAAAAGATGTAGGGGTACGACCAAGGATTTAAGTCATCCATTAGATTGGAATTGTTACAACATACTATTGCGTGAATCGTAGAACCAGGCAGGATTTCCTCTCTTGTCGCTGCCCACTCTTGATCTGCTTCACTCACTTGCTGACCATCAACATACATTTCAGATTTTCCAGAAATTGAATAAAATAATAAGCTTAAAGTAACTAGGACATTTAGCTGAACTTTCACTGGCAACCTCCTGGCTTTTTATCCTGTAGCGGGTTTGATATCCTACAACAGCAAACTCTGTGCCAACTGTTTCGGCTGACTTGTTTCGATACTTTAGGGTTGGAAGTTCTTTATTTGGCCTAGCCAAAAGTCAAAAGTATCACTTTGACACGTTAAAGAAGTAATAATTTGAAAAGATCACTTTAAAGTCAGACACTAGAAAAAAGGGAAGTTATGAGATAAAGAAATTGGGGGCATAGTGAAACTTGGCACGAGAGTTCAATTCTTCTTTTTAATTTCCATTATGTCTTTTCTTTTTCCATTCAATTCAATATGCCATAGCTCAGAGTTAATGAGGAAAGTGAACCAGAGTATCGACTCATCGATGGCGGCGGCTCGACAAGCTAGAAATAAAAAGGCCACTGATGCCCTTGACGAAGCTCAAAAGCTAATTCAACCCCTAGGCATGAGGTATGATGAACAACTCAAAAAGTGCCAGGAGAGTAAAGACTCAACTGACTATAACTGTTTCGAAGGAAACGATAAAGGAATCAATCAATTTGTAAGTGCAATGGGAACAATAAGTGATGTTGGGTCAATGGCCATGAGTAGTTCTTGTAGCAAATTAGCTGACTTGATGAAAATGGGAAAGGGCGCCCAAGCTGCGTTTCGGGCTCAATGTGCCATGGTTAAATCTAATTGTGTCAACACGTGTGATGAAGCCGAAAAGACAGTTAAACAAATTCATTCGATACTATCTCAAACACAAGCAAACACTAGGTCCATATTGAGCCATATTACGGGCGAGGCAGACAAAGAAAGGGAAGATAAAGCTAAATTCGAAACTCAAGCTAGAGAAGCTGTAAATCAGGATTGTATTGACAAAGTAAGAGCCCAAGGCGGCGGTGCGAAAGAAATGGAAGAGTGCGCATCCTCAAAAGGGGGAATTGGTAATCAGTCAGCGGCTAATGGCGAAAACGCAGCAGCACAAACTTTTACTGATGTCACAGCTGGAATCGCTCAAGCCCAAGCTGAATTAGAAAAGCCAACTGACACAGAATCGCCAGCCTCACTTAAGAGAGCCTGCCAAGCTTCGGCACAAGAAGCCACTGGCAAAGCAACAATGAACATCGCGAGCCTAGCGATGTCCATGCAACAGAACCAAACTTGCGCGGATGAGCTTGCCACCTTTGATTCGGGTATTGATCTTAAAAATTGTGCGTTTACTGGAACATGCGAACCCACTAAAACAGACGACTGTGCCGATCCCAAATACAAAGATTCGGTCTACTGTAAAGGCTATGCCAGAAACAACTCTGGCGGATCTAGCATTGGTGGCACCGCTAACTCTGGCGCTATCAATCCTCCTAACTTCGACCTCGATGGCAAGGGCACGTTGAGTGACCTTAACATGAACGGCACCGGAGACTTGGCCTCTATGGATCCAAATGATCCTAACTCCCCTTTTAATAAAATAAATGGTGGCGAAGGCTCTAAGTCGGCAGGGGTTCCTGGTGGTGGTGGTGGTGGTGGATTATCAATCCCTGGCGGAGGCTATAATCCCAGAGGCGGAGGCCGGGGCCCATCTGGCGAAGGCTCCAGCTACGGCGGAAGCCCGAGCTATGCCGCCAGCGGAGCGTCCGGCGGCGGCACTGGTGGTAAAGACAAAGAAGAATTTGGTAAGTATCTGCCAGGAGGCGAGAAAGATCCAACACTCGCCAAAAAAGGTGGCCCCGAAGGGATTACCGCTCCTAAAGGTCTAACTTTATTTGAAAAGATCACCAAGAGTTACCGCAATAACCGTTCGAGTTTAATTCCAGAGTAAATAACGTTTATTTGCACCTTCTTATTTAAAGAGGTCTTTATGAAAAAGCGAATCTACTTTAATTTTTCCCTAATCGCTGTATCTCTTTTACTGGCTCACCAACCCTTTGCCTTGGCCATTGATCCAGTGAGCAGCGCCATTGAGCAAAATCAGACACCTACCACTAGCACTCAAAAACAACCGACTGCCGCTGAGCTACAGGCCCAGGCTCAACAAATGCAAAGTGGATCACAGGCAGGCAATATAGGCCAAGTTACCGCTATTGCAAAAGAGCAAGCCGCCAGGCAAACCACAAGCGGAAGCTTGGGCGCTGAAGGCTCGCTAGCAGGAGCAATGTCCTCTTCTGAAAATGCAGGACAAGCATCTAAGGACCAATCTAAAGGGTCAGGACAAAACGCAGCTATGAGCGGTGTAATGGCCGTAATGGGGGCTGGTTTTGCCTATACGGCAGCAACCTGCGCAGTACCGGGATGTCAACCTGCACCCGCAGCTATGGCCGCGTTTTCATTCTTGCAAGCCGCATTAGGCGCCATGCAGTCAGGTAACCAAGGAGACGCCTCTGGCGCCAACAATCTCGCCGGAAACGATTTTAAAACTTATGGCGGTACTACCAGTGGCGGCACTAACTCTGGCCAAACTTCTGCAGGTGGTGGCGAAACAAATTCCGGTGGAGCCAGTTCTGGGTCGGGTAGCAATGGCGGTGGTGCGGATTATGGTGACAACCCTTACGCGAGTCTTCCCGCAGCAGCACGCGAAGCCCTCGCTAAAATGAATGCGCTTGGATACAAAGTTGATTTAAAAAATAAAACATTCACCACTCCTGATGGTCATTCGATTTCAGCAAAAGATGCCACTAGCGGCTCGGCGGTTGAATCACAATTAGGTCTCCCTGCTGGCACTTATGCCAAAGGCATGGACATGATGGCTGAAATCGCAAAGAAAAATGGTATAACAATGGATGGAGCTGGCGTATCTGCCAGTGGAGCCAGAAGTGATGACGGTGCCGGCGGTTACGGAAGTGGCCTTGCTCAAGGTGAAGGTTATGATGGCTCTGGTGGAAAAATTGGTGATAAAAATAAGTCTGGCGCCAACAGCGCCGGTCGCCTTCCCGCCTCTGCTCTTGTGGCTGGCTTGACTTCCACTTACAATGGCGAACACATTGGCGTGGCGTCTGATGATATTTTTCAGATGGTCAATCGCCGTTATTTACTCAAAAATGATCAAGATGCTTTTATTACTCTTGAGCGCCCTAGTCGCGGCGTACTTGGCGAAACTCCTAAAAAATAAATCCTATTTATACAAAACCCTTAACTCGCGCTCATGCGAAAGATCTAACTTGCGGAGCCCAAACAATCCTTTCTCAATTTGAACCACTTCTATTCTTTTTTTTAAATTTTCCTTGGCCCCCCTTTAGTCCAGTCCAGGTCCTCCGATAAGTTTGTGTAGGAATTGCTAAGAAAGGTACGGATTAATGAAAGCCGAACGAAGAGTCACCAACAGAAAAAAAGTTTACCCCTTGAGAATATCGTCTCTGGCTGTAATGGACAGCATGGCCAAACTGGTGCGCCATGGAGTCATTGTGAACGCCTCTGCACATGGAATGTTACTTCATATTCGACGTGAAGATCTCATTCCCAGATCACTCAAGAACTCGCTAACACTGGAGCCCTTAGTTGGAGATCTGGTGGTTATTAAAATCGAAGAAATGAATCTCGAGCTTTCTGGAAAAGTCGCCCGCACCAAGTTACTTGGTAAGGAAGGTTTTGAGTTAGCCATTGATTATTCAAACGATGCCCCCCAATACTGGAGGGAATGTTTAATGGATCTGTTACCAACTCCTCAAGAGTTTAATGATCTCCAGAAGGGGCTGAACAATGTAGTTCCCTTAAAGGGTTACAAAAGCAATCGGTAACTCATTTTCAGAGACTAGAGCAATTTGATAATGCGGCGGTAAAAACCAAGAGATCGCCTCTAAAATTCCTTGGTGTTCTGTTTGCTCAGGGTTTCCTAAACTCTCCGTTGAAAACGCTAATTCATAATTAGACCCATCCAACGTAAAGGCTAAGATCTTCGGAATCAAAACCCCTTGCTGTTGCAAAAAATCTCTTAGTACTTTTCGCACATAACCAGGCAAATATACCTCAGTTGGTTCGCCTGATGATTTAATGTCTTTTACTTGAAATTCAAAAACCCCCTCTCTTACCGCATTTTGTTCGCGATAAAACAAGCCGGTTTCTTTAAAATGCCAAAGCATTCCGTAAGTAAAAACATAATCAGGATATTCTTTTTGAGGGTTCACTACGAGCCCGATTCCCTTGTCAGACAACCAATGTAAGACGCGTTGAAAAGGCTCCGTCGATGTAGCTTCAGTTTTAGTTAATAAATAAGGCCAGCCATCAGGTCCTGTTTGCGGCTCCTGTGCAAAGACATCTACATTTCCCTCAGACAATGCATGAAAAAATTTATTTTCCCAGGATGAGTCCCTTTGAGTGTCAGGCGTATTTAATAACTCTGGTAATGAGATAGTCTCTGGCATTGGTCCTCCGCTAATCGAATTAATTTCAAAACTCACAACCCTTTACTAAAGAATGCTCGCCTATAAAAGAATTATTTGTTAGATGTGCCCAGGAATGGTCACCGCAATCTGGATAATTTTCATTCTATTGATACTCATAGGTTTCGCAGGAACGCTTCTTCCTGGATTGCCGGGGTTATTTTTATTTTTCATGGGCAGTTCCATTGTCTATTGGTTCATTCCAGGGGTACTTTCTGGTTGGACAGTCATGCTTATGTTTGTTGGATTTTTAGCAAGTTTCCCAATTGATATTTTAGGTACCCTTATCGGGGCTAAGTGGGGCCGGGCCACAAAATGGGGACTATTTGGAGCCTCTATCGGAGGCTTTGTCGGTTTGTTTTTTGGTTTTCCCGGTATCGTTGTTGGCCCTATCCTTGGAGCTTTTATTGGTGAGTTTCTTTTCAAACGGCGCACTTTTAGAGAGTCGGCCAACGCCAGTGCTGGTGCGGGGATGGGCTTATTTATTTCCACTGCTGGCAAGACCTTGCTCGCCTTCTTTCTAATAGCCGCGCTAGTGATTGATATATTCTTTATTGTCTAATTTGAGACAATGGTCGGCATAACCCAATGCGATTGAATAATGCCTTTGCTGAGTTTGCGCTTTACCGCTCAAAAATTTCATGCTAACCCTCTAATTACAACTACTTATAAGTCTGCGGAGAGGTGGGAGAGTGGTTGAATCCGCTTGCCTGGAACGCAAGTAGGCTCGCAAGGGTCTCGCGAGTTCGAATCTCGCCCTCTCCGCCATTTTTTTCTGCGATATAGGCCATTACAAAAATATCTTACGCTTGGATTTTACCGCCCCTAATAACCCCTTAAACCAATGCCCCCAATGTGGTAATGTTTTACTACTGGCAACTTACTGCCCCTGACGAGGACTTCCCGTACCGAGGTAAAGCATAGACGGGACTTAAAGGGGTAAATATGTCTTCTACTGCATCGTGGATTGTTCTGGTTATTGCGGGCCTTTTAGAAATCTGTTGGGCGATTGGGCTTAAATATACTCACGGCTTTACTAAACTCTGGCCGAGTATATTCACCCTTACCACCTTAGCGGGTAGTATGTTCTTACTGGCCAAGGCGAGCCAAACCCTACCCATTGGAACAGCTTACGGTGTATGGGTCGGTATTGGGGCATTAGGTGCCGCTGTACTTGGGATTTTCTTATTTAACGAGGCCGCTACTCTTACCCGTATCTTTTTCCTTGGGCTACTTTTAGTGGCTATTGTCGGGCTAAAAATGACTGCCAAATAGATAAACAGAAAAAACCATCGAGGGGGTCGGCCCGTAGCGAGTGAAAAATAGGCCACAACTCTCTGCCCTTGTGGTCTTTGTCGGGAATATAGCCCGTATCTATCAAGGCTTGCTTAATGGCCCGTGCCGTTTTACCGCCTTGCCATTCATTATCACGGGGAAAACAAATTCTTTTTCTGGGCTTCTCAATTTGTGGGCTAAAAGGTATTTTCTAATTGCGGTTATATCCACCGTTCTCACTTGTCCCGTTTTAGTCGGGGTAATTGTTTCGGTTCTCCAATTAAAAGTAGATTTAACTACGATATCACTATTATCTTCGTCCTCTAAATGAACATTCTCCCAATTTAATGAGTAGAGTTCCCCGCTTCTCATTCCCGTGTAGTAGCCGATATAAAAAATGGCGGCCCACTTGTTTAGTGGGTTGGAGCTATCTGCTAAAAATTGGAATACCAAATTCGTCTTGGTGAATAAGAGTGACGAGATAAAGAAATCTGTGTTGCTAGTAAAAGTGATTTCTTCATTTGATAAATCGGACCTTCCTAATTCTTACAAGTGCATTAGATGAATGTTGGTTAGTATTAAGAGCGGGATTTTGGATCAGGAAAGGAAAAGTGCAGAGGCCGTTAAACAAGTTCAGGAATCAAACCCCGAGGCTGGTGGTGTAGCGCCAGACGCTGCTCTTCTGAAAAAAGGAGATCTGGATTTTTTATTCGCCCCTGTCGCCCCCGGAATTTTGGGCAATGACCGAAATCCCTTCTTCTCGGGGGGTTTTTTAGCCCACCTCTGTAAAGCCCGTGCAGCAATGTTGTCTTGGGCGCGGGCGGCGGGCGCAACCCAGAAGGAAGAACTCCTCTTGGCGTGTGGCAGAGGCCTTGGACACTGTGTGCAAGTGGCCGTCCCGACGAGAACCAACCGAGAACATTCGTATTGGATGAGAACAGGAACTACCAACACCGAGAACAGAATCTCATTGAATGTGGAAAGCACTAAATCTAGAGTTATTTTAAGCGAATAAGTCATGAAGCCCAAGCCATGCACTCGGTTCTGAATTCGGCGACTTCTCTCCGCCAATTTCAGTATTGTTCGAACCGTTAAACACCTGAAACTATAAGTAAATAAGACGAGAACAAAATAGCTTGTGGTGTTCTCTATAGAGAAGACGCCGGATGGAGCCTGGAGGGCAGTATACAAAGACTGTCGACCAGGACTTTGCCCCTAAAAGAATTCGCTCATACCTTTTTCCGACTAATTTTTCCAGTCATTGTGGTTCCCGGAGCGACAGTGTTAAACACAGTTCCATACTGCTTGATATTTTTATGAAGGAGATCTAGTCGACTGTCACTTTCTTCGGTGTCGACAATAATTTCATAATCGATGGATTCCATTTTGGGCGGAACATCTTGCCGAACCCCATGTAGCTTCACTTCGACACCATTAAACTTAAATTTCAAAATTGGCGCAACTCGCTCCATTCCCTTAATCATACATGCCGAGAGAGCCGCCAACAAAAGTTCGGCGGGGTTGAAGGCGTCCAGACTTCCTTCCAAGTTTGTATCAAGGTCGATCTTTGCATTCTTGCAGTAAGAAACCGAAGTCGTGTGATTGACCCATTCCGAGCGTACATCGAAGATCATTTTTTGTTTTTGCGAATCTGACATAAGGTACTCCCGCGATGAACTTAAGATTATGAAATGAGTTTTTTAATGTCCTCGATACTTGGGATATGCCCTGTCACCTTCACTTGCCCATTAACCACAAGTGCCGGTGTAGACATGACCGAAAACGCCATAATCTTTTCGAGGTCCGTGACCTTCTCGATTGTGTATTGAATTCCGAGTTCATCGGCCGCAGCTTTTGTAGCTTCCTCGAGTTTTTTGCATTTTGAACATCCAGTTCCTAGAATTTTTAAGTCCATTTTGTTCTCCCTAAATTAGTAAGTGTGAAATGCTGTTGAGTATGTAACCGATAATGATAATGCCGACTGTGACAATGCCGGTAAACATCAAAAGCAAAGGCATTTTAACAACTTTTTTGAGCAAGATAAGTGAAGGAATAGAAAGCGCAGTAACGCTCATCATGAATGCGAGGACAGTTCCGATCCCGATGCCTTTTTTAATAAGGGCTTCAGCAATTGGAAGGGTGCCAAAAATATCTGCGTACATCGGAGCACCGAGAAGCGTCGCCAGCGGTACCGACCACCAGTTTTGAGCGCCCAGCATAGTGTCGATAAAGCTCTCGGGAATCCAATTGTGAATACCGGCACCGATGCCAACGCCAACGAGTACGTAAATCCATACTCGTTGAAAAACATCACGAACCTGATCAAGGGCAAACTGGAATCGATCTTTCATTGTGAGAGACTCAAAAGGCGCTTCCTGCGTCGAAACTTTTTTAACGAAGTCAGCGACGTACCTTTCCATATTGGCTTTGCTAATTATTGTGCCGCCAATAACAGCAAGGATAATTCCAATAGCGGTGTAAACAAGGGCGATGCCCCAGTTGAAAATGCTGGCCAGTAGAATTATAGAGGCTAGGTCGACAAGAGGCGACGAAATCAGAAAGGAGAACGTCACACCAACCGGAAGTCCAGCACTTGTGAAGCCAATAAACAGTGGAATTGATGAACAGGAGCAAAAGGGTGTAATTGTCCCGAGAAGTGCTCCAACAAAATTGGCGCTGATTCCGTTAAACTTGCCAAGAATTTTGCGACTTCGTTCTGGAGGAAAGTAGCTCTGAATCCAAGATACGATAAAAATAAGGACAGACAGCAAAATGAATATTTTGATGGTGTCATATATAAAAAAGTGGACGCTTCCGCCAATTGGGGTTGCGGTATCAAGCTTAAGTAAATCTTCAACAAGAAGCTTTACTAGGTTTGATAACCATTCCATGCGAAGTAGTTGGTCGTTGAGCCATTTGAATATTTCCAATGAGTTCTCCCTTTAGCAGCTTTGGCTCTCAAGTTTATCCGAAAGTTTGATTCCAAATTCCGACATCATTCTCATAAATTTTTCAAAAATTTTGCGGTTAACGCAGTATCGAGATCTTGGGCCATCGACTTCACCCTGCACGAGTCCGGCCAATTTAAGAGCTTTGAGATGTTGGCTGACGGTTGACTGTGCAAGAGGCAAATCGAGGACGAGGTCGCCACAGATGCACTCGCCGCGGCTAGCTAAGTTCCTAAGTATTGCAATCCGGGCTGGGTGCGAAAGTGCTTTGCACCACTCAGCTAGTTGCAGATCTTTTTCTGGAAATTCTTCTTTTCTTGATAGTACCATAAAGTCATCGTATATCGTAGTCTTACGATAATCAAGGAGTAAACTTTGGATTAAGAAAAAGTACTTCATGGAGTTAAAAAATGCCTAAGCCCCATTATATTTTATTTTTGTGTGTCGCAAACTCCGCGAGAAGCCAGCTAGCTGAGGGGTTGGCGAAATCAATATTCGGTGGTGATGCGATCATTGAGAGCGCCGGATCAGAACCCTCTGGAAAAGTTCAGCCCTGGGCTATCGAGATATTGAAGGAGGACGGGATCGACATTTCAAAAAACTGGTCGAAGTCGACGGAACAGCTGCCTTTGGGGTTTCTTGCAAATCTTCAATACGTCATTACACTTTGCGCCGAAGAAATTTGTCCGTTGCTTCCCTCAAAAGCGAAGCGATTACACTGGCCCATACAGGATCCAGCTTCTGCTCCAGAGGAAAACAAAGCGGGGGCTTTTAGAAAAGCTAGAAATGAAATTCGAGATTTGCTGATTAAGTTTAAACGTAGTCTCTGAGAGCCAACCGAGAACATTCGGCATGAGCGAGAACAAGAGTTCTGACACCGAGAGCAAAAGCTCACTAGATTTGGAAGGCACCTAATCTAAAGTAATTTCAAGTGAATAGGTCATGAAGTCCACTCCATGCACTCGGTTCTGAATTCGGCGACTTCTCTCCGCCAATTTTCGCATTCTCTTTTTTCTGAAAGCCGGCAGCCACCCAGAATTTCAACAGTAATCAAATCACACGGTTACGTCCGCCGAATTCGGTGATGTCACATGATGCTTTTTGATTTTTCGTAGTGGAATTCGTAGAAAATAGGACTGCCAAAACCGCCAGAAGAGCCGCTGACTGATTCTGACTTGGATCTGGCTCTCTGCTCAGACTCTATAGAATTGCCTGGTTGCATAAACCAAGATATAAGAGTGCAGTTCCAAATGGCTCGGCCAACAGAGGTCTAATCTACTCAATTTTTCACACCCACTGGAGTTGCCCTTTTTGTGCGAGCTAATGGGCAATGAGGTGGCAATGAATCCAGTTCTAACTATCGCATCTTCGTTTTTGCTTCTGACTACACAGTCGGCTTGTGCAACTACGGCCGACGTAAAGCAGATCGTTGAATCGAAATTTCAACCTCTTGTTGATCGTAGCCAGCCCAAAGAAAAACGCTATCAAAGTATTTTGGTGGGTGTGGTCACTCCATTTGAAGCACAAATAATTCCTTTGGGTACTTTGACCGACAAAGGAGAAGTTGCGACGGCAACAACCATTTTTGAAATCGGCTCGATTACAAAGGGTTTCGTAGGTCTTCTTTTGGCAGACGAACATCTCAAAGGAACGATTGATCTCGATCAACCATACAATTCTAAGTCCTTGCTAAAATTGCCAAACTATAATGGCAAAGAGATTACCTGGCGTAACTTGGCTCAACATACAGCTGGGTTCCCTCGTGTGCCTTACAACTTGAAGCCAGCAAATCCGCTTCAACCTTATGTTGATTATGATCTCCCAAAACTCGATAGTTTCTTGAAGGGATTTCAGCTTCCCATCGAGCCAGGTACTAAATCTGACTATTCGAATCTTGGAGCGGGCCTTAGCGGTTACGGACTTGAACAGCTTCATAAGAAAACTCTTGAGCAGCTTTTCAGAGACGCTTTTCTGGACAAGCTGTACATGAACGACACGCGTATCTTGCTCACGCCAGAGCAAACCTTTCGTTTAGCCCCCGTGTTTTTGAATGGCGAACAAGTCGAGCCTTGGCAATGGCAAAACACCTCGGTTTTGCAAGGTGCTGGAGCTTTACGTTCAACAATGCAGGACATGACGATTTTGTTGAAAACCATGATGGGCTTGATGGCCCAAGATCACATGCCGATGATCGCGGCGGCAACGAAACCGACCTTTGATAAAGGCAAAAATTCACAGCTAAGTCTATTTTGGAATCGTCTCAAAGCTGAGAACATTACTTGGCATAATGGAGGTACCTACGGCTCATCTAGCTTCATTGGCTATGATCCCGATCAACTTGTCGGAATTATTGTTCTCTCAAACACGCAGATCATTGATGACCAAGGGCGCGATCCAAGAATTGATCTTGCGTCGGTCTCGGCAATTCAAAAAATAGCGGAAGCTCTCAAAATGAATAAGCCAGTTAAATTTCTCAAGGACTATGATGCCGACGTAAATCGCCGTATCGAAGATTTTGAAAAGGCCCCTGCTGATCCAGGGACAAAAAATGGGTACAACCTCGAGTATCCTTATTAAGCAGGAATATATCATGAAATTATTGGACTTGGTTAAGAAATGCCCGAATGACCCATCAAAACAAACCTAGTATATAGATCATGCGACTAAGAATCAAATTGCTCCGTTAAGAGACTGTCGTTTTTTTTGCAGTACAATTTACTTATGCTGATTCCTCTTCGATTTCTTTTAGAATCTCATCATCCACGCACTCAATAAAATCAATGTACTTGCTAATTGCCATTCGAGAAGCGAACTTCCCGAGAATTACTCTCTCTTGATCTGTCAGCTGGTAAGCATCCATAGTGACGATCTCATTGAGTGACTTTTCGGCTGATGCCAATGCAATCTCGCAGGCTTGCTTAGATTCCGAATCCGTTGCACTAGCGAATTGATTGGCTAAGAGTTTCATTTCGTCATAAGCATTTGCAAGTTTTTGGCAAAGCGTTTTATCTCCCATTACCCGCGCAATAGGCATCGGCACAGGCGTGATGAATTGTTTATTGAACTGAATATATCCGTTATCCAGGGATTCAGACGTCACTTTTGCTAAGCAGTCAAAAACTGTTGAGTTGATGATCGCACACAATGCCTTGTATTGAGATGAATTGGCGCCCTCGATAACTATGGAATTTACTCTTACGTTGTCTTGATAGAACTCACCTGCTTCATCAAATATAGCAGTCGTATCCACGCAGGTCGATGGCACAAGAATTTTGGGAAGACATTGAATAGTGTGATTTTGCTCCCTTGTATACAAATGCCACTTTTTACCAGGCAATGTTGCAACACCGCTCTTTTTATTTTTAATGGTGGATTCTTTAGATATGAGATATTTTCCTGCCAATGGATACTTTTTTTTAAATCTTGGAAAATCAAGCGGCTGACATTCATGCTTCTTTGCTGGCGGTCTCTTTTTCTTATCTTTTACCAAAATGATTTCATACGGGAAAATAACGAAAGATTCCGCATCAATTTTCTTGAAGGGGAACAGTTCTCGATTCATTACAAACGCCTTGCAGGCATTCCGCTCGATCTTCACCTCATCTCCTAAAAGATTTTTACCGATGACCTTTCCACGCGAAGTCTGGCCCTTGACCAAATAGCATTTTTTAAATAGAACCTGGAGGCCGACATTTACGGAGAAGGAATCTCCAAAATCCTGAATTTTCGGATTCCTGGTAATGACAGAATCCCTAAACGCCTTCAACTCTGGATGCACAAAGAACCAAGGATCGGATCCAAGTTGATTTGCAATAGAGAAATCAAGAAGACTAAAACTCGAAGCGTCCGAAAGTTTTTGCTCAGCCTGATTCAAGTTATCGATTCGCACATACCGTATATTTTGAGTCGCGGCCTTTTTACATACTATAATACTCGTATATGTGGTCCTATTTTCAAATATCCGAAGTGATCCAAAATCAAAAATCTGTTTTCCAAGCTGACCTTGCACGCACGTTAGATGAAATAAAATGAATACCTATAGACACTTGAATCGCATCCCTAAATCCGCCTAAACTTGAGGGTATTGATTCTGGTAAAGAATTCAAAAATATCACAACGCAATGCACTGCAACGGAAGATTGTCGCCTTACCTGTGGCTAGTAGGTGGGTAGTCGTTATATGAATCTCAGCAATGGAACAGTCTTTAGTCCTAAATTTTCCCATTAGACGAGCATTAGGTTTGCCGAACATTCCTTTGTTAGCAGAAAATATTCCTATGCAGCCTACAGAGATGTTTGTTATCGCAATCAAAAATAAAGACTATGCTCAGGCTCTTCGACTTATTTCATCAGTTAAGGATCTTCAGACCCGTGCAAATCTAATTGCCTGTTGTGCAGATTCAACGTGGGCATTTGATTTACTGAGACTCGTCCCTGCGTCCCGAAAAATCCACTCAATTATTGAAATTGCAGCAAGTGAAACACGGGTTGCTCGATTAATTGCGGAAGACTTGCCAGATTTGGTGAATGAGATAATTTTGAACTCAGCAATTAATGGGGAAGAGGCTTGGGCAGATCGCTACAAAGAGAAATTTAAACTGTCAGCCAACCAAATTAAAAACGTAATGTCGAAGAAAACTAATCGCAAGTCACAACTTAGCTCTGCTCAGTCGCTTTAGATTGTCAAATGCTAGCAAAGTTAGTCCTTAGTGTCGCCGCTCCTTGCGAGCTGAGTAAATCAATTAAGGTTTTAATGGAATTACTTGAGAATCAAGACCCAAAAATCAAACAGGGGGCGGCAATGGCCTCTTTAAAGTTACTTCCCAGTTTACCTCTAAGAGAAGAAAAAAGTGAATCAGTCTTTCCAAACCTCAAATTGGAAAATCCTGCCGACTCAGGAAAAACAAAGATTATTTACTAAGCCGTCTGGAAAAAGTAATTTATCTGCCCACCTCAAGTATGCAATTTTTTCAGTCGTTTAGTCCAATTTCGGACATTTGCCGAAATATAAATGGGAATCACCTGAAATCTTCAAACACACATGCCTTCGGCTTTTCCGACTTTGATTTTCTGCCTTTTTTTTGGTAATCGCCACGATGGAAATGATGGAGGAATTTATTATGCGAAATTTGAAACTGATTTTTTTGGCCATTTTAGTATCCCTGGGATTTATTAATGCTAATGATACTAATAGTTCAAACACAAAGGACACAGAACTAACTGATGGTGGGCCAACTGGGCATAGCGAGTGCGGGTTCTAGAAAAATCTAGGATCGGGTTTACCGCATGATAAAATATAAGAAATATTTTATATTTACTTTAGTTTACCTAACCCTCACTATCTTAGTATTTGAACTAATTAACCTAATTCTTTCGGACAAGAACTTGGAGCCTCAGATGGTCACGGAATTGATCGTTACGCCGTTTTCGTATCCTCATCCATATAAGCTTAACAGTGTAGCTCAATATCGTTTTGTGCACCAAATAGGAGAATTTTTAGTTCGGCGTGACAATTATCAAAATATTGTGGGGGGATTGGCCCAATCTTGGGTCATTTCAGAATCGCGAACCTCAATAGTTTTTCACCTCAAACCAAAAATCTATACTGCTGAAGAAGTTGCACAAAGCCTTCGCCGTTTAATTTCTGCCAAACAAACTAGTCATTCAAATTTGGGCCAACAAATTGAAAGTTCTGATAAAATAAAAGTTATCGATCCATTAACCTTGGAAATTTTCACTATTGGCGATGCTGGGGCAATTCTCGCTCCGCTAGTAATGGCTGACACCGTTATAGTTCCAGATAACCATTGGGTTGAACTACCAGGGCTTGATGGCTTACACGTTGATTGGACCAAATCAAAAGGGCCCTATGTTCACGAATCTGGATCTTTGTTCAAAATTCAGAGCGAACCTGTAATTTTCAAACCAAATCCTGCCCATTATTTTTATTCTCCCGACCTGTTAAAATGGAAACTATTCTATAAACCGATTGGTGAAATTCGAGATTTAACCGAGTTAGAGACTATTTTGAAGAAGGAGCCCACTTTCACAACCATCAGATTCTGGGAACTATTAAAGATTTTTGATAAAACTAGCTCTACACTGAACTATTATGAAACGCGTCCAAATGGTGTTAATTTCTTGATTCCCAACTTGAAATCCAAAGTTTTCAACTCGAAGAACGCTAGAATAACGCTCTTTAACCGTCTCAATAAGGCTAAGCTTGATATTTTGATTAAAAATAACCGAGCTGATCAAATTCCACAGCCCGGCCTTTCAGGAAGACTTCCAGTCGACGAATTCGATCAACTTATCAATCAATTAGGGTCAACTCCCGACGTAACTTTTAGTGAACCTATCAAATGGCTTTTACCGATAGGGCCTGAAGTCAATTCTAACTGGTTAAAGAACTTGGCCCAATCCATCGCGATTCCTTATACCTTTGTGGAGGGCGGTGGTTTGTCAATTTCAAAACATCTGCATGATAATGCCCATGATATTGCAATTACGAGCATCGGAATGTCTGATACCGACCCAATTAGCGGCGCATCCTTTCTTTTTTCTCCGACCGCACTTGGTCAGGATCTGCCCGATGGTAGAATTCTAAAGATTCTTAACTCCGCCAAAGAAACTACCGACCGCGAAGAAATAACGAAGGCCGTGCGTTTGGCTTTTAAAACTGCACTAGAAGAAGCATTAATTATACCAATTAACTATGTAACTAACAGACACTACTTCTCAAAGGGTGTGGAGCTTAACATTCAAGATCCTTACTCTGAAAGTATCAGAATATGGGAAGTGCGTCTCAAGAATTAATGTCCGACATAAAAACAATTCAGCCATGCCTCGCTTGCGGGAGTGATATTGATGAGCTTTGGTATTTCACCACTAAACTTAAAGTGAGGAACTATCTGAGGATAATCCCTCTTTCGGATTACACTTCTATTGGCTGAATCTTCGGAATCCTGCCTTGAAATGCCATATCCAGAACCCAATATGCATTCATGCTCAAATATCAAAGAAACATACAGGGTTCCCACAGGACTGGGAAACTCTTCAGTCTGCAATCTATCCAATGTGTGTTTGTTGGTACTCAGAACAAATCGTTCAAAATACTCTCCATAAGCTCTGATAATCGCAGATTTTTTCCTAAAACCCACACCCGCCCCGTAAGGGTAACCGCCTCCGATAGTGGTGGCTTGAGTTCCGAAGTAACTTCTCAAACAAGATCGCTCATAGGCCTCAGCTAGAGCCCTTAACTGAGCAATCAGGGGGGAGTTGCCCTCAGCCATTCCCTCAAAGTACAATTTTTGCTCCTTATCCGCGATTTTACAGAAACTTCTATAATAGGAATCTTCTTTAAAGCGAACGACTGTAAATTCAACTATATTGTAACGAGGTAGGGCCCTAAACATTTGCAGTTTAAACCAGGGCTCAATATGAGTTTTAAAGAAAGGTACCAATGACTTCACGGTCACCGATTTTAATATGATGAAGCCCGAAGAACTACGAAAAAAGTTTAACCACGAAATACAAACAAAAATTATTACTATTTTTGTTTACGGTTATTTGGGATTAGCCCTAGTTGGTTATTTTTTCACGACTTTCACCGTGAAATCTCATCTCAACGCCCTAACTCAAAGTCAAAATTATTCGATATCGGTTCAAGAGTGGAGAAACGTCATTAACGGAGTTAATAGTGGTTGGACCCTTTATCCTAAACTCAAAGGCATTTGTTTGATTTCAAACGACCGGCATATTCTGGATAGCTGGGGTGAGTGTCCTTCATCAAGTCCTCTTTTAAGTATTGGGATGGGACTCACGAGTATTGTGGAGTTTCCTCAATTTCAAGTGAGGGTTGAATTAACAAAAACACTCTGGCTCTGGGGATTAATTTTTCCATTTATTGTCTTTTCGGTTATCGGTATCTTTATTTTGTTCTTTCGAAAATCTTTTATTCTTAAAAGCCAACTTGAAATTATCGATCTCATCCAAAACGTAGATTCCACGCAAAAAGAGCTAACCTCGTTCCAACAAATCATCCATACCCAAACCGATGAAATCGTGAACTTAAAAAAGCAGGCTCTGATTGCCAAAGTCGCAAGTCAAGTCAGTCACGATATTCGTAGCCCTCTAACGGCACTTGATATTGTACTTTCGGATCTATCAGTGCTCCCGGAAGAAAAAAGAACATTGGCGCGCATGGCCGTTTCTAGGATCAAAGACATTGCAAATAACTTACTCACGCAAAATCGAAATTTATCGATTAAAAGCATCGAGGAGGGAATTAGCCTAGCCCCGCAGGAGGGGCCTGAATCTATGAAGCCCCAAATGATTGTGTCCTTGATCGAAAACATTTTAAGTGAAAAGAGACTTCAGCTCAATACGTACAATACCATCCAGCTTTCCACTGAGTTTTCTGATGATTCCGTCTGGGCCTTTGTAAATCATCAGGGGGCCACGCTAGGGTGGTCAGAATCAGTTAAAATCTAAT
>CAZYOE010000086.1:0-20649 GCA_964648725.1 uncultured Pseudobdellovibrionaceae bacterium | reverse complement strand
AAAAGCCTATTGTGGCTAGCAAAAGTTCGACTGCCCCAGTCTTTGGCGTAGAGCCTAAAAAACCACCGAGAAGTGGTTTTAAGTTGGCGCGCCCGGAAGGATTCGAACCTCCGACCACTAGATTCGTAGTCTAGTACTCTATCCAGCTGAGCTACGGGCGCGCAGATGAAATCTAAAGTCAAAGATGAGGGGTGAACTTAGAGGTAATGCTCAAAAAAAGCAAGATTTTTACTAAAAATTTTGGCTATGAATCGAAAAAAGGATAGTTTAATGCCATTAACGACATCTTTTGTTCAAAGGGGATCAGATGAGTCTGGAAATTTGGCGAAATAACTTAGAAGAAGCCTCTCAGGTACTAGAATCCTTCCTTGGAAATCCAGAAAATTTAAAGAAATGCACAGAGTTCTCTAAAATTCTAATTGAGGCGTACCGTAATAATCATAATGTTTTTAGCTGCGGCAATGGAGGGAGTCACTGTGATTCTATGCATTTTGCAGAGGAACTCACCGGGCGGTACCGAAAAGAACGGCGACCGTTGGGGGCGTTGGCTCTTGGAGATGCAAGCCACGTGACCTGCGTCTCTAATGACTATGGATTTGAATATATTTTTAGCAGACAACTGGAAGGTTTGGGTAGGCCTGGTGATATTCTGATTGGGTTGTCTACGAGTGGAAATTCAGCAAATGTGATTCAAGCTATGGAATTGGCCAAGAAAACGGGCATCAAAACTGTCGCCCTCTTGGGAAAGGGTGGCGGTAAACTTAAAGATTTAGCTGATATTTCAATAGTCGTACCTGCTGAGACTTCAGACAGAATTCAAGAATTGCACATTAAATTAATCCATATCGTGATTGAAACTGTGGAGCGGGCGCTATTCCCTGAGAACTATGCTTGATTTGAGAAGAGGCCTGTGGCAGGTTGACTGAATAGCCAATTTCATTTCGACGGAGAGATGGGTGAGTGGCTTAAACCAGCAGTTTGCTAAACTGTCGTACGGTTGTAAAGCCGTACCGAGGGTTCGAATCCCTCTCTCTCCGCCATTTTCGTGTCATTCACAAGTCAGTAAGAAGAATAATCAGAAAACAATAAAATCAATAACATAGGTAAGACTAGTTTTTTTATTTCATTAACCATATCCCGCAAAATCATGCGAAATAATGGTGGTTGTAGTCCTTTTGTAGTCCACGATGTAGTCCTCGACAGAAGTATTCAAAATAATTAGGTCCTTTAGCTTGGTTTTTTTGCACTTCAACGGGGCTGATAGATAGCATTTTGATTTTGATCACCAACGCCCAAGTCCTTGACGTCGGATAACAGATAGGAAATGACGAACTTGTTTTATACTGAGATAATTTGCTGAGGGAATTCAAAATGAAGTTTGCTTATGAGGATTTAAGTTCAAGGCAGTTTGAAGAATTAGTAATACTAATTTGTCGAAAACTGTTTGGGATTTCGGTCCCAAACTTTTCTGAAGGTGCTGACGGGGGAAGAGATTCACGATTTACAGGTCGGGCAGAGCTTTTTCCAAGTAAGGCTTCGCCTTGGGATGGAAAAGTAATAATTCAGGCAAAGCATACCAGTGGATATAATAAGTCTTTCTCCGATACTGATTTTTTTAGTGTTAAATCCAACAATACGATCATTGCGGAGGAGATTCCAAAAATATCTAAACTTCGCGCTAATTCAGAATTGGATTTTTACATACTCTTTTCAAATCGACGACTTACAGCTAACACTGACTCAAACATAAGAGCTGAAATTTCATCAAAATGCAATATTGAAGACCGAAACGTATCTCTCGTGGGAGTTGAAACTATTGAGTCATATTTAAAAATGTATCCAGACATTCTATCAACAGTGAAACTTGATCCAGTTGATTCTCCATTGGCAATTAGTCCAAACGAACTTTCAGAAATTATTGAAATATTAAAGGAGAAGCTAGAATTAGCTAAATCAGATATAGAAAAGGCTCCGACGAGTAGAACATCATTTGAACAGAAAAATAAATTGAATAATATGACTGATGCATACGCAAAGGAACAAGTTCGTCGATATCTAAAGCATACCTATCAAGTGAAAGAATTCTTGTCTGCTCCTGAAAATGTTGCACTTATGAGTAAGTACGACACCATAGCTGAAGAGTTTAATCTTAAAATTATATCTAAAAGAAAAGACTATCAAACCTTTGATGAAATAATGGAGTATATCTTTGACCATTTAGTTGGCCGAGATGAACTTTTGCGTGGAAATCGGCGATTAACCAGAGTACTTCTTTTCTATATGTACTGGAATTGTGACGTGGGGAATAATAATGAGGCTAATTAGGCCAAGTAAACATTCGCATCCTGACAAGACGCTTGTGGCGATTTCGTTGTTACTCTTTAAGCGTCTCAAATCAAGAAGGACAGAATCATTTGATTCTCTAAGACTATATTTAAAGTCTACAAAGCCAGATTGTGATGCTTTTTTTATTCCTGCTTTGAATTTTCTATTTTTAATTGGCGTTCTTAGCTACAATTCAAAAAATGATGCCTTTGAATTCTTGAGGACACCATGAAACTATCGCGACTTTATTCAAATAAACCAGATTTTTTTGAACCTATAAACTTTAACCCTGGGTTAAATGTTATATTCGGTGAAATTCGCCGACCTGAAAATAAAAATAAAGATACACATAACCTTGGAAAAAGCACCTTTGGTAGACTTCTTGATTTTTGCTTACTTCAAAAAAAGGAAAAGGATTTTTTTCTTTTTAAACATGAGGATTTGTTCTCAGATTTTGTTTTTTACCTGGAAATAGAACTTTCCGTAGGTTCATATTTAACGATCTGCAGAAGCGTTAGTGAGGGTACAAAAATCAGCTTAAAACGCCACACAACTCCAAGATCTGATTATTCATTGCTCAATGAGGTAGAATGGGATCATTGGAAGGTGCCATTTGATCGCTCGAGAGAGTTAGTCGATGGTATTTTCAATCTTAGCTCAGTAAGGCCATATGATTTTCGGAAAGTGATTGGTTATTTATTACGAACCCAGGATGATTACAGTGACATATTTCAATTAAAAAAATTCCTAGGTCCTCATTCAGGATGGAAGCCATATTTGGCAGGTCTGCTGGGGTTCAATGCAGCATTAATCGAACGGCATTATGAGTTAGAAAACGATTTGGCAGAGCTAACCAACAAAGAGACAACTTTGGGAAATGAGTTAGGTGGCACCGTCGAGGATTTGAGTAAAATTGAGGGGATGTTATTACTCAAGCAAGGCGATTTAACAAGGAAGCAGAAATACGTAGACGAATTTGACTTTAACTATTCCGATAAAGAGAAGATTAAACAACTGGTGGAACAACTTGATATTCACGCTAATGAGCTAAACTCGAGAAGGTATTCTCTTACACAAAGCAAATGGAAAATTGAAAAGTCATTACAAGACGGTTTGATTAATTTTAGTACCGAAGAGGCAACGAGTCTGTTTGCGGAAGCTAAAATTTTATTTGATGGGCAAATAAAAAAGGACTTTGATCAGCTGATTGCATTTAATAAGGCGATTGCAGAAGAACGAAGAGAGTATCTTGTTAAAGAGTTGCACGAAATTGAACAAGAATTATTACAAATTGGGAAAGATAGCGAAAATCTTGCAAAAGAACGTACAACTGCGCTTTCATTTTTGCAATCATCTGATTCAATTGGAAAGTATAAGCTGCTCTCAGCAGAGCTAGTAAACTTGAAAGCAGATATTGAAGTTTTGAATCAACGAAAAGAGTCTGTTCATAAATTGCAGGAACTTCGTAAAAAAATTCGTCATGTTAATGATGAGTTGGAGAAGGTACAAACTCAAATTGAGGACGATGTTGAATCAAAGAATGCTTCTACCATAGGCCTGTTTTCATCAATTAGGATTTATTTTAATGAAATTATTGAAGAGGTAATTAGTCGGAAGGCACTTTTGAATGTTTCTCCCAATAAGGAAGGGCACCTTGATTTTGGAGTGGAAATCCTCGATTCAACTGGGCGGTCCACTAGTGCTGATGCAGGCCACACTTACCGTAAACTTTTGTGTATTGCATTCGACATGGCGACAGCTCGGGCTTATTTAGATAAATCTTTTCCTAGATTTATCTTTCACGATGGCGTTTTGGAGTCTTTGGATGATCGAAAAAAAGAAAAGCTAATTGGAATACTCCATACTTATTCAGATCTGGGTCTTCAGCAAATTGTTACATTGATAGATTCGGACCTTCCAGCAGAAGGCGCCACTCGAAAGCAAGTGTTTTCAGATGACGAAATTATTTTAACTTTACACGATGTAGATGAATCTGGCCGACTTTTTAAAATGAAATCTTGGTAACCTTAAATTTAAATTTCAACTTTTAGTTATAACTTTTCTGATCCAAAAAAGGACTGGGCTATTAATGCAGTCATAGTTTTTGGTTCTGATCATTAAAATGAAATCAATTTGCTTCCAAGGAAAGAGCAGTTACCGGGACCTCTGCTATTGGCTTAGTTGATTCACTGATCAAATATCCATGGATAATCATCTCAAATAAGCCGTCTTGATCTACATTAGGAAATCGGTCAGAGAGTCTATTAAATAAATCCATTTTATCCAAGTGAGATAATGTTTTATTTAGCACTAGATTGTTTTGTTTGATCCTCTTTTTGTTCATTCTTCCCATTGACTAACTCTTTTGCCCTCTTTATCTCAGTGGCGGCCATTGCTTCTTGCTTCCTAATATACTCTAACTCCATATCATTAAATGAGAATTTTGGCGAGGCTGAATTTCTTTCAAATTGTATCGCTTTTCCATCACCATCTTTTCGCTTTATCGGTTCGCCTTTACTTAGTTTAACTGAGAATAAGTCGGTAAATCTGTTAGGCCCTATGCCCGTAAATTGCTGAAAAACCGTATGAACTTCAGAATGCCCTTGGGCAATTGAATCGCTATGTAACTCTAGGGCGAGACTTTTGGGATATGGTTCGACATATATAACTCTTCTAATTCCTGCACCAACCAAATGTTTTGCGCAGTTATGGCATGGAAATGTAGTACAATAGAGCCTTGCATCCTTTACTGATTTTCCTTGCCGAGCACAGCTTAAAATTGCCTCCATTTCAGCATGAACAGCTCTCATAAATTCAGTAAGGTCAGCTAAGCGTGTTGTATCTAACTTTTCTCCAATTCTATTGGCAATCTCAATAGATTCAGTTCTAATGAGACCCAATATATCTTCCATTAACTTAGCAATCTCCTCCTTATTTGCGTCTTTACCTCTGTGAATATCTGTACCAATATCCCCGTCAGGCCAATATTGCCCACCGCCAAACTTTGGAACATCATTGCTACCCATGGCAATTACTTCATCTGTGGGAGAAACTATCACTGCTCCGACCTGCCGCGATAGATCTATGGATTTAAGGGAAGCCATAAAGGCCATGTTCATAAACAATTCATCTTTACTCGGAGCAATGTATGGAGATTTAAAAACAAGATCCAAAAACCTGAAAATAGAATCTTCATTGTCCTTCTCGTCAAAAAAAACATCTGACCTATGAAATGTCTTTTCCATTCTTTGACCCCAGGAATCAGACGCTTCATTCTCATCCAATCGGAACAACTCTTTAGCCTTTTGAATTTGTGAATCTTTACCAGTGACCTCACAATCCCTCAAAATATTTTTTATTCGTTCTGTTTCTGGGGCAAGAACCCCAATTGAGAAAAAAAGAGACCCATAGATCCTAGCAAGAAAATCAAGTTCTTCTGGTCTTTTTAATTGTCGAATAATGAAGGCCTTGCCTCTTGACCTACTCTCTAAGCAAGCCTGTCGTTCCTCGCTGATCTTGACAGCTGCATACTTTGCTAGAATCTCATTGTCTTTACAATCCGAGCGGAGCCGTGTTCCGAGTTCAATTTTTTTCTTAACCTTTTCATATAATCTCGCGGTTGGAATTTCATCGGAATAGAATTCTTCTAAAATGCGAGTGACCTGGATTGGAATAACATCGTAATTATATGCTTTCAAACATTGCTCAAACTTTTTCTGAAACAACTCTAGATTCACCCCTGTCGGGGCAATTAGCGCAAATACAAGATCCTTGCTGTCATAATCTTTCATTATGTCTCTCCAATAAGATTCTCAATAAATTACTTTTCGGAGTTCTATAGGAAAAACATCATGCGCTAAGGTCTAGTTAATCAGATTTTTAACCAGTCAAGAATCAAAAATACCTCCAAATTAGTTAACTTATCTACAAAACCACATAAACAAAAGCTCATTCATCCAGGCGGTACTGTAATTCATCCTCTTCGGAGCAGCTTGCCCTCTTTTGAGCGAATTCGTTACAGCTCACAGCAGATTGAAAAAGATCAATTTGAGGATCTCCGTGAAGTTCATTTGCTTTTTTACCAAGGGCTTCAATCCATTCGATAAAATTATTTACATATGCTGCATTCGATTTTGATCGGTGCCCCTGACCACTTTTAATTATTAGTCGTAATTCGGGAGGTAATAAAATTGGTTTATTACCAAAATAATAAAAGTGACCTGAAAGAAGAGTGTATTTACCCCCAAGGTCAGTTTTAATATTTCCGGTTTGATGAACACTAGGTCTTTGCGTTGGTATTCCGTTCTTAAAAACATAGATTGAGTCGCCGAGTCGTCTTTTGTGATCCTTGCTAGTCCAATCTGGAATCTTATTTGGGCAGTTATTCATGGCCCATGTATCATATTCCTCCATAGGCATTTTTTCGGTCACTTTCATTGCGTAGACCACATGATTTGAAAAATTGAATTTAGTCGAACCTGTACCCACTACCCAATCACCGATATTTGCTACCCGTCTTATTACAGGCTTACAAATATTAAGAGTACAAATTCCCCAAAAGGGGTTAGGGGCAGCACCGTCGTCAATAGGAATACAATAAGAAAATAGGGTTGATTGATTCAAAATTTGACCTCGTTGTTATGAGTCATCTACGTAGTTTGCTAATTTACATTTGATCGGCTGAAATCAGTAAAATCAAGCAATCACTTTTGGACTTTAATTCGTATTTTGATTTTGTTTGCGTTCAATAATATATTGAAAATTAAAAAACCGAAATTGCTATCAACAACTTCGGTTTTCTCAAAAACGATCATGGACCACATTAACAATGACAGTCTATTTATGGAATCAAATACTGTCAAGGCTCCATGATCCCAATAAGTAAATCTATGGGAGGGTTATGGAGATCGTATCTTATCTTCGGGGCATCGGTTTGCCCGTGGAAAACGAAGGCAGTGGCTATAAACTAAAAACGTGTCCGTTTTGCAAACACAACGACTGTTTTAAAATCTCGTCGGAGGGCTTTTTTAAATGCTTTTCATGCCAAGTTGGTGGTGACCACTTCAAATTTGAATCATTACGTCAAGGAGTGAGCTATAGCGAAGCAAAACGTACTCTAACAGGTGAATCAGTCTCAACAACACCATGCCAAGAGCTCGAAATGTTTGAACGAAACCACAAACGACTTATTGAGTCGCCAGAGAGTCTTAAGTGGTTAACCAACACTCGAAAAATACCAATCGAAATAATTAAACAGTTTAAAGTTGGGTGCTTTAGTGATGATCTTGGAAATATCAACTATTCATTCCCTTATTTCGTTGGAACGTCAGTCGCAAACGTGAAGTACAGAACGGTTGATAAAAAAATGTACTTCAAAAAGGGACAGAGCGAGTTTCTCTATAATAAGAATGCCATAAACAACACTGAAGTAATTATGATCGTCGAAGGAGAACTTGATTGTATTGCCGCCTACGCATACAAGCTTAAGATCCCATGTATATCGGTTGGATTGGGTGCTGGCACAGTGAAACCTTCTTGGCGAAACGATCTTCAACACATCAAAGAAATTTATTTAGCTTTTGATAATGATAGTGCTGGACAAAGCGGAGCTATCAAGTTCGCGGAATTCATAGGTGAAAGCAAATGTCGCATTGTTAAACTTCCCCTAAAGGACTTCAATGATTGTCTTATTGCAGGAATAGAAAAAAATGAAATTGAACAATGTATTCAGAAGAGCCTTTCAATAGATCAAATAAAACTCATTGACGCAATCAACGCCGTTCCTCAAGATGAACTCATTGTTGGCGAAAAGCTTGATCCAATATTCGAGATGATTTCAAGAAGACCACAAACGGAGTTAGAAGACTATTTAAAACTAATTCGTGTTAGATTCCCTGACCTAACCTATCGCCAGATTCTTGATTTCAGAAAGAGAATAAAGCTGCTAATCGAGCATGACGGACGAAATTTAACCCCTAGTGTGCAAGATAAACCCGTAGAAATTCCGCAAGAATTACAAGATGAAGCTATGAAGTTTTTAAAGACTCCCAATATCATTGAAACTCTACAAGAGTGGTTAACTGATATCGGAATCGTCGGAGAAGATATTAATAAAGTCTGTTTATGGCTATTTTTCCTTTCCCGCAAATTAGAGAAGCCAATTCACTCAGTCGTGTACGGTCAAAGCAGTAGTGGGAAATCTGAGCTGGTAAAAAAGATTCTTACTACCATTCCAAAGGAAGAAGTACTTGAATTCACAAGCATGTCTACTCATTCCCTAGATTACCGTGACAGTGATTTAATTGGCAAAGTGCTCTTTATTGCAGAGATGGATGGCAGCGATGAGGTTGAATATGCGCTAAGAATTGCAATGTCAGAAGGTAAATTGATTCGTGCCTTTACCATTAAAGATCCAGTTACTGGGGAGCTGAAGAATGCTGAAAAAGCTATTGAAGTAAAATCGGCCTTTGTGCTCACGACCACTCGACCTCAGATTCATAATGAGAATTCAACTCGGGTTTGGGGACTATTTGCCGACGAATCAATAAAGCAAACGCAGAGAGTTTTAGAATATATAAAAACTGCTCAATCGCGAGAATATCGGAGGCTCGAATCGAGAAGAAGACGATTAGTTGAGATTTTAAAAGCTGCTCAAGGTATGCTGAAACCGTTAGATGTCGAGATTCCGTTTGCACATCTGCTAGAGTTCCCAAGTCAAACAACTCGAAATAGGCGCGATCTTGGGCGTTTTATTTCGTTTATCAAAGTTGTCGCATTTCTTCGACAGTACCAAAAGTCGATCATTGGTGACGAGATGGGCGAATATATCGAAGCTGATCTGAGTGACTACTCAGTTGCTTATGCGTTGTTGTTGCCCATAATGAGAAATACCTTGAGTGAGGTTACCCCTCGCGGAATGGCTGTATTGGAAATTTGTTGTATTCTTCAGAATCAAAGAAACAATCAGTGCCCAAGTGATCCATCGTTTACCGTTAAAGAAATCCAAGACATGGGAGCAACGCGATCTGTGGACATGAAGAATGTGGTGAATCTCCGGCAGCAGCTACAGACCCTTTGTAATGGAGAATACCTGGAGTTAGTTGGTGGTTCTTGGGGAGCCAAAGGCGGGCGCCACAAGTTTAAAGTCATCTGTGAATACAACATCGAGGGCGATGAGGTTAAAAATATTAAATCAAATAACACCGGCATACTCTCGCCGGATGAACTTGCGTCGCGAACGACAAACCATCAAAATATAAAAAAGTAATTACTTTTACTTTGCGTCGCGATGAAACCTACAGAAGGCCTCATTAAAGGCCTATAAGTATTTAGCAGAATATTTCGTCCTTTGAAAAGTAAGTAAAACTACTTTTAATATTAAGTGCAACTTCGTGTTTATTTAACTTGTGACCAGGTTTTTCCATGCCATTGGTATTAAGTCGATTCGACTAAAATAGTTTGATGTTGGTCAAATATGTGCGTTTTAACGAGTCATGATATTGATCTATCGACAACGGTTGAAATCACAATTTAACACTATGCGTTATGGTGCGCGTCAAAATGGTGCTTTTCTGGTCTTTAAACATCATATAAGGCAGCGAAACTATTAGTATTTGTGCGCATAAAACCACTTTACTGCAAGGCGGCATTTTGGTATATAAAACTCAACTTTGAGTACTTAAAGAATAGGAGCGTGAAACACAAAAAAGGAAGGGGTCAATATGACCAAAGCAAACAAGACAGAAACTGATTTAGTCGGAAAAGTAGTCTCTATAACTCTCTTGGACCGAAGTGAGTCCGAATGGAGCCAAGTTAAATGCATAGGAGCTTCAGAGAATCTCCTAGCCATCGAGTACGAGAATCGCGGTGTCGTACATCAAAACTTTTTTCCCTGGCGCAATATCTCATATATCTCAATTCGCTATTCAAACTCAACAGAGAGTCCAACAGGATCTCCTGTTTAAATAATTTCCAAGAGGGCAATCGTGATCGGTTGGCCCTCATCTTTTTATAAAAAATAATTTCGCAGAATATATTAAATCACGAAATTTTCTGAGGCTACCATGCACCAAATTAAAAATGAAAGTGACAATATCAATGAGTTTTTCGCAATTCAAAACGTAGATGCGAAATATATTGCAGCAAGAATCATTCGACTTTTAGTTCGTGAAGTAAATAAGCATAAGTTAGATTACGGTTCCCTTCGTTACATCTATCGACGAGTCCGAGAGAAAACTGACCTTGTAAAACCGCAAAAACCCAAGAAGCTTTACCAACTTCCCAAAAGGGAGGAGATCGAAAAGTTCTTTTCAGTCATTGATGATCCTATTCATAAATTAATGTTTGAATTTCTGATTGGAACAGGCGTCCGAGAAGCAGAACTCTGTAATATCGACGTAAACAAAATCAATTTTCAAAATAATACTATTTTTATTACTGGCAAGGGCAAGAAGGATAGACTCATACTTATCAGTGATTCATTGAAGGCGAAACTTCAAATTTATCTCTCAAATCGTAATAACCGTTACTTATTCGAGTCCAACCGAGGCACGAAATTCAGTACGCGGAGAATTCAACAGCTTTGTGCTCATTATAAATTCCGTTCCAATTTAGAGGATATCCCTTTGACACCACATACTTTTCGCCACCTATACAATACTCGTCTTGCTGAGGCCGGTGTCTCGAAAGAAACTAGAGCACTACTTTCAGGTCACAGTAACCAAGCAACTCAGGACATCTACACCCACCTTTCAGTCGGTGGCGCCATTGCTGTTGATATTCTCGAAAAACTTTCAAAGTTGGGCCTTTGATGAAAGGACCAGTAAGTGAAGGTCTCTGAGCTTAATCACGCAATCAAGAATGCTCAAAAAATTCTAAAGAAGATAAGGGAAAAATACCCTCAAATATTTGTCTATCTAGTATTGACCGACAAAGTAGGGCAAGCACCTATAACTAGTTCACTTGAATTTCTCATCGAAGAAATGGATCACTTTTTTATTGAAAATGAAGCTCTCTATGATCTGTGGGATTTAATGGAAGAAATCTATGATTTGAATTTGGAGGTTCGAGCAAGCAGAAAAAATGAAACCCAAAATCTCTATCTGCAAAATAAACTGTTCTCAGTGAAAGAACAATTTACCGCACAAATTTCTGAAATCGAGATAAAGGACGATATTGAAATCTGTCTTCGATGGGATGAGATTGACTATGGTGTCAATAAAGAACTTGGGCAGGATAACCATTTAGTTGATGTCAAAAGATCGAACACGCATATCGGAGGAATAGATATTTCCCTTGGAGTCATCGGCGATTTGACCCAATTAAACCATGATTTATATTCAAATTAAATATGTTGGGCCACTTAAGGAGAGACTTTTTTATCTAAGTCTTGTTGTATTTTAACTTCTTTTTGTCGTCGTGCAGCTTCCTCAGATTCCCTTTTATAGAGTTGAACCCTCTCAGAGTAATTTCGCTTCTCATGATATTTTGGGTACACCTCAGCAAGCTTTGCAGTAACTTCATGCCAAGTCGGCGGTTCCTCTGCCGAATCAACATATTCTCCACCTTCAACCCCCACAATCACTTCACCAGTATTTGCATCAATTAAATTGAGAAATTGTGAACAAAAATATGTGTTCCCTTGAGGGTCCCACCACTTGGCCTTTGGAAAGCATTGTGTATGCGCAGAAAGGACCGAACCCACGCCGTACAACTTCCCCCAGCGTGCCCATTTTTCTTTGTCTTCATATCTGTCCGTCGAAGTGCGATGAAGTTCTTCTTGTTCCTTTTTGATTGCTTCAAGACCTGATGCTCGATCTAATACGGTCCACATCTCTTGTTGTACAAGCGAGGTTTGAAGACGGGCATAATTTTCAGGGGAAATACTCGCGGGATCAATCATCAAGCGCATATTTTTATCGCTGAACTTTGTTCTTGGTTCAGGAGTTGTTGCACATGACGCTAGAAGAAGTAAAGGAAGTAAGATGCCAAGTTTTCCGTTCATATTAGTACTCCACTTGAACTTGTTTGCTATCTACCTTTAAGCTTCTGATGATAGTACCCTGATGACCTCTTTCGTAACATTTTCTCAGAGGACTTAGTGATTTGCGTACCCCTCCATTTAGTTCAAGTGGACACCAAGCTGCGGCCAGAACTGAAGTATCGCCAGCGAACCATGTCAATATATATGGTTGAATCCCATTTGAACCACTTCCGCCATGAATACTTGATGGCAGATCCCCTCCCGCAAGAGCCTCAACCGTTTGAAGTGTTGTTTTGAAGTTGTTCGGTGTCACTGCTTTACTATAGTTATATTCTACTACGCGTCCCTTATAAACAGACAGGTATAGAGTTTCCGAATGAGCTTGATATCTCACTAATGGAATTTGGTAACACTCACATTTGGCTTTAAACTTCTTGATGCATGCCGACTCTATTTCTATTCGGCACTGATCCTTTTGTATTAGGGACTTATATTTTTGGTTAATCTCTGCGAACGTTTTATTTAAAGGTGTGTGTTCTATAAATTCAAAAGCGAAAGTCGCGTAGGAAAGTGCTGAAACCAACCAAAAGGTATTTAAAAATTTCATTATATAATCCTCTAATCTTTAAGAAGCTGATTTGCTTTTTTCGCGACTAAGTCTTTGCATGAATTCGATCATTTCAATCGAGTTTGTAATCTTGGAAACGTTAGTGACGAGGGCTGATCTATTTGTACTTACCCATTGAAGTTTTTCGTCATCAGTTAATTGATGCCAGTTCCTCTTTATCCATTCGTGGTTGACCCCGATTGTGCTATTAAGAGTAGATTCAATTCGACCAACAATTTCCGAATTAGTTAGTTTATTGAAAGCTTGTTGAACTTTTTGATTTTCTTCAGCCGCAACCTCATTCATTATTGCGACCCATTTTTTGTTTAATAGAAGTCCCATTACAAAGGGAATAATATAGAGCATTAAGCCAAAGACAACGGCGCCAATTGGGTAGGCGGCAGCATATTGGCCAAAGATGCCATTAGATAACGCTATGAAAATTATAGAAATAACGATAGATGCAATCAATTTAGTCTGAAATGTCCTCGATGAAATCCCGAGCCCAAATGGTATCACTAGAAGGACAAGTGTAACTATCGCATTACCCAATCCCATGGTAAATTGCGCCTTTAAGACTTCAACAAATACTTGGATTATGTTCATGATTTATTTTCTCCGTTATTTCTTTTTGTCGGGTATTGCCCGTTCGATTCTGACTTTTAACCAACCAGAAAAAATATCTTCAGTTAGCGCATTTTCAAAGGTCGGTGGTTGCGAGTCTTCTCCCGTTAATAAATATTCGAGGTTAACTTTAAAATATTTGCTCAATACCATGAGGTGCTCAACCTTGTTGGGTTCTCTTCCTTGCACAAGTGAGTTCAAGGTCGACTGTGGAATACCAGTCGCTTTGGCTAGAGCTCTGACAGACAAATTTTTATCTGTAAGGAGTCTCTTCAATGTTTTTGCAAGTTGAATTTTGTTGCTCATACTCCAATTTAAAGATTAAAAAAAAAGAATGAAAAGGCCAGAGTCTTTGACGGTTCACCTCGTGCCGGTAGCACCTCATCGCCAAAATGATATAATTAGAACCTCGATGAGTACCTATAAAGCTTTGGAGGTAAGTATTTTCCTTAATTGATAATAGGGGTGAATGATTCACAGTTCTGGACGAATGTAAGTCTTTCTCAGGTTTTGAGATTTGTAATTAGCCGAAAGATGTAGATAAGGTAATCTTTCGCAGTTATTGGCAAGAACCGAAGTTTTAAAGGCCATGTTGAGCGTCCCAAAACTATTATCACTATTTTTCGTTCCTCAATTCTGCTTCTGTGTCTAGTATTGAAAAGATGCGAGAAGAGCGAAAGTAAAAGTAATTGTTGTCGATACAAAACTTCAAATCAAAAAATTCGTCGATTTTTAGTTTGGCTTGATGCCGAGGCATCGAGTGGGCTCTGTGAAGAGGGAAATTATTAGCTGTCCAATAAATTTGTCTGTTTAAAATAGCTTTTTGCAAAGCACCAGAAATACTCATGTTGTTTGTAGTAAACTTAAATAGTTCAAGATAAATTACCGGGTCAATTTGATAATCACCGTTTCTATCTGGACCGATAATTCTACGAACTCGCTTCATAGAATAGGTTTCACCTATTAATTTTGATAATTCCTTAAATTGATCGAAAAGATTAAAATACATGATTAGCACTAAGGCGATAGTTGGAACTACAAAGTTAGGGTCTCTAAATGCCCTGACATAATCGTTTGCACTCTGGCAATCGCTGTCCTCTTCCTCATGGTAAAGATCATAGATTTTATTTTTCAATCTTTCATTCACATAGGCAAAATCCTTATTTCTTTGTTCGCTACGAGTACTCAGATTAGGATTTTCTAGAGCATTCTGATTCCACTCTATCAATAGCGATTTGAGCTTTGCATCCTTATCGAAAAGGCTCTCGGAAGCAGCAATCATGAAGTCATCGAAAAGCTTTATCTTTCTGTGGGTTCGTGGTCCGAAAAAGCGATGAGAAAAGGTCGTTGAGGTTTCCTCGTCTTTAAACTTCGGATTAAGCGTTAGTACTTTATCGTAAAGCTGATTTATGAGATGCTTTTTAGTGCATTTCTTTTCAAGGGTAATCTGTTTCAGTAAAGACCTAATTTCCGAGGAAATTTTCTTAATTTCGTCCATTCATTAAAAATAGCAGAAAATAGCCGAATTATCAAATATCCCGCTATTTTTTTAGCGTGTAGAAGCCAAACGAGAATTTGTAGTAACGAAAATCTCGGAGGAAATATGAAAGTGAGATTGATCAAAGATGCCTTATTAGCGTCAATTTATTTAAAGGAAAAACAAAGTGTATTAAGCGGCGGCGGTGCGAGTGAATTTCGGAAAACACTCGATAAGTGTGCCAATAGGATTGCAGAGAACTATAAAACTAGAAAAAAAACGAGATTTTCTCCAACAAATTGTATGTTGGCTGATTTTCTAAATAAAAGAATAGAAGTGTTAGCTGACGTCATTGAAAGTACGGACCTAGAGACCATTACTTTCCTTGAATCTGATCTAGAACTTTTAGCCAGGGCCTCTCATCAAGCGACTTTGAAAAATAGACGAAGAATTTTTGGGGTTCCAAGTGTGATATCTGAAGGACAAGTTATTCCCATCGCGGCAATAGCTGATGAAAAACTCCTACGGAAGATTCACTCTTTTCATGGAAAGCGAACCAAAATTCTAGGGACAGTGGTTTCGATTCCATCTGGCCGTTTCAGATCGACGCCTCATCTATTTATTGACAAGGTGAAGGAGTGTTCGAGTTTAGTAGAGTTTCTTAATCCTTCAAAAGATCAACTTGAGAAAGCTGAAAAGATTCTGTTCGAGCAGAAAGATATTATGCTTAAGTTCATCACCAGCCAAATGGTTAAAGCCCTCAATGTGGTTATTCCTGAGAGTAGCAACCATTTGAACATGATTGAGTGCGCGATTGTCTCATGTTGTGCACAATCATATCATAGAGGAAAGAATGGACGTATTCACATCGGCACCTTTTCCTCGCCGGGGGCAGGAAAGAATATTCAAGAAAGCACAGTTCGTATGTTAAGCCCAAACTATTACCACATAACTGGGTCAAAGTTAACGCTCGCCGGTTTGATTGGTTCAAGTACACTTGATCAAAAAACATTAAAAAGGAAGACAGATAAGGGTTACTTACCCTTAGCACACAATGGCAGCGTCTATTTAGAAGATATTCATGCTATTCCTGATTCAAAGCGATCGGAGATCTTTGGTGTTCTATCTGAACAAATGGAAAATGGATACATAAATGACTCAACGTCTGCCAAAAGAAGGTACGAAGCCGCGGCTGGAGTCATACTGGGTTGGAATCTAAAGAGTCAGGTTGATAAAAGTAAACAATTTAACGCATACCAAGCGCTTCCTTTGCCACTAAATATTCTCTCTCGGCTCGATGTCATTATCGAATTAGATGGAAGTGTTGCGAGAGATAGTTCGCACCTTAGACAATTTATCAAAGCGAATTTGCAACCGAATCGATCCAGTTGTGAATTTGATGAAGGCTTCATTTTAAAAGTAGTGATTGCCCTTTTGATAGATAAGACAAAATCAGTTAGTTTAAAGGACGTTGGTACTTATATAACTGATAAGGTCGAGCTTTTTTTTGCAGCAAATCTGCATCTTGATGGGACCGATGAGTATATGTCTATTCAGGGGCGGATGGTTAATTCAATTGGAAAATTAGCCACAGCACATGCTCGCTTACACCAAAGAAGTCTAGCAAATATAGAAGACGCAGACTTTGCCCTCGAAGTGATTCGTCTTAAACTGAATTCTCTACATCGAATCCTACCTTACGTTAAGAGGTCTAAACTGACAAATGCGCCATCTGAAGTAAGAAAGAGGCGCCAGCGATGGATTTTGGAAAATTTCGGGGGCAAGGAAGTTACGATCAGTGAGCTTATAACCCGGTGGAACGAAGAATTCAATAATCAGGTTAGTGAAAGGACGTTTCGTAGAGAGTTGAATGATGGTATTGCCAAAACCACAGGTACCGGAAAATGGGCAATAAAAGTCGATTAGACTCTAGTCTTTCTGAGGTTGTCAATTTTGACACTTTTGACAAGTTAAAACAAACTCAATGAATTTTCAAAACAGGAATGCTTATGACATCAACTAATTTACGCAACAGAAAACCTAATCCTACATTTCCATATCCAACTCTTAAACGAAAATTATCAATGATAAGTGATAGTGAAGAAATGGGCCGATTTCATCTCGATAAAATTGGAATCGCTTTAGACAAACCTTGGCAAATAGAAGACATCCCAGGAGAACAGCTATTCTTTACGAAATATAAAACTGGCTTTTGCTATCACAGAGAATTTCAGGGTAATAGTTATGAAATATTTGTTGGTAAAGGGCGAAATCGAACGATTTT
This sequence comes from uncultured Pseudobdellovibrionaceae bacterium, assembly GCA_964648725.1. Taxonomy (GTDB): domain Bacteria; phylum Bdellovibrionota; class Bdellovibrionia; order Bdellovibrionales; family Bdellovibrionaceae; genus CAUJGP01. The sequence goes on along the minus strand of CAZYOE010000086.1, from coordinate 3,350 downwards.
AGTTAATCCACGGCATTTTGAATCTTGGAAAGCCCTTGATGCCTTCTTAGAAAGAATTTTAAGGGGACGTTGCTACCATATTACCAGAGTTGATTTCGCATTTTTTGCGAATAAAGATCTCTTTACCGTAGATTTTTTTGTGGCCTCGCTTTGGAAGAAAAACTCTAAAGTGTTTTGTTTAGAACAGTATAAAGATCCGATTCACTTCAAAGTTAATCGTGCAAGATATGTGCGATACATAGTTGGGAATAACAAATATAGAATCCACATATACGATACGGATGTAGGTGGCCCCCAGAGACCACCGTCAAAACAGATTTCTCATTCTATAAATTTGGAAGTTCAATTTAGGACGGAATATTTACGAAAACTTGGGGTTTCACAATTAGTGGACTTTTTGAGGTTAGATGCGTCCCAAGTTTTTCGTGATTTAAGTTTTATTGAGCCAAGTAGGAGTGCCCTCAGAGATTCCAAATACAGTAGATATCAAGTGCTATGGGAAGATGAGGGGCTTATTGAGCTGAAGAGAGCCTTATATTTTGAGTCGGGCAAACATTATTCGCGAGTTGAAAATTTATTCAATCCATTAATGGTGCGAAATCGTAGCTTCAGCGAAGCCTTAATAGCATTGGCAAATGAGGACTTGATTAATTTTAGAGAGGGAAAATCTTTCAAGCATAGATCAAAGCAAGAACATATAGCTTATTCAATGAACGTATTATTTCCGGACTAGCAACTGATAATTAAGTTAGCCAAAAATAGCGACCTTTTCCTGTGGCACGCTATTTTTATTCATTTTAGAAAAAGTTGAAATCTCTACAGCGCGTGAAAGGGATGAGTCGTATTGACGATTTAAAGTTAAGCCAAAAAACGCGTAGGTAAGCAATTTAGGGGCAGAAATGTTACCATTGAAGAAATCAGATATCGAGGGTAGGTTGAGAAATAGTTCTTTGAAAATAGAATCAGAGGAATGGTTAACGAGCGAGGAAGTTGCCGCTTACCTAAAGATTAGCAAAAAAACGCTGATGAATCTTGTGAGCCTCGGCAAAGTACCAAGATATAAGTTTGGGCGTCTCAATCGTTACCGAAAAAAGGAAATATATGACCTAGTCTTACCTTCAAAAGGAGGTAAGTAATGGGAATAAAGAAAATGCCAGATGGTACTTTTGCAGTATCATATTCCAAGAGGCACTCAATGACGGGAACACCGATCACACTTAAGCGAAAGGGGATTGCAACGAATGCCGAAGCTAAACGTGTTTATAACGAGTTGATTGAGGCCGTTCACAAGAAGATTTTCGATAAGCAGCATCCGACATGGGAGAGATGTTTACGAGATTACATAGATTGCTGCTATACCAAAGGTTACAGCGAGCAAACAATTTATAGTGATAATACTTGTTTGCGGAAGCACACTTCAAAATGGGGTCGAAGAAACATCGACTCTATTTCAAAGCATGAAATTACCGAGTTAATACAGGTAAATTTAGCGGAAAATACTGTTGGGCATAAGCGGTATGTGCTTAAGTGTATTCGAGGCGTTTTCAATCACGCGATCGAAAAAAGGCTCCTCAGTCATAATCCTTGCCCCAATGTGAAAGAGCTAAAACTCAAGGCTCCGTTTAAGCAAATGCCTGTGCTTACAGAAGTTCAGGTAAAGCATTTTTTAAACTCCGCAAAGCAGCTTCAGCATCCTTGGTACCCTATTTGGCTGACCGCTATTTTTACCGGAATGAGGACGGGTGAATTGTTTGCTCTACGGTGGGACCAGGTCAACTTGGAGTCTCGACAGATTGTTGTAACAGCTTCTTGGAATAACAAAGAAGGATTTAAGAGCACGAAATCTGGAGATGATCGAATTATTGAAATTGCAATACCTTTGTTAACGGTTTTTAAAGAACTGAAGATTGCAACTCAGGATGAGTTTGTGCTCCCCAGAATTTATGCTTGGAAGAAAGGGGAGCAAGCTCGAATCTTGAGGCATTTTTTGATCGGTATTGGATTGCCGCCAGTTCGATTTCATGACCTAAGGGCGACATGGGCAACAATGTTGCTATCAAAGGGAGTGGTGCCCGCCGTTGTCATGGCAATGGGCGGATGGAAGGATATGGAGACCATGATGATCTACATGCGAAAAGCAGGTCTTGATATTAAAGGGGCAACGGAGTGTCTTAATAGCGTGCACAATCCATCAGCAGTCTTGGCAAATAACGTGGTTAATTTATTCGATTGTCAGTAATTGTAGTTTCTGGCACTTAAGTAATTGATATTACTTAATGCGAGGACTTTCCGCCACTCCAAATCCCGTTCTCTATTGTGAAGCTAAATACCAGATTTACTTAAATGCTTTCGGCTCTACGCCAAAGACTGGGGCAGTCGAACTTTTATCAGTCAGCATAGGCCTTCGGCCCCCGTTAAAGCAACTTCAAGAATGATGTCCTATCTATTTTGGAAGTAAAACTCCAGACAAGCTGTAGGTTGTTCCGATAGCAGACATTTTAGAATAAAGGACCAATTTATAGCGAGTATCAGCTTCAATGTCTTGAATAAGTTTTTGAATCAAGGGATGATCTGATAGTCTTCCTGGGAGTTGCGGAATACTAAGGTCAAAATAAAAATGACCATCGGAGCTAAGCCTTCTCATCACATTTCCAAGAATATATTTTAAGGCATGGATGTTGAGTTCTGCAGTACTATTCCAAGGCGCTTGTTGCCATCCTCCCAGAGGCCGCATAGTTACCAAATTCAAAGATGGAATATGCCTATCATGCATTGATTTATCAAGATGGGCCCAAGTAACGGGATTAATAATATCTCCCAAAACTTCTGTTGGCACTTTCTCAGCAGCATAGCCAGTGGGTAATTCGCTACGGGCATATGGTTCAAATCTAACTCCAGTTATTGAATCTGCAAGATTCTGATGCTCGATAAAAAATCCTGAACCAAAAAGATCAGCTACATTTGTTTTTCGTCCCTGAGCTTTTGCGCTTGCTAGGTAATTCTCAAAATAATCTGTTGAAGAATCTATTCCCATTACAGAGAGTATGTCTGAAAAAGCCAATTCATAATCTTTTTTTGCGTATTCAACACCATCTACGCTCCATCTAGCTTCCGTGCCGTAACCATTGATAGGCTTGATGCCTGCTTCCCGCAACGCACCTTGCGATTCGGAAACTATTTTATCTGCAACTGTTAAAGAACGTTGAGTCCTTTCACCTGAGAAAATCCGCTGGATAACTTTCACACAGGACATAGTCCAAGCAGGCTGACTGCTGACTAAAAAATAGACAGCTAGGAGGGTCTCCATCAAAAAAGTGTAACCTATTGATAATTGGGCTTGATGTATCTTG
>CAZYOE010000085.1:15646-20782 GCA_964648725.1 uncultured Pseudobdellovibrionaceae bacterium | reverse complement strand
TGAGAGATGAAGTGAAGGCAACGCAGAAGTTGGACTTTTTCAGCGGAATCTACTTTAGCACTAATTCAGGCTGCCGCCTTGTCCTCATCGGTATATTCCGGGGCACTCTTTGCCATACGCTCTTCAATTTCTTTTTTTAACCATTGCTTCTCAGCCTCTAAACTGAATTGAATGGCCATTTTATACAACCATAATAAGTCATCAAGTGAAGTCATAGATTCCCCCCTGGTCCATTGTTATCGGCATTCTCACTGGTTGCACTGAGTCTAGAAATTAAACAATTTTACTTATTGCTTCTATTTGAACTTTTAATTTGTAAATTAGAATAATTTGATGAATCCTCGCCCCCATCAGATGTCATAGAGGGGGGGAAAATGATTTCGAAAATTCTTGGTTTTAGTCTTATCACTGGAACATTGGCATTATCAGCTTGCTCACCAAAAGGTATTCCACTGGAAGAGCCTAGTTTGGACGCAACATTAGCTGGCCGCGATTTAACTTTTGGCCAGGCTCGCATTATTGGCGGAGAGGAAGTTCAACTCGAAGATCCTATCGCTCATTCAACCGTAGCACTTTATATGCCTAAAGAAGCCCCTGCCGAAGGTATTGCTAACTTTTGTACGGGAACACTCATTTCTAAAACCGTCGTACTTACTGCCGCCCACTGTTTTCGTGATGTCGCCGAGCTTTATTTGCACATTCCTGTGGAAGAATTCCAGACTCGAGTTCGAATAGCTTTTGGTTTAAAACTGGTTCAGAGCGAAAGCGACTCACAAGTCACATTCTTGAAAATCAAACGCGTGATTATCCACCCTGAATACAAAGCCGGAATGGTGCGAAGAGCGACTAAGTTTCCAATGCCTGATGTCGCCATTATTCAGCTTGATGGCGAAGCACCTGAGACTTTCACACCAGCTAACCTAGGAACGAATCCTGAACTCATCCAGGAAGGACGCGAAATCACGCTGGCCGGTTATGGAGTTACTACTCCCACCAACAGAACCATGCCAAAACAATTGATGAAGGTGAAGGTCAATATTAGTAACCCAAAACTCACAACAGCCCAATTCACATATAAAGTTACCAATGGTAAGAGTGCTTGTTTTGCTGACTCTGGTGGCCCAGCCTATTTTGAAGTACAGAAGGGGGAATATGTTGTTGGAGGAATCACGAGTTGGGGAGATGGCTATTGCGCAAAACTAGGTGCATACACATCCATTCCTGCCTTTACACAATTTATCTCCGACACGTTGGCCAGCTTTCAAAATTAGTTTGGGAACTCCACGGTTGTTTATTGGTAACCGTGGAGTTAAAGATGGACTGCGAACTAAATGGAAATGGTATTACATAAAAATAGCTGCGGTTATTGAAGCGATTTGCGAATTTCAATCAGCCAATCACTGATTTGGGTACGCTGTTTTGCACCCAGATTTGCCCAACAAAATGATTTATTGCTCACCTTATTTTCATCTTGCACTTTAGTATAAGTGATTTGACGATCGCAAGCTTGGTCCTTTGAAGATTCCTTTTGGGCACTCTTAATAAACTTATGAAGCTGCGCCTGAATCTTTAAATACTCTCTCTGTGAGAGATTTCGAAACTTAGGCTCTTTTCCAGGCTTGTTAGTATTATAGCTGAGCATGTAGGCTTTAGAGCCCGCCAATTCTAGCTCTACTATTTGGGGTCCTTCACTGCCAACATCAGCCTGATTTAGAAATTCACTATTGATAATTTTAGCGAAGCTTTGAGATGTTAAGAGTGAAAGAACTAAGCTTATGAGACTTTTAAAAAACCAAGTATTATGTTTCATCATCCCCTCCAGATGTCATTCGGTTCATATCCATTTCTACTGCAAGCATGAGACCACACACTTCCCGATTACTGGGCCTTCTATTGAAGATCGTCTGTCAAATCTTTGAAATGAAGCGCAGAATTGTCGCTTGGTTTTCCGAGAGTGTTTCATAACGAGACACTCTTTAGTATCGAACAGATCCGTAAGATGATCAGTGAATCGAATGAGGAAGAGTTGTTTTGTTACAATCTTGATTTCTTTGAAGTTCCAATACCAAATTAGTCGGATGCGAAAAATCTAGGTTTTGGTAATTTGTTGCTAACCAAAAGTTATTTTTCATCGGGCAGGCCTGAAAAAAGCATTTATTGAAAATCAGGTTCTCGCAAACTCCACGAACGCCGGAGACAGATTCATACCTAGTGAACTATAAATGGTTCTTCACCATTGAGGTTCGTATTGATTAAAATCAAATATTGCCCCGTATTTTTAACTTGTTTCAAACAATATTCTCGCTCATCAGAGACATTTAAAATCGCCTTTTCAGATTTATTGGCCGTCATATCGACTAAAAAGGCCTTCAGTGAAGTCTCAACTTTCCATTCCAAGTGAAAACACCGACGATCGATACCATAAAACCGCGCGCTCCCTCCGATAAGGAAGATGGCCTCACCCTTTCTAGGAAACTTTGTGATGGTAGCGCCAATGGCCGCCAAAGGCTTTGGGACATTGGCTGAATCAAGCATTAGATCAAAAAAACCATGACTTTCAATCCTATCTCTATAGGGATTGAGCCCAAGGGCGAGCTGAAAATTAACAAAGGCCTTACCAAAGGAATAAAAGTCCCTTTGAGACTGGGGAAGGAATTCGGCCTGCTCCTTTAAGGCCCTGTCAATACTGGCCTCACCGACCTCTCTGCTTTGAATTAACTTTTGTATCAAGACTCGTCCGCCATAATGTTTGTACAGATAGAACACAAAGAAGAAGTTATAGAAATAATCACTATCGCCTGCACCAGTGGCGTAATCATGGGTTAAATTTTGCAGCCCCAAATTTTCTGTCTGCATTAAAGACTTCACCGGAAATTCATCATTCACAAGGTATTCAATAAACTCGCTGAGTCCTTCATTGAGCCAGTCGGACTCATTGACGTTATGGTGATACCGAAAAACATGTTGTAGCTCATGGGGCAGACGATATTGGAGGGCATTGGATTCCATGGCCTCACGAAGATCAATCAAAATAAAATCCCTTTGGTAAGCCTCAACCATGCGAGGCGAATGATGAGCTCGCACGGGCAAGTTGGCATCAAAGAGTAAAATGATCTTATTCTCCGAGCGGTCCTGACCTCTGAACCCCGGATCGTTGACTCCAACCTTTGAAAGAAATTGGGAATAAACGGTCTCATCAAAATATTTCAAAACCCGCATTAAATTGGCTTCAAGCAAGATGGGATCGAGACCGTCACGGGCATCAGCGTACATATAACCTTCTGTGACGAGACCAGAAAAGGGCAGTCTCACCACTTGATACTGGTGTCCGGGATGAACTCTTTCGAAAGGCCGTATGAAGCTCTCAAATTCAGCCGCATACCCCAGTGGGCCCCAGGGTGTCATCCCTGCCAGAAGAAAAAATGTGACCAATCCCTTAAACATGAAATCTATCTCCCAATATCAATTTTGTTCTAAGAGCTTCGTCTCAATGGTTTTTTCATAACTCGCAATAAATGCACGACGAACATAATCAACAAAATCAGCTTCGCTATTGGTCGGTGAATAGAGGTAAGCGCCGCTCCCTAACATGGATTCAGCAAACCCAATGTCGTAGATCTCTCTTCCCTCAAAAAAAGAGGCCCCAAAAAAAGACCCTCTCGTTCGACTTTGGTCGATTTTAAAAGGCACAGCATCAATATCTCGAGCGGTGACATCCATTAATGTGTGTTCCCATCCAAAAATGTGTTTCGGGTTTTTCCCTTCGAGGTTTAGAATCTTTATTGGCAGTGAGATTGAAGCTAACGGACTTAACCTGTAATTAAAAACCTCATTGAACTTAGGCTTAGCATCTTCAGGAATACCAGCCCAACATTCAATCGAAGTCTCTTGGGCTTTCTTTTTGATATCTCCGCAAAAAGCGCGACGAATTCCGTCTGCCTTTGCAGCATCCAAAATCGGGAGGTCCAAATTTATCTCTTCTATTTGTGAACGGATATTGAATTCAGTGACTTTGAACGAAGGCATACTACCAACGCGGCAATAGATTTCCAAATTGATTCCATCAATGGGCAGAGGCTTCAAATCAGACCATTCACAATGTGAGCAACCACTTTCTTTATACTCCTTGTTGACATTGATATTAATCGACAACGAAGTGTTTTCAGGCAAGGCATAGATCTGATCCATGCTGATGTTGCCTTCTGATTTAGGATCTTTAAGTTGATTCCCAAGATTTAAGACATTCTTCCCCATATAGCTATCTAAAAAGGGTCCAAAGGGGTTACCAGGATTGTTGAAACTATTGAAATCTCCCTCTTTATGAACGGCCTTCCGATAGAGTTCGGCTAAATCATCCACATCAGTGGGGAAGGAAAACCATCGCATAATATCATAGGCCGAAAATGACTTTATCGCATTGGATTTGAGACGATCAGACATTTTGAGACCCAATGAAATCTCTAGGGAATTTTTATTCAATCGGATGGGCGCCTCTGACTTAGCAGCCGCTAATAAAACCGGATTTTTCTTAAATCCATAATAAGGAATCCCAGGGTTATCGCTGTTACCCGTCTCGATGCCGGCCAGTGCCAATTGAGACAACAAAAGGGTTGTCGTTCCCGCGATCGCGACCGCCAATAAATTATTTTTATTTAAGATTTTTTTCATAAATAACTCCTATTAATATTTCTGTCATTGTCGTTAAAACTGTGGCGACTCGGGATGCTCCTCTGCACTTTTCGTAGGAGCTATAGCAGAGCTCAGATCAGAGGACTGATCTGTCGATGGACGCTGACTTTCTGCTAGTTCGAAAAGTTGTAGGTTCAACTGATACACACAGTCGGCCGATGATTCGGCACTAAATTCAAAATTAAATTTATTTCTAAACTCACGGATGGCCTCCTTGGCCCGGGGCAAGTCCTCTTTTTTAAAGGCCAGGGTGATCGCGCCAAACTCACGCTCTTCAACTGGTTTTGCCAATGCCTCGCCTGCTTCGGTGATCATTTGCTTTAAAAACTGCTGACGCGCAAAATTTAAATCATCGGATCGATTAGACTGGAGGAATGGAGTCCCTGGTCGCAGTCGGCCTCCCACATCTCTGAGTAGGCCAAGGGCCACAAGTTCCTTCATCGCGGT
>CAZYOE010000085.1:0-15636 GCA_964648725.1 uncultured Pseudobdellovibrionaceae bacterium | reverse complement strand
ATTCGCCCATGGAGACGTTCTGTAATCCATAAAGGGATCTTGTCGCGATCGGTGGGACAGTCTTTCAGTAAGGTCAATTCATGAACCACCGGATAATACCACTTGGAGTACAAATTGTATTGTTCACGGGCCAAAAGTTGCACCTTTTGGTTTTGCGGAAATCGGAGCAGTTTTTCGTAGAGACGATTTTTTTCTTCGGTTCCACTCGCATGATTGAATTGCACCAAGGTAGTAAAGTAATCGGCTTCTGACTTATTAAAGCCAAATCCTTCAATCAAATGGGCCACATTAGGGGAACTGAGTTTACGCTGACCATCGATAATGAGCTTCATCAATCCTCGAGATGAAATTCCCACTTTGTCCGCCATGACAGCATAGGAAAACTCCGGGACTTTCGCCTTTTGGTCCTGATAGTAAGCTTTCAGGAAGTTTCGATAATGGGTAAACTCAAATACATTGATCATGAGCCCGCTTTTAACATAGATGGTGCATCACGTCAATTTATTGCGTACTCATTTTTATACAATTGTATAATTTGAGGCAAGTTATTACTAGCTATCTATCTAGTTTTACTTGTCTTTGTATTTTTTACCGTTTTCATTTTTCTTAGTTTTATTTTGTCTTAATGAAAAACTGAAAACTTCGGTAGGGGAAATCCTGCATCACTTGTTAGGGGACGGATTCCGGAAAGGTCAAAGAAGGGTTCCCAAAAACCCCTCAACTTTCGGTTCATTCATAGTGTTCATAGTAGTTCTAATGAGATACTCCACAAAGACTCGAACGCTCGCACTCCTCTCCTACTTCACCAGAACCATTTACTGAAACTCAACAATTCCAATTTAAACCAGTCATCGGTGCTTAATTTATGGAGAACCCACTCCTTATTTCACCGTCTCTTTATCCAAAAAGATAAACTCCCGTCCACCAAGAAAATAGATTTGTTATTGCGGCTATCCAAAGAGACGGCGTCCAATTCAAATTAAAAACAAAATGTAAAAGCAGGGCTTCTACCAAAGGGGCGAGCAATTCACTGGTCAACAGATACAAACGATTACTGCCTCCTAGAAGGTTAAATACAAAAGGCATGCCCCAGGTAACTAGCGGATGAGTTGCCAGATTTAAAATGAATGTGAGTTGCAATAGTTTGCTGGGACCATCAATCGTATTTCTCAGTAGGATTCCATAAACTGGAGCTTCAAGTAACCAGGTCGCTACAAACAGAAGTAGATAAGCCTGACCTGCCACGGACTGTTTGTGGGCGGGCGCTTCCAGGATGACCTGACAAAGCAACGTTAGCGACGAATGGTCGTAAAATGACTGCCACAATGAAACGGGGGAGAAACAATGACTTCCACTCATCAACTTATTTTTTTCATAGGTAAGAATTGGAGACTGGCGATCTCCATATAACCATGGACTGCGGCTATCGATAAATAAAATTGCCGTAGCCATTCTATTCGACTGAAGCCAATAGCTAAGGGTATCCCCAAACAGATGACAGCTGCGAGCCAAATCAGTCGAGGTCCTAAGTCCTTTCTAAGGGAACGCAGAGATTGAGTGAAGCTCAAAGGCACCTCTTGTTTTATTTGAGTTTCTGCAATGGCCTTTAACCAGACAAAATAGTGCATGGCCTGGCCAAAAGCAAAAACAGAAATAGCTCGATCCAGAAGTTTAAAATCAACACTCCCTGGTAAGATTAAGCGCCCTAACATGACTGGTTCAAGTGAAACACCCAATGAAGGGGCACTCAAATTAAAGAACTGAGTGACAAAATCTAATGCACCGAAAATTATCAAAAGATTAAAGATCACAAAAATACTGAGTGCTAAAATAGCGGCTCGCCGATCCTCCTTAGACGTTGTTGCGCAAATCCAAAAATAGAAAGCCACAAAATTATGTCCAATCAACAACACCGACGCTGAAAAGTACGGATACTTCCAAGCGCAGAAAGCCAGAGGTAAAAAAAAGAGACCTCTAATCAACATCCAACTTTCTAAATGAACTAAATAAACAATACATCCACACGTTAGCAGGAACCCAAGCCATTCAACTGTGTCATTAAGCATCCATGGGAAGTATATCCGTAGTGAACTTTGAGTCTGCAGAACCCTAAAGATCCCTATTGAAAACAAAATTAAACATAGGGACTTCATTAATATCTCCGGTGACTGCCGATGGTTTTCGGGTGACCAGAATTTTGGAAGATATCGAATTAAGGCCCAGAGATGGGGAAAACCAAATAATAAAGGCCCTAAAGCCAACATCCAAATTGGCACTAACAGACTTAACAGACATTGCAGGATGGCAGAACAGACAAAAGACACCAGTAGACGATTCGCTCTCTTTAGAAAGATAGAGCGAATCGCTTGATACCTCAGCGCCACTTTGAGGAGTTTCGCTCGCATCAAATCGCATTCTGCCGTGAACTCGAAGACAGCTTGTTTCATCCACTTTTCAATTATTTTTTCACATTAATACTACAAACATATTCCGCATTTTGTTCCGATTTAAAGCAGGTGATTTGCGAATCCGCATTCACCACTAAGCGCCCGCGAACGATCTCTGGTTGCTTACCAGTGACCTGAACAATCTTTGTGAAAACATCACTGGCGCCCTGCCCTGTAATAGAAACCTCCGTCGGTAGAATGACATCTGCAAAAGCTAAAGCCGTGCCTAGAATGATGACTGATCCTATTAATTTTATCATAATTACCCCCTGAAAAATATGAGCGTTTCATTACGCATTCCTTTTTATATTTCAATTGAAGTCGCAACGGAAAGACGTTTATGTAAAATAAAACCAACACATTTTAGGAAAACTCATTGCGCTGTAACAGACTAAGAATTGAAAAAAATTTTGCTAATTTAAAAATCAAAATATTAATCTAATGCCAAAATAGACAAAACGTCGCCCATATTGGTCACAACATTTGAATTTATCTCATAAATAATAAAAATTTATGTTTCTGATTGCAGGTATTTCTGATCTGAGGAACAAACAAAAGGCGAATCAGGAACAGTATCCAAATCGCCAAAAGGCGCGTGGATTGCAGCCATTGGAGCCAACGAAGCTTTGGACAACAAGGGACTAAATGCCCCTATTCAGTGAAAGGAATTTTTATGAACCAGAAACGTCGAAACCTCACATTGATCGTGGGAAGCCTTATAACGCTTGCTCTTTTGAGTAATACCTCCTTAGCTGGCCAAAAGCTGAATAAACCAAAAGTAGATTGCCAGGCAGCGGTTAACTCTTCTAGCACCGATGATTCTTCTGATTTTGACATCGGTCCTGATGATGTTTCTGATGGACCACAACGCAATACATCTCTGGGTGTTGATGACCCCGGAAATGAATTCTCGTCACGCGACGGAAGCAATAACCAGGGCGGAGGTAATAACTGGGACGGCGGCGGCGGAGCCGGCGGCCCCTGGTCAAGTGACTTTTAACTAACGCTCTGAAACTCAAGTCGCGACTTGTTTCTGTCGTCCCTTTCGAATGATCGTGGCGACAGAAACATAAACGAGATGCACAAAAATAAAAGCTGAAACATACTCAACCCCACCGGCACCAAACCCATATGAGTGCAAACCTGCACCCAGAACGTAGTTCACACCATACCAGGCCATAATGACCAGAGAAAAAGTAATGACGGCAGAGACCATCATTCCATAATCACGAATCATCCCATTGATTCGCCCATGAAGAACGGCCACATAACCTAAGAGCGCAATTAACGCCCAAGTTTCTTTTGGATCCCAACCCCAAAAACGTCCCCATGAATAATCGGCCCAAACACCGCCTAAAATGATTCCTGCAGCGAGTAATACTATGCCAATTTGAAAGGCTCGATAGATACCTGAAACAATGGCTTTGATGCGTTCTTTCCATTGCTCTTCACCTTTGAGCACATAATATAAACCAAGATCTCCTAGAAAAAACGCCACAAAGAACGCTGAATAGCTGATGGTGATAGTTAAAACGTGCACCGTAAGCCAAAAATTGCTCCGCAGAACTGGTTCTAGAGGCTGCAGGGTTGGATCAAGAATCGTTGGCGCCATATCAGTTAGAATTAAACAGAATGTGGCCACCATAGGGCCAGCCACCAGAGTAACTCCAAATTTATAAGCTTTTTCTAAAATCATCGAAAAGAGGACTGCTCCCCAACTCACCCACACCACTGTTTCAAACATATTTGAAACTGGAGGTCGTTCGGTAAGGTACATACGTAAGCCAAATCCATAGCTATGAATGGCCCAACCAATGATGGTAAAAACCCAAGTCCCCATAAAAAAGCGAGGTCTCTTTGCCACCCAGCCAATAATAAAGAAGATCACAGCCAAGAGATAAACACTCCACGCCCAACGGAAGGGATTGATCTCGTTATAATGAACTTCTAATTCCATCAGCGAATCAGAAGGATAAAGCTCAGGGTTTTCAGCTCTCGCCGAGGCTCGTAAGTCATTCACTGTTTTTTTAAGTTCCACCGCTGCGGAGCCACCCGATGCGGATTCTGTTAAGGCTCCCAAAAAGGCCTTTGTCATTTTCATAAATAATTCTTGTTTAGGTGCATCAGCTTCAGTCAGTGCAAGCCATTTCGTTCCTTGTTTTGGAGGCCAAGGAGCAAACCATTGACCAGCAGTGATCGCTTTATAGGTCCAAATTTGATTTTCCAAACGCTGCAAGGCCTGAAAGTAAGGATCCAATTTTTCTTTAGACTCTCGATGAGCATTTAAATCTTGCATCAGCAGTGCCAATCGATCGGACTTCATAATCTCAGCAATTGAAAAATAACGTTTCTCTTTTGGAAAACGCAAAGCTTCTTTGACACCAGCATGTTGAATTTCAAAAATTTCACGCGCTTCCCAAGTTTCTGGAGCCAACATGATCGTAAACATAACTTCATAAGCTGGTTTTTTCTCGTAAGTCGACTTACCGTAAATCGCTGCCAAAGCTTCTCGCGCTAATGTGTCGTAAGGTTTAATTCGCCCATCTGCCTGAATGGCTAGATCCTTAAGTGCAGCTGTCGCCCGAGCGGCCAAAGTTAATTGAGCCCCAAAGCTCAATAACAAATAAATTCCAAGTACAACCTTTTTCATTTGATTCCCCTTTAGGCGTTCTGCTTTTTTTGTCGCTGTTTAAACCAAAATAAATGAATGATTCCTAAAACTATAAAAATTGATCCCAGATATTTCAACCCTCGTCCTGGGTCTTTATTGACTGATAAAATGGAGGCCGTTGGCTCCCCAGTGCGCGGATCCGACTGAAAACTAGCCTGATAGAAAGTATACCCATTGTATTGAAGAGGATGGTTCATAGAAATCGTATGCTCACCAACCCCTGGAACATCAACAACACTCTCATAAGCCATCGCCCGCCGAGTTCCCTGATAATGACCAATACTGAATTTCTTTAGGTGCAGTTCTTCACCGATATCAACTTGTTTCTGCCCGTATTTCAATATGTAGGCGCCATCAGGCGTAAAAAATCGCACTATATCATTTAGCTGAGCCCATTGAGTTCGATCTTTATACTTCACCAAAACTGCCGAAGTCGTAACCGCATTCGGCTTTGGAACCGCTTTTACTTCCCATTCTCGATGAGCTTTTGGTAAATAACGTAAAACTTTAAATTTAAAATTCATCCAAGGAAGCGCAAGTTCCTCGCCTTCTTTAAGCTTTCCTACTTTGAATGGTTTAGCATCCTCTTTTTTATAAATCGCATATTGAACCAAAGAGTTCTCGACACCTTCCAGAGCTAAAATATTACTCCCCATCCCAGGAACGGTCGTGCTGCCCAAAACTAACTGCAATGGACCAAATTGTGAGATCGTTGTTTTACCTTTACGATTTTGCACCATCCACTGCAACTCTGTCACACGCTCATTGGCCAACTGAAAACGGACAGCACCACCATCCAGTTCACCATTTGAAGCCACAATACGCTCAGAAACCTGGGCATAATTTAGTGAATCTACAATATCAATCGTCCCATCTTGCACTGGAATTTTAATATTGCTCTCTTTAGCGGGAATTTTTAGAAAATTAACATCTCTATGAGCTAAATCTGTGTATCGTGATCCATCGAAGGTCGAATAAACACTGATTTCTTTGTCACCAACAGTGACAACGCGGGAGCTTGTCCCGATTTCAAAATACATTGTTCCATCAATCCCAAATTGCTGAGTTAAAATTCCACCGATCAACAAAATGATGATTCCAATGTGAGCTAATACAAACCCAACGTGTCTCGCTTTCCATGGCCAGCGATCAATCATCACCGCGGTGAGATTAACTGCCAGGAGCCCAAGCACAAAATACATCCAGATGCTGCGGTACACGATCACAGAAGCCGCTTCCGCATCATAGCGGGCTTCATAAATCGTACCGACGGCTGAGACTACGGCGAGGGATAAAATAACAAAGACGGCGAGCTTAAGAGACGCTAAGAACTTGATTATTGATTTCTTTTTTTGAGTCATGATACTTGAGACCTTAATTGAAAGTGACAAAAAAAGACAGTCGATAGATCGATAATGCATAATATTAACAGGATCTCATCTTAAGTGCGTGTCGCCCGTTAAAAAATGCGTTTTGGAATTGCAAATTACTATCGCTCTGATTAAAAACAGGTATGATTCGACTCTTCAATCATTTAAAACACAAGTCCCATATTATTTTTGATTATAACGGCACAATTCTATATGATACTGACCTTTGTGTCGAAGCCCTCAATCACCTATTAAACTCGCATGATATCGCGACGGTTGACGAGGCCTATTATCGCGAGCACTTTCACTTTCCCATTTCAAGTTTCTATCAGAAAGTAGGTTTTGATTTTCAAAAGGAAAGTTTTGACGACCTTGGGCGCCGCTATATGAATATTTACTTTAACAATCTCCATCGATGTCGGGTCTATGAAGGTCTGCGACCCCTTTTACAAACTCTCCGACATCATTCGATTAAGACTTCCATTCTTACAGCCCTCAATCACGAGGCCCTCCATGAACAATTAGACTCCTTTGAACTGAAGAATTACTTTGACGCGGCTTTTGGACTCCCAGATCACCGAGCCCATAGCAAAATCCAAAGGGGTCGCGAACTCATGGCCCATATGTCCATACCAGCCTCTGAGACTTTAATTATTGGCGATACGGATCATGATCTTGAAGTGGCAGATGCACTTGGCATCGATGTCATTCTGCTTGCAGATGGACACCAAAACGAAAATCGTTTGCGTAAAACTCGAGCGACAGTCTTTAATCTTGAACGAAAACCCGAATCGCAATGAAAGTTCTTTTATCGTCTGTTTTCATTACCATCATTTTCTCACTCCATGGCAGAGCTGAAACTCTCGATGGCCACTGGGTTACCAATTGCCATTCTGGTAAAATCTCAGAAATGCGCATCAATGGGCTAAATTCTTATCTGCGCGAGGCTTTTTATAAAGAGTCCAACTGCAAAACTCTCCTGTTTTTTCTGGAAACCTATGGACTTGTGCAATATCCCAATCGAAGCACTGAGTTGAAAATCTCACCTTGGCCCGTTGATTATACCTATCAAGCGATACATTTAACACCCCTCACTGAAGACATGGCTCAACAATTCAATGAGGGAAAGCTTTGTGGTTTGAATGATTGGGTGCCTTTGGTTCCGCAGTTCATTACAGGACTCTCTTGTCGCTTAGTGGATGGAGCCAGACCCATCACTATTCCACTACCAATGCAGCAACGTTTTGGCATTTTCAAAATCATCGAACCATGGCTTTATTTTGGTCAAAATAACCAGCTCGAAGATAGCTCTTCCCCTGCTCGACGTCCCAAAGATTTACAACAAGACCCCTTCGGAAAGAGACGTTAATGGCAAAAATTCTCATTCTCCAGCACGCACAAGAAACCCCCGCATGTACCACCTTAGAATGGTGTCAAAGTCGCAATATTGAACCAACCATTCAAAAAGTTTGGCTCAATCAAAATTGGCCCACTGACCTGCACGACTTTCTCGGCGTGATTGTTTGTGGTGGCGGTATGAATGTGGATCAGGAACACCTCTACCCTTGGCTGAGCAAAGAAAAATCATTTATAAAAAATCTTTTGGAACAAAAAACAAAAACTCTTGGCCTTTGCCTTGGAGCTCAGTTAATGGCAGAAATACTCGGCGCCAGAGTGGGGCGCCACACGCATTGGGAAGTTGGCTGGCACACAATTTCATTACAGCCCCACATCCTGTTTCCAAATTCCCCGGCCGAACTCCCTGCTTTTCAATGGCACCGTTACACCTTTGAGACGCCCTCGGTAGCGACGAAATTAGGTTCCTCTCCGGGATGCGCGAACCAAGCCTTTATTTTTGAGAAACATGGCTTAGCGTTTCAATTCCATCCCGAGAGCGATAAGGCCTGGATTAAAGAATGTGTAGCAACTCCCTCTGAAAGCTATCCCAAAGGCGAATTTGTGCAAAATCGCGAGGAAATTCTCGAAAATATTCATCTGCAAGAACCCTTGCAACAATGGTACTGGAAAGTTCTTGATGCCTTTTTCCTGTCAGGCCCAAAGGGGAGTTAGACCTTAAAATGATAGCCTCAGAGCTCAAACTATGTCAGTTTAGAATAGGATGAAGAAAATGCGAGCGCTTCGAAAACATAACTTATCTGTGATCCTTAACTTAGTTTCGCTAGGGTTCAGTCATTTTCTTTGGGCACAACCCAGTGCTTCCGATAAGTATTGTGGTTACTTACAAGTTCTTCAGGCAAAAGTTTATCAAGACACGCAAAAGCCTGGTCCAATTGAAAATCTCATTCAGTTCGTTAATTCATTGATGCAAAAGGTGAGCTTAGAAACACTTGAAAAAGAAGCTATCCAAAAAAAAATGTCTTTCGAAGATTTTCAAAAGTGGGCTAAGGATCAACACTCCACCAAGGTGAGTGATCACTATAAGCCACGCTACCTCGAAAGATACATCAAAGATGTGTGCGGAGAAATCACTAACTCTGCCACCTTTGGCGCGGAACCCGAGCCAGAAATGAGTGCCTCAGCAGAAAAACAATTTGACCCTTCTGGTCATCCTTATGCTGACCAAGTTCCGGCGACGGACTCCAATACTAAAGAGAAAACTCCCAATAATTAGAAATCCAGCACTAGATAGGGACTGCTGAAAAAGAGCCAAATTCAAGGCGTCAAGCTTCGGGCTTCCACTAAAAACCATGCGTTTTCAGAGTTCCGAATGACTCTCAAAAATCTCAAAGCGAGACAGTTCTATTTCGACAATGACAGAACACTCCTACTTAGCGGCAATCTAGACCTCCGTCGGCATTTAGCCCTTCATGGATTGCGCCGATAGGGATACTAATGAGCAAGATGAGAATTGTGATTGCAGATGTGAGTTCCACCGTGAATCAGCACTTGAAGACTTTTCTTGAAGAGAGAGGCTTTCAAGTGCTTATGGCCAACGATGGCGATGAAGCCATGCGCATGATCCTCACCTACAGGCCGCAGTTGGCTTTAGTAGAATTAATGCTCCAAAAGCAAAATGCCCTGAGCATTCTAAAAAATATCAAGGCATCCTCTGCAGGCAAAAAAGAAAGCACCAAGGTCGTCATACTTTCCAATCAATCGAATGTTCACAATATTAAAGAATGTATTAAATGGGGTGCTGTTGACTTTCTGTTGAAACCCCTGGAAGTGGAAGACATTGTCTCTCGCATCGTTTTTCACCTACAACCTTCGCGCACCGAAACAAGAACCAGCGACAAAAGCGATGTCTCTAATCTTTATCTTCATCTGGTGGAACTTGTTTTACAGCAGATCACTCAAGGCACGAATCTACAAGATATCTTTCGCAAGCTCACACAGATGACCGCCATGGCATTGAAAAGCGTCAGAGCGAGCATCATCAAGTGTGAACCCCATCGTTTAGGGTTAGTCAAAGCATCGAGTGATGACCTCAGAGGCAACGAGTGGAATTTAGATTTACGCAAATACCCAGAGATACTCTATGTCATCAATACCGGAAAAACCCTGGTGGTTGAAAATCTGGATAATGATCCGACTCTAAATCAAGTCAAACAATATTTTTCAAACATCACATTCAACTCCATGATTGTTGTTCCTATTTATCATGCACCTGAGCATTTCTATGGCGTCTTAGTCATCAGAATGCCTAATAACCGAAATATTATTCTCGACGAAGAATTGCGTTTTTCACAAATCATCTCGCAATGCTTGAGCTTGGCCATTAAACTCCACCAACACAGCACCATTGAGCAAGCCACTTGATACCCTCTTGCTATCGTTAACCCGACCGAGGCTTAAACACTGGATAAATAGATTCTATTTGTTTTAAGAGTTTTTTCAGCTGAACACACTTGATTTTGTAATATATTGAAGTTCCATGCCGTTCGGCCTCCACCATACCACAGAGCTTGAGTTTCTGAAGGGTTTGCGAAACCTGTGACTGCGACATATTGGTTGAGCGTACCAAATCCATCACCGACAGTTCTCCCTCCCGCCGCAGGAGAATCAATAATTGCACTCGTTGCGGATGTGCCAAAAACTTAAAAACCCCTGAAATCTGCGAACAATCCTGACTTACCGTCTGTTTTTTACGAATTCGACTCATAGTTATGCCAATCCCTTGCTTATATTATAATATTATAATATATTAAAAAAGACAAGAGAGGAGGTCTCAGATGGAGATCCTAACAAGTAAAGACTTTAAAGATAAAGTATTTGATTATGAAAAGAGCAGTGCCTGGGCTTTTAAAGGTGCGAGACCTGCGATCATTGATTTTTATGCGGACTGGTGCGGCCCCTGTAAACGCTTAGCCCCCGTTCTTGAGGAGCTTTCAAAACAATATGCGGGCAAACTCGATATCTATAAAGTTAATATCGACACTGAGCAGGAGGTGGCTGGAACTTTCGGCATCATGAGCGTTCCATCCCTACTTTTTGTACCGGTTGGAGCCGAACCACAGATGGCGCAAGGGGCTCTCCCAAAAGAAATCCTCGAGCAGGCCATACAAGAAGTTTTAAAGGTAACAGGATAATTCAATTCTTTAGGTTTAGAGAGTCTTCTGCCATTAGCTCTCTAAACCTCCGTTCCTGTTTGAAAGGAGCACTTCCGTAGCCCCCCTTTTAAATCTACAATTATTGTTTAGCGATAATCATGAAGATAATCAATACGATCAGAAATCCATGGTTCGTGCACACCCACAATATCAAAACCTCGGCTGAGAGGCGCCGAATTTGAATGATAGGGCGTCACTGATGGCGCATAATCCATGGGAACAATTCCCGCCTCCTGCAGCTCTTTAGTCACTTGCCCAACAAACGGCTCTGCTAAAAGTTTCCGACGAATCAGTTCATCAAAACTCCGACAAAGTTCATCATTGGTAAAATCATAGTTGTCCGTCATATCCTTCGCGACTTTGAGCAATTTTTGAAAGTCCAACCGCTTGTCTTGATAGAGATCCAAAGCGGTCTGAAAACTGTTATAAGTCGGTACAGTTCTACGACCGAACTTTAAATAATAATCCGGGTCCGTATCAGAGGCGAGATTGATATAAATTTTTTCAACAGGATCATTTTCGGGAATACTACTTTGCAATTGCAATATGATATCTACTTGTTCTCCGGTCACCCAGAACTGCCCTAGAATTTGTCGTAAATCATGGGGCCCCAAGCGACGTGAGCAAATATCACTATAGAGATTATAAATAACTGCATCCGACTCACTGTCATCCCCCCAAAGCACCTGCCGGACATCTTGCTTCAGCATGGTACGCAATTGCATAAGGGCCTGAACTTTATAACCAACTTGCTTGGTCAAACGCCAAAGCCGTTTGGGATGCAAGTTCTGTAAATTGTCTTTATAGAAACAACCAAAAGGAAAGATACCGTCGAATGACAATTTTTCACTGATACGACTTTCCATTTGCGGAGGCGATGCTGTGATAAAATACAAAGGAAAATGGCGATGAGATTTTGGCGCTGGCCACTGATCAACAAGACTCCGAATCAAAGTATTGGTGCCGGGGATATTTTTTTTGGACATAGCTCGTTCGAGTGCTACCTTCATAAGCTCAAAAAAACCACCCCAAGAGGTATCGAGATAGGTTTTATCCAAATCCCATACGAATATTTCTTCGGCGTTTTTTTCCACACCTTCTGCGATATAACGAAAAAACACCACATCTGACCAAACTGTACTGTATTCTCTCCAATGAGCCATATCAGCCATTGTATCGAGAACTCTGTAACAATCCAGAAGTTTTACTAAAAAAATCACCGCCTGAGAGTGATCCACAACGCAGTCAAGGATTGCCACTGGACAGAACTTTATGGTACGCAGCGAGCATGACAAAAATGATTCCTATTCAAGAGTGCAGCAAAAATCTCGATTTTTCTCCTGAAATCCCTTGGCCAGATCAACTGCCGCCCTATTGCTTTAAAAATGAGCTAATTTGTGGATTTGAAAGACTGGAAGGAATGGCAATCGTTCTTGATTCCCCAAATTTGACTCAATGTCTGAAGGCCGTTTATCCTGAGTTAAGCTTTTTGGAGTTGTCGAGGTTATCAGCGAAACTCAATTCGGAGCCCTCCTTACAAAAAGAAATTTGGGAGACTTATGGTTATCGTTATAAAGAAACTCTGGAGGAGGTTGCCCAACAAACGGTTAAACTTCCCCCCGAAGTTCAGCGATGGCTGCATCAAAAAAAGTTTGCCTCACAGGATTTAGCCCCTCTGCGCTCACTCAAAGACATCAATCTGTTAATGGAGTTTTGGCCGCTACTTACCAATAGCCATTTCTCAAAGTCTGATGGCGCTAAAATCATCGAGCTCTTGACTGAACTCCTTCTGATGGAAAAACCTATCTCCGCATTGTTACCGCAAAAAGAAATTTCATTTTGGCTAAAAGAGCTCCACATCCTGAGATACCCACAGACGACGCAATATGATGCACAAGCTGAAAAGAAAATTCGCTCAGTGGCCTGGCCTCTAAAAAGCGAAGCCAAATGGGCGCGACGAGGTGATCGGGGCGGCATTGAATTGAAAATGTTCTTTAGTCATCCGCAGGAATTAAAACGATCCCTTGAACGTCTACAGCAAGTCTGTAGTGATCTCCAGGAACAACCGGAATATGAGGACTTATGGTCGAAAAACTAATTCAGGGAATTGATCGACTCTATATTCACAACGACAGCACTCATTCCGCTGTGGCACAACGCCTGACTTCTTTGTTCCCTAGTGAAAAAGTCAGATTCGTAACCGAACAACCCTACCAAACTCAGCAAGGTGAGATGTCATCACGCGAGTACAATCGCAGCAAGAGAGAACTTTTTGTAACTCCCTTTAAAGGGCAGTTTTTTAAGCGTTGCCCCGGAGCTTCACAAAAAAAATCTCTGACCTGCTGTAACTATCATGTTCTTAATTTAGGTCTGCAATGCAATATGAACTGCAGTTATTGCTACCTGCAAAGTTATCTCAACACTCCCCTGATGACGGTGTTTTCCAACATTGAACAAGCACTCGCGGAGCTGGAAGAAATGAGCCTCACCAATGGCCACTCACCCATGCGTATTGGCACTGGCGAAGTGATCGATAGCTTAAGCCTTGATCCTCTGACCCTTTATAGTCGCCCTTTAATTGAGTTTTTCTCCAAGCACCCTAATTGGATTCTCGAGTTAAAAACAAAATCTAACCATGTCGATCAATTTTTAGATTGCGACCACCAAGGAAATATTCTTGTGAGTTGGTCCATCAATCCGCAGGCGGTTATTGAACATGAAGAGCATGGCACTGCTTCCCTCGAAGAACGATTGAGCGCCGCGGAACTCTGTGTTCAAAAAGGTTTCCCTATTGGCGTTCATATTGACCCTATGATTTTTCATGAAGGCTGGCAAAAAAACTACGAAGACCTAATTCGAGAACTCACCCAGAGATTTACAAAAGATCAGGTTCAGGGAATCACGGTTGGCACTCTTCGATTCCAGCCGGAGCAGCGCCACATCATGCGCGAGCGCTTTGGGATGAAAAGTTGGGTCACTCAGGCCGAAATGTTTCCGTCTGAGAGCGGTAAACTCAGGTACGATTCGCAACTGCGAACCAGCATGTTCCGATTCGCCGTTGATATATTTAAAAAATATTCGAATTGGCCAATTTCATTATGCATGGAAACTCCGGAGGCCTGGATTGCCACGTTCGAAAAACTACCAAATCAAATGGACGAATTGAAATCGTTTTATCGTCCCATTAGCGGTCTCAGATAGGTCGCTTGCAACTATAGTGAATTGTGACTTCCGTCACAAATTCCACCGGCAGCTTTTGTATGCTTGCAGAGGCACCACTTGACGCGCTTGTCAGCTTGGAGTTCTAACTTTACAGGCGTAAACTCCGTACCTTTGTGAGACCCATCGCAAAAGGGTTGGTTTTTGGATTCTCCACAGGCACACCAATAATGAGTCCCTGCTTTTAAATCTACGGCTTGAAAACACTTAGCAACAATTTTTGGTTTACTCATAAACCTAGGCTAACAAACCACCGCCCTAAAACAAGAAAAAAATCAAAATACCAAAATTGGTTTTGTAATTAATTTTTATTTAATCATTGACGCTGGCTTTACAATGAGCCGAGGGCGGAATTCAAAAAATCCATCAAAACCCGCACTCGGGCACTTTTGTTAACTTCGGGATGAACAACTAACCAAAGTGGCACCGTGATGGCATTGTCAGAGCAACGAACAAGATTAGAATCGTAATCTCCCATAAACGAGGGCAAAACTCCAACGCCAATCCCCGCCTTAACTCCTGCAAAGACCGAACTCCAGGCGGCCGACCGCAAAACAGTAATAAGTGAAACCTTCATTTGATTCAGGAGTTCTTGCTCTGAACGGCTCGTCGCACGCTCAAAGAGATGCACCAAGGGTATCGCCGCATCTTTTTCAGTTCTCTCTCGGAGATTCCAGTTTTTTAATTGAGTCTTCACACAATAAAACGCCAGCTCCAAAGAACCAACTTTACGCACCACCAATTCGGATTGTTGTGGCCGTACCAAGCGAATGGCCAAATCAGCTTCACGGCGAGAGAGATTGAGAACTTCTGGCCCTGTTAAAAATTGCACTTCAAGCTCAGGATATTTTTCACAAAAACCAGCCATGCGAGGGATAATAAAATGATTGGCTAAAGCGCCCGGCATGGCCAAACGAACCACCCCATGCAGACGCTGATCTCTCCCTAAGACTTGTCTTTCCATTTGCAAAAACTGGGATTCAATTTGCTCAGCCAATTCCAAAACGCGATCACCAGCAAGAGTTGAAAAAAAACCATTCGAGCGTTTTTCAAAAAGTTTAACCGCCAATTCAGATTCAAGAGCACTGATACGTCGACCAACAGTTGTTTGATTCACTCCTAAATCCTTGGCTGCTAACTTCAAACTCTTACGGCGATAAAGTGCTAAGAAATACCGATAACTATCCCAGTCCATTCTTTCACCTCGCAGGTTTTCTATAAATGCATTTTTGCAGTTACCAAATGCATATTTTCGCCTTTCATTTTTAAAAAGGCAAGACTACAAAGTGATCCATAACTTAACGTCGGAGTAGGAATGCCCATTGCTGGGCACCCCCTCCACGGATCCGTGCAGGCAC
>CAZYOE010000084.1:0-20824 GCA_964648725.1 uncultured Pseudobdellovibrionaceae bacterium | reverse complement strand
CAGATGCTTCAATACTTAACTGCCCTTTTTTATTTTTTTCTAATCCATGATCTACGCTGTTGGTGAAGAGGTGATTAAAAACTGACTCTAGATTCTGAGCTATCGACGGGTCCAATTTGATTTCTTCGCCAACTAAAATAAACTCTGGAATAGGTTTATCAACTTTATTTGCAAGCTGTTCCAAATTATCTATCAAAGGCTGAAGCATATTGCTTAGACTTTCCAAACTATTTTTTTGCGCCATCTCTTTTAATTGGTCTACAGAGTATTGATTTAATAGCAAACTTAATTGATTCCAAAATATCCCTTCGTGGTTTTTCTTGAAATTGAGTTTTACCTCGGCAATATTTCGAATTCTTAGTAAATATTTTTCTATGGATCTAACTTCTTCTACTTGCACAGTAGCATTCCAAACCAAAGGATTTGGTTTTTTTTGAAACTCAGAATAAAAATCCTCAACATTATGTACTTTTTGGGTCAGTTCACTAAATTTATAAATTCTGGAATTCCCTTTTAAAGTATGTAAACAATGAAATATTAATTTCGTAGCGTCCAGTAAAGCTTCAACCGAGGCTTTTGGATCAAAACTATTTGTTTGACTATCAGTTGCTAGAATAATCTCTTCACACTTATTAACAAGCTGAGAGGAGGCCTCAATGTATTTAAAAAACCGTTCTGCACCCATTGAAATCAATTGATCAATCAACTCTAGTTCTCTTTGATGCTCCGCTGCTCTTTCATTAGCAATTCTAACTTGAGTTACATCCCTAATACAGACCATCAACTTTTGAACTTTCTCACCTTCATTTAACATCGGCAACCAATCAACTTCCAAGATCTGTTGACCATTCTTATAGGTAATTTCTTTAGGCAAAATTAAGGAATTGAAGTTGAAATTAAGGATATCATCACCAATAATTAACTCTATAGCACTTTTTATTTGAGCCACAGTTTCCTCAGATAAATCGCTTTGAAAAAACAGTAAATCAAAAACATTCAAATATTTGATATTTTCACATTTAAAGATCTCAAACAAATATTTTGAATGATCTTCATTTATCCGTAATGTTTCCCCAAATGTGAAAATTCCTTGTTTCACTTGTTCTAAAATTGACTTAATCTCCTGAGTCTGTTCTTTAACAAGTTCTTCCATATTCTTATATAAGATAGCATTTTCAATGGACACCGCTGCCTGAGACGCAATAAAGGTCAAGGTTTGAATCTGTTTTTCAGTGAAAGCGTTACTCATTAAATTGTTTTCAAAATAAATAACTCCACATACGTTTCCTTTGTTCATTATTGGAATAGATAAAACAGACACAGTGTTATTTAATTTAAAATACTTTTCCTCCGAAAAGGCATTTTCATCTTGAGCGTTATCTATCGCAACAAATGTCTTTGTCCTAATACAATACAAAATTAAACTTTGAGGTACTCGATCTGATTCAGTCAAAAGAATATTTGGCATTGTTGTATAGTGCATTTCGTTGTTGATTGCTTCGGCGATACCTTCAACGGTCCACCTAATTGATCCAGTATCTAAAATTGTTAGATCCGTTTTACTTTTTGTGTTTTGAGTATTCAGTATCAGCATTGATCTTTGTGCCCCAGCACTCTCAACTAATATCTGCATCAGTTTTGTTACAATATTTACTAGCATCCTTTCTTGGGATAATGCCTGTGATGCTTTTAGTAGATATTTGAAATCAACTAATTGTGAATCGAATGAATTACTATTGTCTGATTGGCTTATTCGTCTACTATCTAACGCAGATACTGAACTGCTTTTTAACGAAAGTTCACTATGCGATTTGTAATCTATTAAATCGGAAAATTTGTTTTCTAAAAACAAAACCAATCCCGTTGCACCCCATTTTTTATAAACCTTGAGAGAATCTTCAATGTAAAGTTTGGCTATTCGTGTTCTATTTCTATTTTTATAGTGAAGAGCAGCCCAATATGAAGCTAAACCGACGAAAAAAGGCCAATTGTATTTGCGTCCTAACGAGATAGCAACGTCATATAAATTCTCAGCATTTTCATTATTGCCCTCGAGTCGCTCGATTTCAGCCTTTAACAATTCATAAAAGGAACCAAAATTTTCGTGATTTATTTTTGCCCGATCATGAAACCAATTACATATTTTCTTTAATTGCCTAATCTTTTGCCAAGTTACAAATTGTGAATCTTGATGACTTTTTCCCACAAGGTAAAGTGCTGATGTTAAGTAAAAACCAAAATTCAATGCTCCAGACATCTTTCGTGGAGCATCGTCGGTCACAAATTCAAATTGATCTATCTCGTCATATCGATCAAATAATGCCAAGACTAAGTTATCGTATATTACAAATCCGCCTATAAACGAAACATTTCCGACAGCTATTTGACGTTGAACCACCTCCATTTTCGTAAATGTTTGCCCATTGTATATCAAATCAGTGGTAGGTTGGCCCAATAATTTCGAAACTGTATTTTTAAAGAATTGTTGCCTGAGGGAAAAATATTCATGATTGAATTGACTGATAAATTCGTCGTATCTTTCTAAATGTGTCTTTAAGTCTTCTATGGTATTCGAATAAGTGATAATTAAATCTAAACCGGAATTTGTAGCATAGGCACTAACCAACCTTTCTCCTGCCGCTTGGGAGAAAGTAAAACATTGAATTAAGTCTGAACGAATTGTTCTTGCGCTCTCAACCCAAATTTTAGCAATAATCACAAAAGTATAGTAGTTCTTAGCTAAGGTGTAGGGACTTTTTAATGTTTCGTTGAGCTCCAAACTTAACTTGTAGTACTTATACATCAATTCATAATCTTTTTTCACAAGAAGCGTCATTAGTGCAACCATCGACAAACTGATTGGTGTGTCTTCATTGACTCCGTTTTGCAGATAGATATTTGTGGCTTTCAAACTTAAAGGAGCAATCACTTTATTTCCAATAAGATAAGCCGCAGCGATTAGCTCCGTTATAAATTTACAAATCAGAACTAATTTAGGATCCGTTAGTTTAGGGAGCTTCAGAAGATCTTCGATGGTAAGTTTTTTTAACTTCCTTTCAGCCGCCAAAAAATCTAACAGTAGATTAATTGGATTTGGTTTCTCTTTAATGACTATGCCCAGCTTTTTCAGGGCCTCTAATCCAGTACTAATGGCTTCACTATTTTTGCCTCTCACATACAACACAGTAACTTTGATGAGATCCATTTCCCCAGTTTCTAATTCTGTTTTTAAATAGGGCGCAACAAAATCTAGTATTTTTTCGCATTCATTAAATTCTCCTAGATTGAGGTTAAAACGAGCTAGGTTTTTGTAAAGCAAAAATGTTTTCTCTCTCTGATTTTCCCATTGAGTCGGTTCTAGAAGTTTCAACGCAGTTTCAATTTTGTTTATAGCTTCCCTAAATACAAAAGATTGAGATGCTTTCGTTGCTGCCTGAAAATTCAGATCTGCAAGCTCAAATTTGTCGATATATTTAGATGATTCTGATTGAGATTGATTAAGATGATTTACAATTTCTATAATTTGTTCATTTCTCTTATTGAGATCATTTTTTGTCAGTAACAACAGAGCCATTCCTATCTGCCGATGGATTTTTACTTTTAAATCTGAATCAATCAACTTATGGATAGCTTCTAAAATGCGGTCATGTTGGAATTTATACTCTTCACCAACTTCTAGAATAAATCCTGCATTAATTGAAGGACTCAATACTTGGAAAATGAAATCCGCTTTCTGGTTTAAAATACTTTCAAGTAAGTTAATACTGAAGCGTGTTCCTATACAAGCGGCAAGTTTCAAAATATCTATATTATTATTAGGTAAATCATTTATTTTTTCGCATAACAGGTCGACTAAATTCGGTGGTAAACTAGTAGCTTTGATTCGGATAATGTCCCAATTCCATTTGAAATTTGAATCAATATAGATGGCTTTGTTTTCGTATAGAACTTTCAGAATCTCACTTACAAATAGAGGGTTTCCATTTGATTTCGAACCCACAAAATCAGTCAGTTCTTGAATATCAAGATTCTTAGCGTTAAATGTATCCTCTATCAATTGTTGAATCTCATTTTTTTCAAGTGTATTCAGCACTAGATCTTGAGTCTGGACTTGTTGATTTTTCAAATCCATTTTCAGTGCCATTAATGGATGGTCATCAGTTATCTCAGTGTCTCTGTAACTTCCGAGAAAGAGAAAATACTGAAGTCTTTTATTAACCAATAAGAGATTTAATAGTTTAAAACTGGCAAAATCGGCCCATTGTAAATCATCTAAAAAGAGAACAATTGGATGATCCTTGATTGCAATCGCAGAAAACAACCTAATAAAAGTGTCATAAAGTCGTTTTTCGGCCTCGACAGGTTTAAGCTCAATGGGTGTTAATTGGGGTCCTATCAGAGACTCAAGATTTGATATTAGAGGTATTAACACACCTCCTTGATTGTTGAGGGCTTTCTCAAAAATACTTTTCCAGGTAAGCACCTTTTGATTATCCTCTTTCATAATTTGTGATATCAAATTATTGAGTGCTTGAGAAATCGCAAAAAAAGGTTGATCTCTTTTATAAATTTCATACTTTCCGGTAATAATATAACCTTTTTGTTTTAAAAGAGGTTTTTGTAACTCTGTAATGAGCCGGGTTTTTCCTACACCTGGATGACCGCCAACAAAAACCACTTCCAATGGACTACCGTTAGCTATATTATCGAAACTATCGTACAATTTTTTTAGTTCCGTTTCACGTCCATAAAACTTTTCACTGATTTTAAGATCTTTGGAAAAATCATTCTGACCCAACGCGAAAGCTTGAATTATATGCTTCTGAAGATATTCATTCTTACACTTTTCAAGATCAAATTTTAGTCCCATTGCACTCTGATAACGTTCAGATGGAGACTTCATGAGAAGCTTATTAATAATTAAAGAAACCATTTCAGGTAATTCTTTGTTTATTGAATTTACCATCGGAGGAGAATTGGTAAGATGTTTATAGATTAGATCCATTTCATCATCAGCCTGAAAAGGAACTGTCCCTGTGAGCATCTCAAAAAAAGTAACTCCGAGAGAATATAAATCACTTCGGTCATCAACCTTCATATTCGTTCGACCAGAAAGTTCAGGAGAAATATAATTGAAGGTTGTTTGAAAAAATGAACTCGTATGATTTAAGTGGTCTTCAACAAAGGCACTACCAAAGTCTGTGAGTTTGACCATTTTCTGGTCTGGGTTTATTAAGAAATTATCTAATTTAATATCCCGGTGAATAATTTTATTTTGATGAATAAAATTAAGAGATTGACACATCTGTTCACTCAAGATGAAGAATTCCTGTAGTGGCATTATTTTGCCCTTGAGATATTCTCGTAATGAAATTCCATTCGTGTCTTCCATTACTATTGAGATATTATCAACTGAATCAATCATTGATTTTATTTTGATAATAAAATCGCTGTTTAACTCCAAGAGAGTCTTGATTTCATTTTTGATCCGAATGAGACTGATCTTTCCAGCTTTATCTGTTTTATAGTTTTTAATAATTACGGATGATTGAGTGGACTCATCAATAGCCTTATAAACAGAGGTTATTTGAGTACTGTAAATATTTTGAATAATCTGGTAGCCTGGAAAAACATCGTCAGTTTTCATTTAAACCCTATTTTATTTTTTCAGAATGGATATTAAATTTCTATATAACATTCTGAATTGTTGTTTCATTTTGTTCGTCGTCAATTTCAAATTCTTCTGTGTATTGAGCCTAAATCCAAACTAAGAAGTTAAAGTCCTTCCATTTTCTCCTACTCCTTCAGGCCATTAAATTCATCTTCAGTTTTTTTCACCATTTGCCCTAGCGTGTGGATATACTCTGGATTCTACTAGTATATTTTGTAAACTTTTGGAGCTATTGAATAGCCCAGTTTGTTCTTTAATATCTTTGAATTGCTCTGGCTGATTTTGATTTTGGCTTATCGATTATAGTCTAGTACCCGCAGGGAAATTTGTTTGAAGATTTCTTCAATAAAAGTTCAGGTTGGTATCTAGTGTTAGAGATCGATCCGAGGCCCACAAGGGACTTCAAACACATGAGTTCCCTCTCATAATCCAAATCATCGGAAACCACTGGACTAAATAAGTAGCGATATAAACAATGGATCAAGGAACAGTAAATAAAATTCTCACAGAGGGAGATTTGAGGCATTTCAGAATGTTGTGGACGAGAGATCATGCAGCATTTACCGATAAAGTCGGACGGCCGTCACGCGACGGTAAACTTGATCATCACTGTAACCAAATTGGCGAGTCAGAAGTCGTGCATCGAGGTTGGCCACTCTAGCACCATGCCCCAATATCAATTGCGGAACACAATTATTGCATCAATGTGATGAACTTCACATCGACGAGAGTGCGCCATAGCTTCGCAAAATTATTTTTTTAAAGCTCTTTGGCATTTGTCTCTTGAGCTAAAATTAGTAAAACCGGGGTTTTTAATTTTTTCTTTGGCCAATTTAACTAACGTATGAAAGTCTCCCACGAGGGCCAAGGCTGGCCATTTGTGACCATAATATCTTTCGATTTCATCTGCCAAAATCGTTTGAAACTCTTTTTCAGGAACATAATCTTCTTTCATAAAAACGGCCAATCATTTAAGGGCCGAAGATCTAAACTTACCTTTTAAAATGATGCCATGTTCGCCAAGCTTATTCAACAGTCTAAGTAACTTATCATAAAAGGCTTCATTATTATCCATGACCGATTTCAATTCACCGACAATGGAGTTATAGACCGTTCGATCCGGGATTGACTTTTCTGTATCTCACATCTCCCAAATCAACTCGAGGAGATGGACCCAATCGATCAACACGATTTCGTTTCTTGCCGTATCAAAAAGAAAATTTCCTGTAGGCCTATCTGGCTCCCAATATCCGTATTCGAGAAAAAGTCGTAAATTGACTTTTGCCGCAAGAGGCCCAAACACTTCTTGCTCTACTTTAGTCAGTTCATACCACTTCTTCCCTCGTCCGAGTTGAAAAATGGCTATAATTTCCTTAGGTTCATAGTTTTTGTATTGAGTCGGTACCACAAAGCGAATAACTCCACGATCGTTTTTCAAATCATCATTGAGTTTTTCAATCAACTCAGAAGCCAGTGAGACCTTTTTGGACTCTTCGATCAAATTTGTTTCTAGTGTCAACTGTTCTTTTAAATTGCTGACCATACTCTTAAATAAACCAGTGTAGTTTGCGAATCCCTCTTTTTCTAACTCGTTCAGATATTTGATACCGGACTGAAGATGATAGTGACTCAACTCCTTTGCCTTCTCTCGATGGACCATCGTCACAGCATACTCTTCTGTATCCTTAAATCGTATCAAGACAACGGTCTTAACACTCGCCGATCCAAGAATTTATGGTATCTGGATTTTGCATACCGGCGGTAAATAAATTTTCAATGAGAGGTATCTTTTCATTTTGAAAATGTGGGGAGCCTTAATGACTTACAATATATCAAACAATATTGATGATTTAAGTAATTATACTTAATTTTTAATTATCGATTTATAAATAATTTAATAATAAAGTCCTTTCACAATTTAACTCATAGAAATATAAATTAATCCTGTGGAATGAAAGGAGCTATGAAATGAACTTACTTAACCATCTAAAGAGAACTTGTTTATGTGTAGCCTCACTAGTAATTTTAGGCTTTGGGAACCAAACCCAAGCTAATGAACTAAAATTGAAAACAACGGAGACTCTTCAGGCCTCACACCGCAATTTTTTACAAGTACAAACAGCATTGAGCCAAAAGTTTAAGGTGATCGAACGTGAATCCGTGGGAAAACTTGAAGGCCGCTGGAGTGAATTCCAGGAAATTCCAATCTACGAAAAGGATGTGAAGCCATCCAAAGGAGGGGTTCTTCATGATGCCGCCTTGGGAGGTTCGATCGGCTTTAGCCTCGGTGGTTTGATCTCCCTCCCGTTCTTTTATACCGCCTCACCAATTCTTGCTATCCCTGCTCTGCTCGGGACTCTTTTAGGAGCTGTCATTGGGAGTACCGATACTCCCACTGCCCCAGCCTCCATACGTTACAAGACGGTAGAAAAAACAAAAGGTACGCTCCACGGTGAATGGTATCAAATCAATAAAACCCCGAGTTCCTATTCTGTTGTCGTTCTCAATGAGCAAACCGCAAACCTTATCAACCTCAAGCAATCGCTGAATCAACTTCAGGAAACGAATTGTACGCAAAAAGTAATCGCGCAATTGGAAAAAGTGAAAAAGAATTCCTATGTGCAAACTTCATGGGAATTCATGGAATTCGTTGGCCATGTTGAGGCCCTATCTTCGAGTGTGCAAGAATTGTACTCTATCGCGAGCCAATGGGAACAAATCGACAATATCACTCGTTATGAATCCATCAAGAAAACCGCCCAAGAGTATGAAGGTCTCAATGCCGAATTGGGTGGTCTTCGCAGTACTAAACTTTTCATTGATTATGTCGACATCCGACTCGAGCCTCTCATCAACGACCCGTGTGAACCCACAAAAGAAGCCGCAGCCGAATACATTATAAGCCGAACTCTTTCTTACTTTAATTTTATGAGCCTGCTAGTACGAGAGCCACTGGAACAGTATCCTCGTCAAAATTAAACAATTTTAATTTAAAATATATTTTGGAACGAATTTTGAATAAATCTACAGATAGGAGCTTAACATGAACCCCTACATTTTTAAACGGCTATTAGCCATGGGTCTTACTATTATAGTCACAGTGGAAAGTGGTTTGACATCAGCCATAGCCACAGAAGGTTTAGCTCAGACTCAGGCCCAAGCCGAAGCCGTGCATGGAGAACGTCTTGAAACTTCAATCTTTAGAGCCTTTGTTGCCACTAAATTATTGGAGATTCGCGTTCGGAACTTGAATTTTCCAAAACCTTCTAGTTTTCACCCATCTTTTTTAATGAGGAACTTTGGGGATGGTGGCCTACAGACCTATGTTGGTTTAGACAATTCTACAGAAAGTATGGGGTCGCTCACTGTTGCTGGGGGAATTCCAGCAGGAGTGGCATTTATTGGTATGGCGTTACAAGGCTGGCAGAACAATTATCGAACCTTTCCCATCGTTCTTACAATTGCAGGTTTAGCGATGATAGGCGCCGCCAGCTACCAATCTTTTAGCCTACCAAATGAAGGAACTAAAGCTGTTGCGGAAGTCGAAGCACGTATTCAGGAAATCGAATCTAATCAGAAGATTCAGGCCTCTCTCAATGCTACCCTTAACCCAATTTGTGACGCGTTCATGCTCATCCCGAAGGAGTGTCAAACGATCGCTTCAAAAGTGAGGTCCCAATTGGTTCAAAAAATCTCTAGTGACTTAGAGCAAGTCAAGAAAGTTAAGGCGTCAGGCCATCACATTATCGGCGAACCTGGTGAAAGACTCGAAAGGTTGTTGAAGACGGGCCAATATCCAATACTTCTCGGAGCCATCTTAGAAGAGCAACTCAACTCTGTGGGTGCAGACCGAAAAGAAGCCTTAACGGCTGTTATTAATGGTATTTCCTTTGATTCTCAATTTCAAGAGCAGTCAAAATTAGCACCAAAGGAGGTTTATATAATGAATGTTGAATTGGCTAAGAGCTTGCTGAAGCCACTCGAACAGGCTCTAGGAGACAACACTGAAGCCTTAACTCCTGATGAAGTTGCCATTGTTAAAACGGCCACTGAAGAACTTAATAGAAATATTAAAATCGCAGAACTGATGCAGATGAACGTAACTCCAACGACCACAACAGGTAAGTAAGGATCGACATGTTTCAGCGCCACTTATTAACAGCATCCCTACTGACCCTTTGCTTGTATTCGCAATGGGTCTCCGCTGGAGGTATTGGAAGTGGCGGTGGAGACCCAGATGCCATTGAATTTCTACGGCTGGCCGATCAACTTTATCTATGGCTCATGAAACTGAATCCAGATTCCCCAGTTAAACAAGACGTCGATCTCGAACTCCTTAGACAAAACTTAGATCAACTCCAACAGAGTACTTATGGTTTCACAACGGAGACTCCAAATTCAAAAAAAAAGATTTCCAAAGAACCAAAACAAAATGCGTCGCAGCCTAATTCCTCAAACACCTTCAAACTCGATTTCCAAAGCAGTACCATCAATTGTTTTGGCCAAGAAAAACCAGCTTGCACCGATGCTACAACTGGAGTGAGAGTGAATCGAATTGAGTGGAAGCTCGCGAACTCTTCCAAAAAGTGTGAAACCGTTTTACTTGAAATGCAGTTGCTTGGCTCTAAAACAAATGACCGATACGCATCCGTTTCTGACCCGAATCGCCGCAGCCTTATAGGAGCCCCTTGTGCTACTAATCTATCAGAAGTTTTGCAACTCGAAGTCGAATGGCTTTCTTCACAAATTTTTGATCATTTAAATGCCCATTTTGAAATCCTACCTGATGCGGATGGTCATCTATCGATTACAGAAGATATAGATAATTTGTTAAAAGCCTTGTTACGCAAAATCCCATTTAACGGGACCTTTCAAGCACGCAGAGCTCCTCTTCGTCGCGGAAATTCAACCGAAGTCGTTAGCAAAATCTATGGGGCCATTGTTATAGATAGACATTTTTTTCAAGTCGCACAAAGTGTTTACGAATCAAATTTCTTTAAACCAGACGCAAGATCTCAATTCATCGACTTTGTTAAAGATCGGGTCATTTTTCGGGACGATTTCCTAAGGCTGGTGCAATACATAAATCGGTATCAGTATGACTTATACGCTTTTCAAAGGAGTATTGTATCAGCCCCTGTCGTTGATCAGGAAGGTTTTCTAAAACGCCATCAATCTATTATGGATAATTCCCTCATTTTTATAGCCCATTTTGGTAAACTCAATGATGGAACCATCGATTTGGCAAAATTTTGGTCGTGGAACTTGGAATCGCAGCAAAGAGAAGCTGATCTTGGGCTGCCAGACAGCTTCATCCCGTTCATTAAGGATGTTTCTGAAATATCTCTCATGCGACTGGTAGATTTTAAAACTTTGTTCAAGGGAAACTGAAAAAATCTATGGTAAAAATCAAGACTCTCTCAAAATACTCTTTATTGACGGGCTTGATAGCTTTCGTTGCCCTAAGTTGGCAAAGCCCTTGCCTCGGATCCAATGAATATAAATGCCTTAAATCCATAGGTAATGCCGCCGATCTACTAAATCGAGAAGTCAATCTACCACCAACAACCAAGGCCTTGGAATATTCGAACGTTCAGGACTTAGGGGACCAGATAAATAGAGCCTTGGTTGAACTTAAGTATCCAGATTTGGATGAATTACCTCATCTAGAGCAGGTAACATCAGAAATCCTAGCGAACCCTACACACACAATAAACAAGGCCGAAGAACAAGAGCTTTTACAAAATCCTCAAACTCGAAAATTGAGCGCCCTATTTTTGAAGTTGCATAACTTAAGCCGTCCAGCTTTTAAATTTGTGGCGAGTACTTGGACGGCCTTAAATTTAGCATTGGCTCCTGCCCCTTTTTCTAAACCCTTTAGTGGAAGAATCAAAGATAAGCAGACCCTTCTTACTAAAATCCTAAAAGCTCCGCTGCAAACCTTGGATGGTATTGCCTTCATAACACAACAGTTTTTTGATCCTGTGCCGTTTCTGTCCAATGAGGCCGAACGCAAATTCTTCGCACCCATCTGGAACAAAAACAAAGGACCTGTCGATCTTCAAAGTGATCCACAGATTCACTTTAATAAAACGCACCCTCGGTGGCTCCGTTTTCGATTTGTTATCAATCGTGCCATGAAAGCCCTTTTACTGACATCGGCCCTCTTGACAGCCAATCACTATGACCAAGTTTCATCTAAGGTCATCACCACTCAGGACTACCTCAATCAACCAGAAACGCAATGGCAGTACCGAAGTCGAAACCAATCAATGAATGATATGGAATCAATCCCGGTGGACTTTCTTCTGGATATTGGAACTTGGTACACTCACGGCGCCCTGCAAGTGAATGGTAGAGTGTATTCCTTTAGCTTCAAATTTCTTATAAACAAAAATACAGAGGAATATGTAAACGAACACAGTTTATTATTACTATCGCAAGATCCAAAGGCTCCGTTAGAATTCAATGAAGTAGTCTCTCCCCGAGTCATACAAGTTATACGCCTCAACCTAAAGGCTCCTGAGGTCACTAAAATGATAGAGACCCTTGAGTCTCAAGGCTCCACCATTTCACCGAACATTGCTGCCATCTACGATTGTGTGACTAAATTGACTAAAGTCATTAATTTGAGTTCGGATGTCAAAATTCCGGAAGTCATAAATTCGTCTCCAAGCCAAATAGCAATGTACTTGACCGCCTTGAAATCAGCGGGCGTCACCAATAGTCATGGACAACCTCTCGTGGCTGACGCTTATACCATTGTTGTTGAACGGCCTGACTCTCCGGAGCTGGCTCTGGCAAAGTCCATTGCATTCAACTATATTGAATCAAATATGTTTACCCAATCTATTATACCCACAACCGTGGTCAGAACGGTTTTCGATTCTTTGTACCGCACCGAACAAAGGCTAGTCCGCCAGGATTCGATTGAGAAAAGTATAAAAGCAATCTCAATTAAGGCGTCGGCAGAATTCATAACTCAATTTAGGCACGACATGGTTTTTTCGGTTTTGCTCAATGACTTGAATAACTCCCAAACTTCTGAGATGACGAAAACCAAAATTAAAACGGTTTTGACGGGTTATTTGGCTAACGAGCAACAGAAGTTGAAAAGCTACACAGAGGCTACCTCATTAGCCCGCGAAACCAGAGCCGCCTACGAAGGCCAACTCCAAGCAATTTCGAAACTCCTCTTAGATTTTCAGGTGGCTCCACAATGAAGCGCCCAATTTTTGCATTCACAGATTACAAAGAATACCTCAAGAGATGCATCACGGAAGCAAAACCTTCCAGAGGGTTTATGACCAAACTCGCACAGGCGGCAGGATGCAAGTCATCGTATCTATCTGCCGTTTTAAAATCGAAAGTCAATCTCACTCCAGATCACGCAAATGGTCTTTGTCGTTTCCTAAAATTATCCGACCTTGAGACTGATTTTTTTATGCTCATGCTTGAGTTTGAACGCAGTGCCAATCGCGATCTCCGCCGTCGAATTGAAACTAAAATGAAGATCCTTAAGACAGAACAGGAAAAAATCAGTAACCGAGTTAGGGCCAATGTGTTACAGTCAGGAAGTCCTGAACTCCGATATTACTATCAATGGTATTGGATGGCCGTTCATCTCATCACCTCTATTCCGGAATTCCAAAGGTCACCCAAGACCATCGCGGAAAAATTGCAGCTCCAAGAACCCATGGTGAGACAGATCTTGGAAGAACTCATAGAACTTGGGTATGTCAAATTTGAACAAGGTCGGTGGCTTTATTCAAACGTTAATTATCATTTGTCTAACCAGTCGCCTGAAGTCATACTCCACCACAATAATTGGCGACAACGTGCCATTTTGAGTGCGTCTAACGGCACTACAGACTCGATTCATTATACGTCGGTGATGACACTCAGCCGAAATGACTTTGAACTTTTAAAGACACAAATTCTACTCTGGATTAATGAGTCCCGATCCATCGCTGAACCATCGCCGGGAGAGGAAATGGTTTGCTTTAATCTCGATTATTTTAAAGTGTAGGCAAAACCTATTTTTTGGATTTAATTAAATATGAAACGTTTGATTCAGTTTTGCCTGAATGTAGGTATTTTCCGGTGATCGTAATCGACGAGTGACCAAGCGTTGCTTGAACGGTGTGAATCGGTGCGCCCGCTTCTATAGAGTGGGTGGCATTAGTGTGCCTGAACCAATGTGGACTCGGCACAGGTTCAACTTTTGCCCTTTTTGCTGCGGCCTTAATTAGCCTAAAAGCCTGGAATCTTGTCAGAGGTTTTTTTGACTCAAAATCAAAAAATAAATACCCATCGCCACTGCAATTGCCGCTCATGTATCGACTGATTTCATTAAAGAACTCTTCAGGTAAAAATACAGTTCGAACTTTTGCACCCTTGCCAACAATGGTCATATAGGCACCATTTCCAAGCTCATCTCGTCGAAATGAATTCGACCTTAGAGAAATGGTTTCAGAAATTCTAAGCCCTGTAAAATACAAAATCTTGAGCAACATTTTTTTCTGCAAATTTTCTTCAAGATCAATCATTCGGTCTATTTGATCACGGTGTAAAATCTTAAACTGAAATGTTTCTGGCACCTTTTCTTGTTTGAGAGCGGCAGCGGGATTCAAATCAAGATATCCAGTATTTTTTAAAAACCTAAAAAATGCACCAATAACTCTGAGGTGTAGATTTTTAGTTGAAGCCGCGACCTCTATTTTTTTTAAATAGACCGTAATGTGAGCTGTGGTCACAGATTTAATATCTGTACCACCGTAAAAGGCAAAGAATTCTCTCAAAATTCGCTCGTAATTCTCTTTAGATCCTTTTGAAATAGAAGGCTGATTCAAAAACGAGTAAATTTGAATATTATCAGATTGAATAAGTTCAGAATCAGCTTTTGAAGTGGTTCCAACAATCAATGAATTGGTCATTTTAATTTTGATGTAAAGTGGTTTTGCCATTGATTTTATCGTTCTGAATCAAATGCCGCCAACGTTTTGGCACCTTCACTCTTAACGGATCTGGCATTCTTACTTCTGCTCGAACAATGAATTGATAAGGGCCATTCTCTTTTCTCACACTTATACTAAACGCCCACAACACATCAGGAAATAATTCACGCTTTCTCAAGACCATCATATCAACAATTTTAAGCCCAATATAATCATTATTAAAATTTGTTTTGATTTGCATCTTCAAATCGCTCAAATAGTCATGGTGTTCATTAGACGGCCACTCTTTTATAACGAGTGCATTCCATACCATTTCACAAAATTTACATGCAAAAGAATACTCTTCAATTGAAACATTATTCGGAACAGTATCAAGAAGTGGCTGAGCAAAAAGCAAAAACATTTCCGATGCTTTAAGTCTACTTGGATCTTTAGGTTGAAAATCAATCATTGGCTAATCCCTCCATGTTTAATTTAGTAATTCCTGAAGTGCAGTTTGCCTAACCCTTTGGTCTATAGTTTGAACAGCCATGGCAAGCGCCTTCCTACTTCCAACAAAAATGGCTAGTTTTTTTGCTCTTGTTAACCCAGTATAAATCAAATTGCGAAAGAGCATTTTGAAGTGCTGAGTTGCAACTGGAATTATAACCGCCTGAAATTCTGAGCCTTGACTTTTATGTATTGTAATACCATATGCTAGTTGTAAATCTGACAAGTCTTCTTTTGAATATTCAAAAGTCTGGTCGTGGCCATGATAATACACTTGGCAGGTATACTCAGTAAGGTCAATTGATCTTATAATTCCAATATCGCCATTAAATACGCCTAGATCATAATTATTACGGGTTTGAATAATACGGTCACCCTCTCGATAAATTCGATCACCAAAGGAAATTTGTTTCTTATTTAGAGATGCTGGGTTTACCGTGTTTTGAATCTGTTGATTTAAATTTACAGTTCCTAAAGTACCGCGAACTTGTGGTGATAAAATTTGAATTTCACAGCCTTTGCCCAGAATCTCAGGAACAGTTTTAGTATAAAGCCTAATTACTGTATCAAGAGCCGTCATACCGTGATTAAGAGTTGACCATGGGTGAATTTTTTTAAGTACTGATTTAAGTTCTTCAACTTCGTTTTTGGCCTGAGAGAGTTTTTCAAGATTCACATGAAGAAATTTTTCTGGAATATAAAGAACTGAATCTCTTTGTAAATCATCCTTATTAAATTTAGGCACAAAGAGTTCATTTACTTTTATATTGTCGTCTTCTTTAATAACCTGGCCTTTAAATTCTTCGCCAATTTTGATTAAATGTGATTGTCCTAAGGTCGCGGTTTGCTTTAATAAGCTTCGAGTTCTGGCAATAAATTTTGCTTGTTCTTGTGTAGCTTCTTCTGCATCTAAAAAAACACAATCTATTTTCTTTTTAAATACATCTGGATCACCAATAGGAGACGCGATCTTAGGTATTTCTCCCTTATTTATTTTGTGAGCAAATTGAATGATAAATGAAGATTCAGCTTGCCTAAATACCTTGGTGAGCTGAAATTTTGGAACGGCATTTGATTCTAATAGATCATAGAGAACATTACCAGCACCCACAGAGGGCAGCTGATCAGGATCTCCGATAAATAATACTTGCGTAGTTTCTTTGACAGTTTTCAAAAGGGCCGCAGCCAGGTTCACATCAAGCATTGAGCACTCATCTATAATTAAAAAATCTGCAACAAGTTGGTCACTCTCATCTTTCTTAAAACCATTTTTTTGTGGCGCCCATTCTAAGAGCCTATGGATAGTTTTTGATTCTAAACCGATAACCTCTGACATTCTCTGAGCTGCGCGACCAGTAGGTGCTGCTAATATGATTTTTTTCTGCATCGCCTGCAATAATTTTACTAAGACTTTTGTTGATGTGGTTTTCCCACAACCTGGTCCTCCGGTTAAAATTGAAAACGATTTGCTTACTATACCAATGACACTTTGGTGTTGCTCATCACTTAGAACTATATTCTCTTTTTGGCAGTAACGAGTCACCCAATCATTGACTCGATTTAAATCGATGGCGATTTTTGTCAGAAGTAGTGATCTAACTTTCTTGGCGATAAAAGCCTCATCAAAGTAAAGAGACTTAGAATAAAAGCAGTCTCTGCTTTGACCTTCAAATTCAAGAACACGTTTTTTTATTTCATTTGTCGCTAAGAGATCGCGCAAAACTTCAATAACTTTTTCAGGTTCATCAATCTCAAGAAGTTCTTTGGTCTGTCCTTGAATTTGATCAATTGTTAAAAAGCAGTGCCCCTCTTCTCTGGAGCTTGCAAGCACATGTTTAATTCCGGCCTCAACACGAGGAATACCATTTCGCTCAAAACCCATATTGAGAGCAATTTTGTCTGCTGAAAAGAAACCAATTCCATAAATATCACGAGCCAAAGTATAGGGATTTTTTGAAACAGTCTCTATGGCTTTATCACCATAGGTTTTAAAAATCTTAACAGCAAAAAGCGTACTGATGCCATATCCTTGAAGAAAAATCATCACATCTCTAATTGAACGATGCTCAACCCATGAGATCTTTATATCTTCCAGTTTCTTTTCGGCAATTCCTGGTACATCCATTAAAAGATCAATCTGATTCTCAAAAACATCCATGGTCTTTTCTCTAAAGTGTTTCACTATTCGAGTTGCCGTAACTGGGCCAACCCCCTTTATGAGACCAGACCCAAGATATTTTTCTAGTGCCGCTGCTGTAGCAGGTTTTTTTTCAATTGATTTATTGGCTTGGAATTGCTCGCCATGCAGTGGGTGATTTGTCCATGTTCCGTAAAACTCCATACTCGCACCGGCAAATACCTTTGCTTGATGAATGATTACAGTGACTAATTTCTGCGGACTCTGAAATGGGGAAACTTTAATAACCGACCAACCATTTTGCTCATTATGGTAAGTAACACGCTCTACGATGCCAGATAGTTTTTCCTGAATATCATTTTGATGATTGTTCACAACTCCCCTTATTTAGTATTTCAAAATGGCGAATCAACCGCATCGTCATGGTCGGAATTCTTGTGATATCATCTTTGATTTAACCTGCACTTTGTTCTTTTTTTAGATTTACAAATTGATTTGCTAAAGTTTCGCGAACTCATGTCTAGATACCAAAACCGGTGTTCAAGGTCACTCACCTTTTCTGCAATCTCATCATGAGCATGAGTAAGATCTTTTTTTATCCTCTTCTCAAGCGCAACAAAGGATTTATTTTTTGAAAACCCCCAAGCAGGGTGTTTGTTCATATGTGCTGATTCATTTTTAAGCCTAGTAATTTCATCTTCTAGGTAAGTGTTCAATGTTTTATACTCTGAAAGACTCAAAGAACATTTATCGGACCAATATTCTGTCAAATAATAAATCTCATAAAGCTTCTGGGTGCCCTTATTATTATAGGCTGCCTGCACCTGCGACCAAAGATCATCCCAATTGAAGTTTACTTCTTTAATATTACAATGATCTGGGTGAAGTTTTCTTACAAGTTTTCGGTTGATAGTTTTTAGTTCCACATCGAGGTTTAATTGCTCTTCTACACTGGCAGTCTTTTTTTGATCAATGTATTCATGCTTAAATTGTTCAGTACGGTTTTCGAAACTACCTTCCATTTCTTCGGACTCATCAGTATTGTTGACAGATTCTTTTGATTGTCGCTTTATATCTGCAATATTTCTGTCAAAATCAATACCTTCGTTTCTTTTAAATTCAATTTTAAATTTATTTATTACATCAACCGGAGCTAATCCCATTGCTTCATCAAATAACTCCCACTCACCAAGAGCGTTGCAACGTAAATAAGCCATACTTAGAAAATCAACACCATCTCTCTTCCAAATCACTTTAGAGGGTTGTAGGTTCCACACATGTGAGAACATCATCTTAATGCCGGACAATATTATAAATTTTTTGGATTCTTTTAAATCATCATCAGAGCATTCATCCTCGACGTCATCAAAATCACTTGAATATTCTTCATCAATCTTGTTGTCGATCCATGAATCCCTTTTTTGATTTAACTTTCTTAACTCTTCTTTGGCCTTCTCGTTTCCTGATTTTGAAATTTCTTCTTCACTGAGATTTTGCAAATAGGCTTCTTCTGTAGAAATTTGATTCAGATCTGAAATTGCAAGTATCTTATTCCAACGAATCGCTAAACCTTGATAGTTCCTATGCATATCCTCTATTTTTTCCGTTAATTTAGAAAATGTTGTCCGAAACCAAGCCTCATACAATTCAACATCCTGAGTAGAAAATTGTATTATCTTCTCTTCATGTGTTTTAATATTTAAAAGTAGTTTTCTTGTTATGTTGGCACTTTCATTTTTTAGAGGAGTTTCATCTATTGCAATTAATCCTCGTTCTAAAATAGAATTTATTTTTTGGTTTTTCTTTGCCACTGGCACACCTCTAAAATTAACCTATTTTTTCTCATTTACGCAAGATGCTGGCAAGGTTAGTTTGTGCATATTGTTTAACAGTTTTAACAATTTAATACTCACGAACAATTCTATGTGAAGATTCATAGGTACAACCACTTTTTTTGGCAATTGCCTGTGGATTTTTATAGCCAAATTCAATTGCCGCAATAGTATCGGCCCGTCATGATGATCCCTGTATTAGCCTTTTTCTATGCTAAATATTTAATTTTTCATCAAGTTCCCCAATGGAGTAGATATCACTCCCCCTGATTCCTGATGATTTCTGATGGGTCAGGGTTCTATGTTTTGCAAACTCGTCATTCAATTTCTGGTACTCTATTGAAGATTCAGCCAGATCTTTTCTAATAGGATATTGTGTTTTCTTTTCCGAAGATGTTATCCATTTTTGCCACTTTAAGGTCCGGAAAGTACCGCCTGATTTGAAGGTAAATTCATTACAGAAGCTTGGCCTCTACATTTTTCATGTTTTTTTATTTTTTTTAATAATTTCGCAACTATTATATAGTCTCCAGGAATGCTTACCCAAGAAACACTTAGAGTGACAGCAGTCTAAAATCAGTGCTTGCTTCATGGGAGGCAAGAATTAATGTTTCTTCGATATCGTAATCAAAACAATTTAAGTTCAAATCTTGCAATTCAGAAAAGGCAATTCAAATTCCAGTGAGGCTCATTCTTTAATTGAACGTAATTTTATTTTCCATATTCGAGCTCTTGTTAACCGCCAATTAAAATGGCTTTCTACATTTTTCAACCATCCTGGAATGCCGTCACGCTCTATAACCCATAGATAACAATCGGCGAGCCCCTCAAGTGTTGGCATCAGTTTCAAACGGTCTTGTAAGTCCCTGTAACAATCGTGCAAATAACTTTGATTTCCGTGAAGTAATTCTCGAAAGAGTCCGAAAAAGAATTACCCTACCAGTGAAAGTAGTTTGGGTTCATAAAAACCGCACAATACTTTTGATATTGTGCGGACGCTTCCGGAGGTTAGACTTTGACAATCAGTTGTCAAGTTTGGCACGCTTTAAGGTTATGAAAAAACCATGCTCCGCCCTTTATTACCCCATTGTCGTCAAACGTAGCTATAACTATATCACTTTTTCGGTGCCGGATTTGAATCTAACAATTTTTGAAAATTTGCCTGAAAACAATACATTAGACAAAGATTATGTAACAAAACTAGGGCAAAAGCTTGCCGAGGCTTGGCTTAAAACTCAAGAAGTAATGAAAAAAAAAGAATCCGCCCGAGCCCCTCTTCCTGAGGCCTCTTTAATCCGAACTTCCGTTCAAATGGCCGAAAAACCACTCACTCCCACTCAATTTGCCAAATATGTGGGGGTCTCTTATCGAACGATTATCAG
Source organism: uncultured Pseudobdellovibrionaceae bacterium (assembly GCA_964648725.1). Lineage (GTDB taxonomy): Bacteria > Bdellovibrionota > Bdellovibrionia > Bdellovibrionales > Bdellovibrionaceae > CAUJGP01. The sequence continues at coordinate 356 of CAZYOE010000084.1, read as the reverse complement.
AGACTGTGAAAAGGGCTTAATCCATGCCAAGCGCACCACCGGCGGCCACTACAAAATTTTGCATGCGGAAGTTCCCATTTACCGAGAGTATTTGAAAAACCACGTCAAACACGCTCATGAACCTTGGGCACCCGGTGCTCTTAATAATTTGCGCACTTACCAAGAGGGGTCCCAATAATAGATTCTACTGAAAAAGAGCCAAATTCAAGGCGCCAAGCTTCAGGTCGAACGAGGTGTAGTTCCCCTCTAACCCTATATCACATCTTTACGCAAGGTTGTGCTTGGGCCGGGGGCTTCTCGAAGGCCCGGGCGCAATTGTGTGTGGATCGGATTCGAAGCAATCCGGACTTAAGTTT
>CAZYOE010000083.1:0-20862 GCA_964648725.1 uncultured Pseudobdellovibrionaceae bacterium | reverse complement strand
AATCGTAACATTACATTAACAACCAATCTGCCGGTTTATCCCGGCGCACAGAGGTTTAAAATGAAAATGAGAAAAACAGTAATACATTTACTATTGATAGGTATCCTGGGCCTTTCCCACTCAGCCTGTACCCTTCGATCACGACAAAAAAATGAGACTAATGCAAAAGACAATGGCGGAAAAACAAAGATCGTTGTTACCAAAGACATGACGGCTTCCGACTTGGCCGATGCCGGTGAACAGCTGGTGACGCCCTATACATTCATGTTGGCAGATAAAACGTTTTCGATGGCCCTTGAGAAAAATCCAAACCATGGCAAAGCCCTCTTTTACAAGGCTCTCCTAAATCGTTTCATGGTCTTCAAGGGCATCCTTACCCGCATTAAACCTTTAGTGGAAAAGAACGGTAATATGAGAGACTTCAATCAAACCGTTCGAAAAATTCCGAACTCAGCAATGAAAACGTTTTTGCTCGATGGCGAACCAGACATAAAAGACGCTTACTCGGCACAAACTTTTATCAATCAATATGTTCGATCCGTAAATGTGCTGCGTGAATTCCTGATCAACAACCCAGAAATGCAATTTACGATTAACTTGAACCCTTATCTGTACGAAGAAAAAATTCGCGAAGAATGGGGCAAGAGCTGTAAAATCCTTCCTTCCGATGCTGTCGAAATGGAAGTAGAATGCAATGCTCAAGATGTCGCGCTCAAGAAAGTAAATGCAGCCGACTTATTAGTTCTCAGACAAATTGCAGCGGGAGAGGTTCTCGCGTTTTCCCTTTATGCCAGCTATTCTTTGGAGGGTTTGGAGAAACTTTCTAAAATTAAAAACTTTAACGAACTCCCTTACCAAACCCAGCTCCAACTTGCAAAAAGCCAACAACACTTTTTAACTCTGCGACCGGATCATGTGATGAATTACTGGGAAAGTATTGCTCAAGATTTGGTTGCCGCCGTCCGCTGGTCTGAAGTTCATCATAGAGATCTTTGCCCTAAAGGTGCCGAGCACTCTGGTGAACAGCGTGAAGGGTATGTTTTTGCCAATGGTTTTTGCTTACCTAACGACTCTACATCCGTGAATGATCGAGATGAAGCACTGGCCAAAATCGAAAAAGCACTTCGAGGAACCATTCCCTTTGATGGTCTAGATGAATACGGCAAAGACTTCCACACTGAAATTGATCCATTGGTACTGGCACGTAAACCTATCCTTGATTTGAAAGCCTTAATGCCTGAGGAACTCCCTGCATGTGGCCAAAAGCCTGTTCTCCCTGACACAACTCTCGGAGGAGTTTTTCCTCGTGGTGATGCGGCTGAGCATATGGGACCTGGAGTATGCGGGCAATAATAATGAAGTTGGCTCTTTGGTCTTTTTTTATTCTAAACGGCTTTCACCTCCCGGTGCAGGCCGCAAAACTAACAGAGTCCCCTCTCCAAAGAGTGGACTTGCGTCTGTGCGGTAAAGACCACAGTCGTTGTTTATTAATATCAGCTCCTGATGGAGAACTTTCGCAACTTCAGAACACCATGAACCTCAATCAACCTACCGTTCATGGTTTGGGATTTGAGAAGAAACAGATCTCCTCAGCCATCGTAGATCTGACCACAGGAATAATTTTATTGAGAGAACATCAGAAGAATATTTACCTTGGCGAATGGACCATAAATTTAGACACACTTAAAGTGAGTTTTTACGCAGTTCCTCAATGAATGTTGGTGTTGAGGACTCAGAAAGGATAAACAAAGTGATCTTGAAAAAAAATCTTGTGTTTATCCTTTTCACGATTTTTCTTGATACTATTGGTATTGGCCTCCTCGTTCCGATCTTTCCAAAGATCATTCATCGATTTGCCACTGACCCAGAAACAGTGTCACAATATTTTGGCCTTTTTGTTGGCTCCTACGCATTGATGCAGTTTTTGGCGGCTCCAATTCTTGGAGCACTATCGGATCGTTACGGTCGCAAAGGAATACTCCTCACCTCGCTGGCCGGAGCCGCTCTGGATTACCTTTTTATGGCCTACGCTCCAAGTATTGAGTTGCTCATTATTGGTCGAATTATTTCGGGCCTTACTGGAGCGAGCATGACAGTGGCATCCTCCTATATAGCAGACGTAAGCTCGGAACAAGAAAGAACTTATAACTTTGGACTCATTGGGGCCGCGTGGGGTCTTGGATTTATTGCCGGTCCACTTTTAGGTTCACTCTTGGATTTACTTGGACCTAAAGTTCCCTTTTATACAGCGGCCACATTAAATTTATTGAATTTTATTTTTGGAATTTTTGTTTTACCGGAATCACTAAAAAAAGAAAACCGACGTTCCATGCATATCACCCAGCTTAATCCTTTGCGGTCCGTATTTAAGATCCTCAACTCGTCGTCGATCGCTATTTTTGTTTGGTTGTACTTTTTAATATTTCTCGCTGGTCAATCTCTGGGAGTAAACTGGAATCTCTATACGGAAATGAAATTTCATTGGACATCTGTGGAACTCGGACTCTCTTTTTCGCTCATTGGTATCATTGTTGCCTTTTCACAAGCATTTCTGACCCGCTTTATTATTCCCCGCCTCGGTGAAGAAAAATCAGTATCACTAGGAATAGTATTTTATGCCATTACCTTTATGCTATTCAGTCTAGCCACCCAGTCTTGGATGCTTTACGCCACAATTTTACTTTTTGCCTTTACGGGCGTTGCGGTTCCATCAATTCAGTCTCTCATGTCCAAACATCTACCAGCCAATGAACAAGGCGAACTTCAGGGAAGTTTAGTGGCCCTCGGTAGCCTGGCCTCAGTGATTGCACCACTCGTATTTACTCCGGTGTTTGTTTACTTCACACGACCCAGAAGCCCTTACTTCTTCCCCGGAGTTGTTTTCTTTATGGCTTCAGGAATCTCTCTTTTTACTCTATCGCTCTGGTATTTCTATCGTCGCGCCACCAAGTCAGCCCGAGATAGCGCAGGCTCGATTTAAAATAAAATTAATTTATAAAAGTTATACTAACCTGATTAATTGCTGGGTCAATGTTAAGTGAGCTTCACGGACCGACCCTTTTTAGATTCTGCCGAAAAAGAGCTAAATTCGAGGCGTCCGAACTTCAAATCGAATGAGGCGTAGTTAATCTACGTTGAATTCGATTTGAAGCGAAGGAAACGAAGAAGTTAGCCTTTTTCAACGGAATCTTTTTATGCGGAATCTAATATAAACGGATGATGACCCTACGATGTTTAGCCAAGACTTGATCGTAAACCAAACCCTTAAGTTGATCCGCACTTAACGGCCTTGTGTCGGCGTAAGCTTCAACGCGCATGTTATTTTTTGGAATTCCCACAGATTCCAGATATTGCCGAACTTCCAAGGCTCGTGCGGCGGCTAGATCCCAATTAGAATGATAATGCGAATCACCCTTAATTGGCGTTTCATCAGTGTGTCCCTCAATTGCAAAACGATATTTGGCAACGTATGGACGTAGCAAAGTGAGCACCTTCTGCAGTGGTTGTATCATTTCCGGAAGAATGCTGGCTCCGCCAGAGGAGAAAGTTAACCCGGAGTTAAACGACATCTCTAATCCCGCATCAGTCATCTTCACTTCAACCTTTTCGGTAAGATTGTTATTTTTGATTTCTTCACTTAAAACTTTTTCCGCATGACGAAGAGAATCTGGCGAAACAGTTTGACTAAATTGCGAAGCAATAGACTCGAGTTTACCCATTTGCACTTCTGACGCTACGATGATCAGCATAAAAAAGATCAAGAGATTGGTGATCAAATCCGCATAACTGGTGAGCCAACCCTCATTCCCGGTTTTAAGCCGCGAGCGACGAATCATTGTTTTTCTCCCCGGCGAAATTCTTGCACCAAAGCACCAGTGCTCACTTCAAGGTAATCAATCATATTAAGACATTCATTGAGTTCATTACTCATCTTGGTTGACATCGGCCCTCCAACAGCCGAACCGAAGGCAATTCCATAGAGTGTTGCCAATAGAGCCATTCCCATCGCCCCACCTAAATTGCCAGAAGAACTTGCCATGTTTTTGAATAATTGAACCATGCCCGTGACCGTTCCTACCATCCCAAAGGAAGGAGCTAACCTCGCAATAAGGTCCCAGCCCTCAATCACTGGCTCATACCTTGATAAATAGGTTTGACGAAGGCTCATGAACTTTTCCGAACTCAGAGAACCATCAAGCTGTCCCAACAAAACTTCACAACTCGCACGCACTTCTTCGAATTTGCTTTTTTCGATATAATTGAGAAGAATAGCGCGTTTGCCTTCTCGACAAGCCTTTTGAATTTCACTCCATTCATTTTTTAGTGTCTGTTGCTCCTTAGCAACACCTTTGTGTCCAAGGATTTGTTGAATAAACGTTTTTAGCATAAAGATCAGAGCCGATTTATTGAGAGCAATCAGCATGGCCCCAAGAACTCCGCCGAAGACAACAACGGCAGCGTGCAAGTCGAAAAAACCTATGGCGGCAGCACCACTTCGATCGGCAAGGCAAAAGCTAAAAACTAAGCCTAAGACAACAAATCCGAGCACAGACATAAACCACACCAACTTTCTGCATTTGACTTTTGAAACTGAATGAACCCGTGAGCTACTATTACTTAGTGCCTTCCGTCAAATAGGTTCTAGAGTCGTACTCATTCCCTTGATAGATTCTGCTGAAAAAGGCCAACTTCTGCGTTGGCTACGCTTCATCTCTCACTCAACGTAGAGGAACTACGCCTCATTCGATTTGAAGCTTGCCGCCTTGAATTTGGCACTTTTTCAGCAAAATCTTGATAAGCGCCCTTCGATACATTTACAGTTTTATAGGGCCATCACTTAATTACTATGGTTCTTGACCTGTTGATCGCTGTTCCACTAGAACTTGCCCATCTATGCTTAAAGAGTTTGATTTTCTATTTAACTTTACGCATTTAAGTGCACAATTTAATTTTGCTGCACTTGTTGCGATATTTGGTCTCGTTTGCGGTTGTGTAACCACAGAGCTACCGGTACCAGCGAATGCCTCTGGGGAATGGCAGCGCCCTATCGACTTGAAATTGCAGCCTCAGTCCGAAGGTAGCACAGGTAGCCTCAGCGGCCTTAAACTTAAAATTGACTGCGCAATTTGGAGTCCTGAAACCAACCAACCGCGATTGGTACGTGATGAGCTATGTCATGCACTGGAAATGGATTTCACCAGCCTTGGTGCCATCACCGGCTCAAGCGAATCCAATGCTTATGATCTTAATATTAGAGTCCTGAAGGGCCAGAGTGAATCTATTAGCTGTGGCCTGGGCGGATGGCTAACTTATCTTTCACTGAGTCTTATCCCCTGCAAAACTCAAATTTGGCAACAGGGGCAATTGCAGCTGATCGATAAGGCGGGAACCACGGTTGCTCACTTTCCATTGAACTTTCACAGTGTGCGCCATTTTGGCGTGATAGCTCTCTACGTTCCATCTAACAGCAAAAAGATTAATAACATTTTTAATTTGCGTCTTCGAAAATATATCATCAATCGCACCTTTACTTTGGCCGCGCAAAAACACCTTGTTAAGGTCGCAAAATGATCAGCTACGCCCTGGTCCTCTTCATTATCCTCGCGAACACTTCGCAAACTCACTTTTTGTCCTCACCTGATGATCCATTTACAGCCGGGTCCTTAAATACCACTTCGGGTTGCATCGAATTGCCTCCCCCTGGTTCGCTCGCAAGAATAGCCAATGACCGACTTTCCGGATTTAAGCTCACTGGTACATATTCTTGCGAACGCACTATTTTTGAATATGGTGAGCGGGATTCATATGCCGATTATGTCGTCCAGCATGTTGAAAAGCGTGCGCAGGGCGTAGCACAAACGCTTGGTGCCCATTTTCTCGCGACTCCTACAAAACTTAAGACTTCTTCGGTCACTATTGAAGTGCTTGCCGACGACGCTGCCCTTGGCCATTTTGTTGAATCAGTATTCTCTCATGAGCTTAATAACAAATTAGGCTCACAGTCCGTACGCAGAGCAGTGACAAACCCAACTTATACACCTAAACTGCGAATTCGGCTGCAGAGGTTACAAGACCCAACTGACTGTTTTAAAGTAACATTGGTTTCAACCGATAGATTTGGAGATATCCAATGGCTCCATCTCTAAACTGTCTCAAAACAATTATCCGTCACATTAAACTTGGCAGATTATTTAAGGCGTTCAGAGTTATTAGACAATTAAAGCTCGGCGATAACAACCACGGCCAGAAAGCTTGTCGAACTACACATTGGTTCCTTTTTGGACTATTCACTTTGACGTTGGCGTTTTCCACTAATTCCCGTAGTGAAGAAGTCATTTTTCACGATATTCGTTTTATGGCCGCTGATTTGATTGATGAGATGGTTTATCAATGGCTCAAGGAACCTCCCGCACTTCCACCGACTCTGTTGACTCTCGCGGAGATTAGTGCACCCATCGGCGTCGACAGTCGCTTCAATGATCTCGTCGAAAACCGTTTATATGAACTCGTACAAAAAAATCCGGAACTCAAAGTTAGTCTTATTCACTGTTCAGCCTGCCAGCAATTAGTTGCCACCTCAAATTCCTCTCGAACTATCATTAGTCGAGGCATCGACCAACCCGAAGCCTTAGCTGAACTTTTGAAGGTATCGCCAAATACAATGGGGCTATCATTATTTTTTGAAGCTCGAGAGCGCGAAGTTGTTTTGCTCGCTCAAGTCTACGAACTCTCGCCTCCGCAAAAACTCCTCTGGTCGAAACGACTATCAACGGTGATGGGCACACGTGAGGCCTTACGCGAAACAAGACCACTTGTGAGTCTGGCTGATGCCCGCCAAATGCAAAATCAAATACTGCATGGCCGAGAACCCCTGAAGTTAGTGTCAAGATTGCATATTCATAATTTTCAGAGCGCCACCGATATGGGATCACTACAGCCTTTGCTTTTTGCAGAACAAAGTCTTGAAAGTGAAATCCTCCCTTTACGCCAGAAGCGCGTTGGCTTAAGTGTTGGGCTCACAAGCATTCGTGATTCTTTTAGTGGGTGGACCTTGGGTGGCCGATATGCCAGCCTCATGTTTCGAGATACCCCCAGCTTAATTCATCCGGATCTCTACTGGTTTGCGGGATTGCAATATATCCGCCTTCAAGGTTTAGGGGCAGCAGTCTTTGCGGAAGAGCAGATTGATGTCGCCAAACTTCTAAAAGAAAACGAAGATCCTAAAGTCTCACTCACCGCTTACCAGCTGGGTTTCGAAGCTCTGATCAAACATCGTTTTGGCCTTTCCGTCTATGTTGAATACCTGCCAGCACTCTCAAGAAGTCAAATCGTCGCACAGGACTCATTCCTTTTACCCTACCACGGCATTGGGACTGCGATGGTGTTTCAATGGTAAATATTTATTATTTATTCATTAGCCTCATAATTTTCATTGTGACTTGGCTCGCCGGAACTGGGGCAATGGCGCTCAATGAACACAGTGAATTGGATTTGCAAGTTCTTGCTGATCAACTCCTTTACGAAAGCCAAAAAAATCCCGGCCTAGTCCAGGAATGGCTGCCAACACTGCTCGCCCCACCAAAAGCTTATTGGCAAAAATCCGAAAAGGATTTTTCCAGTAATGTGTTCGACACGCTCAAACGAACCTTTCCCAATAACCAGCGCGACTTTATCCAATGTGCCGAATGCTCTCAGAACCGATCCTTTGTTGCCCATGATGGGCGATTGGTCATCGAAAATGGGGAATTATCTTTACTCGCCCTAAACAATTTGAAGTCACATCAGAATTTCCAACACGCAAAGTCTTTAATGGCGATCAATGAAACGGCTTCAGGAATAGAAATTCGCGTGATCAGTCTCAGCCATGGCCAAGTCTTATTTTCGAAATTGGCCGATCATTCTAAAACGCTTGATAATGCACAACGCCCTCTGAATTTGGCCCGTGAACTCGAACGCCGAGAAAATGGCCAAGCCATCAGTTACGTGTTTATCGATTGGGGCTTTCATCCGAAGTCACTGTTTCAGATTGAGTTTTTAGAGCAGTGGGGCGCGCGCAATCAACATCTCTCTGGTTTAAATCTGTCATTTGTTGAACCTGTCGGAGCCATAGGTGCTAGCTACCATTATCTCATACCAGCCAACCGCAAGTTTAATATTGGCGTAAGCTTGTTCGTCGCGCTGGATGGCTTGACGGGTTCAAGCTCGAGCCGCAATAGTCCTTGGGGCGTTGTTACACAGGGCAAGATCCAATATGCTTTCAGCGGAAATTATGCAGCATTTGCTAGTATCAATACCAAGGGAGGTTTTAGTGTGGGGATTACTTTTTTAAATCCTGTTTTATTTCCATTTTTATTATGATTTCGAACTTTTGGAAAGCGAGTCATCATAAAGGATCAGATGCCTAAGGCATCGCGAAACAAACAGGTATTAAACCATTTTCGGTTAAAAAGTAGACCGAGGCGGCAATGGACCCGAATGAGATGCGCCGAAGGCGCGAGGCTCGTGAGGGACGTAGAGCCTTCTGGGCTTATCTTCACAGAGGGTCCCTGCCCAGTGTAAGGCCCGAACGGGGGGAGGGGGGGGAATGGATTCCCCTCTGTAAAGGGGAGCTGCGGACGACCAAGCCAACGATGGGCTACGAACTAAGTGGAAACGGTATTATTTATAAAGAAGAATGAGGAATTTGAAAATGTTCGACATAAGAAGTGCCTTGCGGGTTCTGATTTTATTCCCATTCGTTGGCTGTGCCAGCGGTAGAGAGTTTTGGAATTATGTTGTTGAAGAACCTGTGGCTAAACCCCTTGCAAAACTCAATACTGATTCTCCGATCCCAGCGGCAGGCAACTCTCCCCAATATGTTAAAGTCAGCTTTAATGATGGTTCGGTGGCTACGGAAGTGCAAATTCCGATTTTATCCTCCGGTCAACAAATAGTGATTGATCATAAAGGCCGCCCGAGTGAGCGCGGGTTGTCTTTGCTACCACTTGCCCCCACAGCTGCCGACAAAGACCTCGAAGAATCCTATCTTCGCGAAGGTGGACCTATCGTGAGTACAACCAGCCCCGTCAGCATTACCAAAACTCAAGCGGAGATTCGCAAACTTGCCAAACAAGGAAACTACTCTTTGGCGCTGGAATATGCTACCCAACTTTTAGCTCGTTACCCTAATCATGTGGAAACGCTGAGAACGAAAGGCGCACTATTACTAAAAATGGGCGAACCAAAAGCCGCATTGGATGCCTACCAAAAAGCCCAAGATTTACAACCGAGCCAAAGAGTGCAAAAACAAATCGATGTTCTACAAAAAGCAGAGGAGCAGCAACCGTGATAACTTTGGTTTATTTATTCATTGCAATTATAGCGAGTGCACAAACTGTCAGTGACCCTGTACAAATCCCTCCTGTGGTTCAAATGCAATTGCAGACCTATCAAGATCGCTTTCAGCAAATTCTTGCAGAAGAATGTCCAGGTGCGCTTTGCACTGCCACCGGATGTGAGATTACAAGTTTTGCCACTCTGGATGAACAACAAGACGCTTCGTTGCCTGGTCTTGAAACTCCTAAAGATCAAACATCAGCTCCCCAATATAAATTGACTGGCGTTCGTTGCGAATTTGCTTACGAAGCTACTTTAAACAACGAGGCTCTAAACTCACTGAAACAGCGCCTCCAAGCAAAGGCTAAAGCTGCCGGCACTAGCCTAGGGCTAACGCCGAGGAAACTAGCACCCAAAGCCGAAGCTTTTAAAAATTTTGCTGACAATCAGGAACCCACCGACCCTAAACCTCCAGCCAATGCGGACGAAGTTGAATCTCCTTGGCAATCACTCTTGCCGTGGATGGCATTTGCCTCATTGCTAACCTTGCTAAGCCTACTCCTCATCTGGGGATTCCGACGAATCGGTCGCCCCAAAACAACAGCTCTATCACCTTTGAACCTAACAGCTGCGAAAGAAAATTTGATTAGCAAAGACCCAACCTCCGAACCTACTGCTGCAATGATCTTGGCCCGAGTTCAGCATCTCAAAGAGAACTTGCAAAAAGATCCGCAAATCGCTATGGCTTTCAAACCACTTTTGCAGGCAGCTGACATTAAAACTCTCTGTCAAATCTTACGTCACTTCGGGCCTGAGGCTCTTACTCCATTTAATGGGCTTGTTGAGTTTAAAGACGCTCTCACAGAACTTCGTCTTGCTTACCAGAACTTTACTGAAGGGGAATCAAATTTTGAAATCTGGCAGTTCCTTGATAAAATTGAGAGACTCTTTGTTGCAAGCGAAGTGGGTACTGTCGAACCTACTCTGCAAGAGGAATTTGGTTTTATCCAAAATCTAGAAGCCGACGAATTCTTTAGATTGTTACAAACTCTCGAAGAAGACGACCTCCCCATGATACTCTCCTTCGCTCCAACGAACCTACAAAACTGTTTTTTCCAGAAATTGGATTCTATACAATTAATGAATTTGATGGAAAAACTCAGTACTGTAAATCATTGGCCTGATAAGGTAGTGCGCGAGAAGATTCACGCCATCCGACAAATTTATCAAAGTCGGCAGTCTGAACTTAAAACTGTTGCCATTGATCGTTTCACACTGATGGAACAAATTTTGAATTCACTTAGCAGCAAAGATCGGCAGCAATTGATCGCTAAACTGGGTGCGGGTGAAGCTGGTCTGCTTGAAAATTCACTCTCTAGAATGTTTATGGATGAAACGCTCACATTGATTCCTGGCGAGGTTCTCAACGACGTTTTCCTGCAAATCGCACCCGAAAAAGCTGCGGCCTATTTAGACTCGCTACCATACCGAGAACGTATTCTTTCCCGACTCAATTCGACCCTTGCACAATCAATACGACGCTGGACCAAAACAGCTAAAGGCTTATCATCAACATTGACTTTGAATCTTGCGAAAAATGAAAGTGCCTTTGTTGAAGACGAACAAAATCAGCTCTCACTGACGACAGCTAAAAGAGCAGAAGCGGGTCGCAATGAAATTGCCCACCTTATTCGTGAATATGGCAATGAACGAAAAATTAATTTACGTGCATTGAATCAATCACTTCTTCAGGACCAACATTGATGATTAAATACAGGAATCTTCTCTGTTATCAAAGCATTTTATTCATCTTCGGCTTGTTGGGTTTGGTCATCAGTCTTGTTGGTTGCTATGAAGGGCGGAATCGTCCTCCTCAACGGGATGTTCCAGGAGGCGGCGGACCTAATAAGCCCACTGATTCTCGCATCTATTATTTTATTCTCTTCGAGCCAATCGTCTTAGCCGATGAAAGCATTGGCGACTTAAACTGTTTTTCAGGCCCCATGAGCGAGCGAAACTATCGTCGCATTGAATGGACCACCCGAATTAAAGCTCTCACTCAAGGTCTCGAATTGCTCACTGAAAAATTAGTGGTCATGCCTACGCCCATTCACTCCGCCGATTGTGGAAAATTTTTCTCAATCCGCCAACGAGCTACTGTCGGAACAGATAATAAAGATCAATGGCCAACGGAACGCGATCGCAAAAACCGAATTAGCGTTCATCTTAAAGCTGTTTTCTGGGATCGAGACTCTTATAGTTGGTCTACTGGATCTGAGATCCAAAAGGTTGACTGGGCTGATGTTCGCTATTTGCGAAATCACTCAATCAATACGATTAGCCTCTATTACCGAGTGCACTCAAACAGAGCTTGGGGTTTTATTGAAAACTGGTTTTGGAACCTACCTTTTCAATCCGTGTTGAGTATCTCCGGAATTGGGAATCCAGATCCGGCCGATGGCGGAATTGAGAAACGCTCTGAACAAATTAGAAGTGACACTCAGGAATTCTTTTTATGGTTTGAGGGGGCGGCCCATGATCTGGCACCGAGAGACTAAGAACTCCCCTCAATTGAAATTATTGATCTTAAAGTTGCTAACGCTTCTTGGCCTTTGCGTTGTTATTCTACCTTCGTGTACTAAAGAAAAGGTGCCCTTGCGGTATAATACAGAAACCATTGAGATCGTGGCCGCTCATTGGTATGAAACCGAAAACGTTGCCTATTTCTTTTTTCGCATCAAGAACGCCGGGGGCAGTGATAAAAATGCTCTCCTTGAGTGGAGCACTCAAAATTCAAACCAACCAATGGCCTTAGACCAAATGAAACCGCTTAACTTAAGCGAAGGCGTTCACCTCCATTCATTAATTCCTTGCAATCAAGATCTCTGCGGTAGTTTTAGTTTTTTCGCTAAACAATCTCCCAATTTGCTCAAGCTGCGTTTGAAGTATCATGCGAACTCGCCGTTCTATGCCGAGAGCATCGAATACTTTCAAGATCACCTAAAGGATCGCGGATCATTTTCCATGAGTGCCTTGGCCTATGGTGTCTTTGATGATCGAAATGAACACATTAAGCTGCGCATAGAATCGAATTTTGGCAATCCAACGATGGAGGAATTTCCTTTATATGGAATGAAAAGGAAATACCGCTCCTCTGGCTTCCAGATGATGAGCTGGAATAGAGATCAAATCTTGCATTTTGCGACCTTCGCGCAATCACCCACTCTTTTTCCCAGTCAACCCTGTGATGAGATCGCACGTGTCGGCGAACATCTGCCAATCTCAGGACAAGCCACTGTAGCTGAGCCTGGAGGATGGATCAACGTCAGTTTAGGTAAAGATCCCACCAAATCAGGAGTTTGTTTTCTAGTGGACGGACTGACAAAGTCCGGCCACATTCTTTTTTCCAGTCATGGCCTTGGGCGCCGCAATCCAGTGACCCGCCAAGAGAATTATGTCTTAAAAACGCCCATTCAACCAGCCAATAATATTCCCGTAATTCTTCAATACTGTAACCTCGAAAGCAATACTCCAACATTGCATTCTGAACTTTTTTTGAATTACCAGAAGTTCATCATTGGGTTTGGCGATTCGCCAACTGATCTGTGTTTTCAAGTTGGAAAGGAAGAAAGCTTTCGCGAAGCTTTAAAAGGCATTTTACAGCGTAAGCTACAAAATGCACGCATCGCACACGCCGCAGAACGACACGATTTCATTTTTGCTGTTGTCATGAATCATCGGCTCAATTCAGAGTTTTTGGCCTTTCAACAAATTGTTGCAGAAGAATTGAATGCCATTGTCGCGACAGAGTTTTTTAAAATTTCCCCCCGTCTCGCTGGTGCCTTTGTCTACGATAGCAATGCCTACTTTGAAAATTCTCATCTAACTAAAAATAATATTATCTGGTGCCCGCAAGATCTTTCAATCGAATCTAAAAAGTCTAGTGAGACCTATGATCGTGGCATTAACTGCCTTATCGATGACGGCAAACTGTTTAAGAGCGCACTCCTTAATTTTTTAATACCGATGGGTCCCTTTCCAAGTCTAGCGACTTACGAATCCTATTATAATCAGTATGGTGATAAAGGTTTCACAAAGGCACCCCGCTTAGAAATTCGGTCAGTTCCAATCAATGAACATTCTCTTCTGGATTTTTCTTCATTAACCACTTTTTTTGAAGCACAAACACTGAATTTTGCTCCAGGAGAATCTCTCCGTATTTGTTTAGAGAAACCAGAAGTGGCGCAACTTTTTGACCTCAAATTTAAGGCCACATCGTCAATTGCCTCTCCCATGGATGTTGGTTCTTTAGCTCTCGCCATAAACAGTGGTAGTGGTAGCGGAGATTATTTGATTGGTGTTAATTGGAATTACCCATTTATCGGCAACTTACACTATGATTTGCCAGTGAATGGTTCCATTCTCGGCGTGATCCCTTTTCAAAAAAGTCTTAAATCTCAACGTGCCATCGGCGATGCTATCTGGAATCGGAGGAAATGGCAGATAGGACCCTTGATGCAAAAGTGCGTGCGATTTTGTGATTATCCTTATTTTGATGAAGCTGGGGTTTATCAAATTCGCTCCAACTGGAATGAAACACACAGCCCTTGCCTATTACCAAAAATTCCTGCCTATCCGGAGGTGCAATGAAACAAATAGTTGGCATCGTCCTCCTCAGTCTGAGCACTTTTTTTGGCATTGGCATCTTAGCCCACGCAAAGCCTTCCACGGAATTGATTGAAGAAGTTATTGCTCAGGCTAAATCGCCTCGTCAATTTGATTGGCGTCAAGAGTTTGTTTCTATAGAATACAACCTTTTGTCTGTTAATGAACGCAATAGTTTTCAATCTTCAGGATATAGCTTTGCCCTACGGAAAACTTTTGATGATCGCTACCTAGGAATTGTTGGTTTGCGTTTTATTACTACGGAAGCAACAGCTTCAACCAATCTACTCGCTATGACTCCGTTCAGCCAAGCAGCTCAGCCGAGCCGACGAGAGTTTTTTATGATAGCCGGACTCCCCTTGCTGGCTGGCCGAAGCTTTACAATTTTAAGTCCGCGTTTTTCAGATTGGGAACACGTACTCTACGCAAAAGCGGGCGGTCATTACAGTTTCTATAATGGCAGGTGGAAACTAAAAGATGCGTCTTCGGCTATCTTGCCAGGTCAACGCGTCATCAATTATCAAGAAGCTATTGAGGTTGGCATACGTCTTCAGTTTTCTATACCGCGATCACTTAGTTTATTTCTAGATCAGGATTATTATTATCCAATCTCCAATTATGATTCGGACTTAAGTGATTGGTCGAGTTTTGGAGGAGGAGTTGCGTGGACCTTTTTCTAAAATATATTGCGATTTCCGTTTTTGTCGTTGTAGCCGACTCCGGTTTGAGTGCTGTTACTCCCACTCCGCTCCAAACAGGAATCATTTACCTCGATCAAGATCAACCATTAGAGGCAACAAAGGCTTTCCGAAACATTCCGTTTGACTCTGCGGATTGGAAGGCCAAAGTCTTAGCGTGGATGCGCTATTCATTTGTCAAAAAAGACTATGATGAAGTCTGGCGTCTATGGCAACTTCTCAAAAAAACCAATAATGCCAGTGATGAAGCTCTATTACTTATGAAAACTGCGGCTTTCTTAAATCGAACCTGTCCCTTGGAATTTCCGCAAGTGATGGAACCAACAAAGGAACCAGTGGATGCACTTCTTGAAGCGGCAACCTACCGTTTTCGCAGTCGTTTTATTCCTGCACGGGTGGCTGAATGGAATGACACTTTTCTGCTATGGTTCTCCGGCACATCAACGACATCCCTGTCCATCTCTGGGTTATTTGCTCTTTCAGAGATCCCTTCGGCCCAACTTATTAAGAATGGTGGTTGCAACTTAGAGTGGTTTCCACTCGAAAAACCCGCCGCTGCCCTACGTGCCGAGCTTAATGCGCTACTGAGATTTCTCAAGGCGAACAGCCATCTGCGAGACAATGTGGAAATTATCAACACAGACAAACTTCTAATCACAGCAAGAGGACTTGCTTTAGCAAAGTTCCTGAATGAAGAAGTTGCGGAACTTCGGGAAGTCGTGGCCAATGTTCCATTAAACGAACTGATAAAAATGTCAGAACCTGAACGACGATTCTTGTGGTTTGAACGACTGAGCATCATCCCTCTCAATAGCAAGGACCAGTCTGTATTTGCATTGAGCGTTTTACTACAGGCAGAAGACGCTGATGCAGCACATTGGCTAGAATTGGTAGACCTAAACAGTCTGCCAACAGAAACGAAGTTGACGCTCTTAGAAAAATTACTGAAATTTGATACTTTAGGCGAAAACGAATATTTGCTATTCCAATTAGCTCAGAGTTTTTGGGAAAATGACGATACAACGCAAACACTACAATCACTGCGCCGATTATTAGTGCTTCGGTCCACACCCCTGAGTGAGCCTTTTAAACAAGCCAGTTTAAATTTGGCGGCGGAAGTGTTTGCTGCCATTAAATCATCAAATAGCAGTCTCGGGGCTTTTTATGCGAGTGTACCTAACTCACTTTGGAAAGAGTTTAATCGCAAACTAGCAATGGATCTTGCCATTCAGGGGCATTCTCAGGACCTTCGCAAACTTGAGCAAAAAGAAAAAATTAAACTTTTACTTCATCCTTCACAGTGGAATGCACTTGAAGCCGTCGCAATTCGTTCCCCAAGAAGACTCCGGCAGGTTTTCAAACAGAATTCACAACGCGGAAGACTGAACAAACCGCTAATGGTTTTTATCGATGAACTTGCGGCAAGACAGCTATCCATCACAACAATCAACCTCGACCACCTCAAATCAATTAACGAAGTAATTGCCACTCAGTTAAAAAATGCGCTCAACGAACTTAATGGAGGAGACCATGAATCGCTACAACTGCTTCTATTTACATTTACAACCTTAAACTCAAATTCTTGGATTGCTGGAAATGCAACGGTTCGCAGAGGTATTATTAAGGCGGGGCATATTTCATTTAAGCAGGAATTTTCAATAGAAAACCCGTTTGTACTTTCCAAAACCGACAAAGTGCTAGAGCGAAATTTAATCTTCCTTCCCGAAGGAGTGGAAGGTCAAAAATGGCTGTTACAAAGATGAATCTTCTAGGCTTCATACTGTTACCACTTCTATGGCCCAGTGTGATCACTGAGATTTTAGTTCCGTTGGTCTATAAATCACCAACCGCTACACATCAGTCAGTAGATACATTAATTAAGAAGAATAAAATCTCCACCCTGTCGAGGGGAAAAACGAATTTTAAAACCAACGCGAAATTTATTTTTGATAAGGAGAGTTTTCTGCTCAGTTTCAAGCGGCAAGCAAACAAGAATTTTGTTCGCTGCCTACGAAGTTCTTTTGTCGCTGGTCCCGTTTTACTTTCAGCAACATTGACCATCCAAGGCAAACTTCGTAATATTAAAAGACCAACAATAGGCCCTGTTGAGCCGCTACCAGGTTGCTTGCTCGAAGAAACAAATAAAATGAATTTCAAAAGGCTTACCAAAAACCTTCAACAAGACTCCATTGAACTTCAATGGAGTCTTCAGGTGGAGTAATATTTAAGGAGTTACCAAGGTTATGGATGGTATTGGCATGGACCTACTCCCCACTAATTGACAGATAAGCGAACTGCTGTGCCGGAAACTTCTGGAATTGTGAATCCAAAGATCACCTGAAAAAGGGCATCAACATTTTCGATAAACTCAAAGTTGATTTGGGATCGAACCTCCTCAGGCACTTCTTTCAAATCTCGCTCATTTCGTTTCGGTAAAAGCACTCTACAAATACCCGCACGATGAGCCGCAATGACTTTTTCCTTGATTCCACCCACGGGCATCACTGCGCCTCTTAAGGTGATTTCACCGGTCATTGCCAAATCCGTTGGAACAGGCTTATTGAGCACCAAACTCGTCATGGCCGCGAGTATTGTTACCCCTGCAGAAGGCCCATCCTTCGGAATTGCTCCAGAAGGAACATGTAAATGGAAATCTGTCTGATCCATTCTCAATGTTGCTGCATAGGGCTGAATGCGTGAACGGACATGACTGAAGGCAATTTGCGCAGACTCTTTCATCACATCACCCAATTGGCCCGTGATCAATAACTGTCCTTTCCCAGGCATTGCTCGACTTTCCACAAACAAAATATCTCCTCCCATGGGAGTCCATGCCATGCCGGTGGCCACTCCTGCTACCGCACTTCGTTCGGCCACCTCAAGCATAAACTTTTCTGAACCTAGGGCTTCTTCAACTGATGCTAAGGTTAACACAAATGGCTGATCCACCGGTTGAGTTACAATTTTTTCGGCAGCAAAGCGAATCAGTGCTGCGATCTGACGTTGCAAATCCCTGACTCCTGCTTCACGAGTGTAGCTGCCAATGACCTTTAGTAAAACTTCATCCGACAGTTTTAAACGATCATCTGTCAAGCCATGCTCAGTCAATTGTTTTGGAAACAAGTGTTTCCGAGCAATATGAAGTTTCTCGAGAGTTGTGTAGCCAGAAACAGGGATGATCTCCATCCGATCCAATAGTGGACCTGGAATTGTTTCAAGGCTATTTGCAGTGGCCACAAAAAACACTCGCGATAAATCAAAGGGCACGTCCAGATAGTGATCCATAAAATGAACGTTCTGTTCGGGATCAAGAACTTCTAGCATCGCACTCGCAGGATCTCCTCCCCAACCTCGATTCATTTTGTCGATCTCATCGAGCACGAACACAGGATTATTTTGTCCAACCCGTTTGATCCCATCGATGATACGTCCAGGCAAGGCACCCACGTAGGTACGGCGATGACCACGTATCTCAGCATCATCACGAACACCACCAAGACTGATGCGTGCATATTCTCGACCCAATGACTCGGCAATACTTCGAGCTAAACTTGTTTTACCGACACCGGGAGGTCCCACAAAAAGAAGTATTGACCCCTTCTTGTCCTTTTTTAATTTCATTACGGCTAAGTGTTGTAAAATTCTGGTTTTAATTTTTTCAAGACCAAAGTGGTCACGATCCAAAATAGCGCGGGCTTTATCTAAATCAATTTCTTCCGACTCCTGATCGCGCCAAGGCAGAGCAACTAATAGATCTAAATAATTTCTGATAACATGCAGTTCTGGAGAGCCATTGGACATCGATTCCAAACGAGCTAGTTGTTCTAAGGCCACTTTTTTCGCCTCTTCAGACATGCCACTTTGTTCAATTTTCTCCAGATAATCTTTTGAAAGATCACTTCGTCCCTCTCCGAGTTCTTCCTGAAGTGCTCGAATCTGCTCGCGCAAGATTGCTTCACGCTGCTGGTTCCCAAGCTTTCCAGAAACCTTTGGACTGACTTCCCTCTGAATCTTTAAATCATCGCGCACCTTGACCATAATTTCTAACAAGGTCAAAAAACGATTCTTCACTGAAAGCATTTCAAGTATTTGTTGCTTGCGCGATATCTTTAACTCCAAGTGTTGGGCAGCTAAATGCGTTAACTGCACCGGATCATTGATGGCTTCAATAAAAGTTCCCAATTGAGCCATCGAAGGTTGAAAATACGAAAAGATTTCTTTAGCCAACACCTTCAGGTTTTTCATGAGTGAATGGGCCATTTCGCCCTCAAGATCTAAGATGTCTTCCAGAGGGGCCCCTTCGGCCACTAAATAATTTCCTTTTTCACTTATGGAACTCGCTTGGAATCGAATATAACCACTGAGAACGAGTTGACAGCTCTGCCCTTCATCACTGGCGATGCGATTTTCGATGCGTGCGATCACACCAACGCGATGCAAATCTTCTAGTGTTGGATTTGATGCATCGTCTTTTTGTGCCACAATCAATATCCACCGATCTCCTGCTAATGCCGCATCAACGGCAGCAAGGCTGCGTTGGCGACCAACAACAACAGGAATTGTTTGGCCGGGAAATAGTAAAGCGTTACGGAGAGGTAACACAGGAATATCACGATATGGGATTTTGCTACGGTCTATCATGGCATAAAGGTGAGAACGCTTTTTAAACTGTCAATGTGAGAATAGTAAAAAACTTAGCGCCGCTGAAATTAAAGTATCTTTATTTATTATTAATTTCAGCAAGCCTATTTACTAGTACGGATTGGGAGCTTCTGTCGAGTTATCCGTCTTAATATCAGTGTAAACTGAATAATTTTGCCCGTTATGAATGAACTGCGTACCATAGCGCACAGTATTAGCATCAATCTTTTGCCAATCATGACTTTCAATTTGCTTTGCTTTGCCAGCCCTAACCAGTTTTTGTCGCAGCTTTTAGACATCGATTCCGCGACCATCATCTTCAAAAGTGAGGAAATAAAAATCGCGTTCCAACTGTAAATCAAGCTTGAGATTTCCGCGCGAATCTTTACCCGCGAGTTCTCGTTCCTTATCAGATTCTATACCATGGTCCGCGGTGTTTCTCACCACACGCACTAAACTACGAATAAGGCCCTCATAGCCCAGTGGATTTAAGGCCACCGAATCAGGGTTCCAAATAATGGGATTGACTGATTTCCCAAGTTTCTCGGCAGTAGAATCAAAGACTCGATCCAGCCACCCAAAAATCTCTGATGCTGGCTTTTCAAGATGATGATCCAGTTCATGAAGCATTTCTCGCGGTACTCCTAACTTTATGGCCTTTTGCATAAAGGTTTTGCTAGACTGCCGAGGCAAAACGATGGTTTTCTCCTCGCCCTTGTTTATTTTTAAAATGTTATTATGATTCTGCAAAAACTGTTCGGTCATATCTGTCACTGTTTTCAATCCAAGTCGGCGTTGATCTCCAGAATCACTCTGTTTTAGGTGGGACTCAAGATCATGACAAGTTTTAGCTAATTCATCGCATTGAAAAAGAGCGAAGCCGTTTTTGAGAGTATGTAGCGAGCGGACAAAGGCCTCTTTAGAAGCAATCTTCTGTTGGAAGGTATAGAGTTCATCAAGCACATTTGCAAAATCCTGAGGTGAGGCCAAAATCTTGATCAGGGCACCGTTAATGCGACGTTCACGCTCTTGCTTCACTTCTAGATTTCGAATTTCGGTGACGTCGCTGATAATCACCATAATGTGTGTTAGTTTCTGATGTGAGTCGCGAATAGCCCTGTATTTGAATTCTAAATATTTACTATTTGAACTGATCATCACTTTAGGTAACATTTGCATGAGAGCTTCAAAACTCAGCAGTTCCTGAAAAATGGTTTCAACAACATCCTTAATATTTGCTTTTGCGATTCATCAAAAAGATCCCAATAGGTTTTACCTGCAGGAATCTGATTGAGCATGCTCTCGGCGGCTTTAGAAAATTCATCACCAATCATACTTATTTAACAGCAATTACCGGAACAGCCTCAGTAGGTTCTATTTAAATGTGAAATTAGGGGATCTGGTAAATCGCTGGCTATTTAATTACCGACTGTTGCTTTTTTTATTTAAAATTCTATTTTGAATTTCGACTGGCTTTCATAAAATTTCGTCGGAGTAGGAATGCCCATTGCTGGGCACCCCCTCCACAGATCCGTGCAGGCAC
>CAZYOE010000082.1:0-20881 GCA_964648725.1 uncultured Pseudobdellovibrionaceae bacterium | reverse complement strand
TCGAATGAATATTATGATTAGGATGGGTTTCCAGCCAAGGGTTTATGATCCACGCGCCTAGAATAAAACTGATGGTGAAATGACTAAGACGAATAAAGCGGAAAGTGGTCCCAGCAGCTCCAGCCACAAGCCGGTCACAAAGAGCTTTCGAGTGACTTGAATGGGGCGTTTTCAACAATTTGCTGCTAAACAAGGATTATGTTTCAACGGACGGGCGTGAAAATGGACTATTCAGACTATTCAGTGTGGCGACTTGAAAATGCTCTCTTTGTCTTTTGCCTAAACCTTCTTCAGTGAATTGCAAATCGACACCTATCTCTGCTTGAGTTTTTTCGACCGCAGTGAAAAGGGTGTCCACTTTAGATTCAACAATTTTTAGTTCATTGAGAGATCCTGCATCACCGTTTTGGGCTCTTTGACTGAGCCACTGGTGTTTTCCAATAAGTTCGAAAATATCCTCGAGTGGAGCTTGATAGACAATTCCCTTCTTTTCCGGCTCAGCAAATTGAATATTGGCCTGGTAGACCCCAACCAATAATTGAATCAAAACTATTATCGGAATGGCATAACTCAAATTACCCAGAATGAGTTTACTATTTATTTAAAGTCCCCTCACGATTCCTCCTGTGCTAATTCAATGACACTGAGACTTATCTCAGAAAAAATACCTACGTAAGTATCGGACAATTCGAAAATTTGTTTAGTATGAATTAAAGTCCACATTTGAACCGTTTTGCATAAGTTATTTGATTCAAAATGATTCAATAATTTAACTAGACTCAAGACTTTTTCAGGATCAGTCGAAGATCCAGCATATGAAAACCAAAACTAAAGTCGCTATAATCATTGAACTGTCTCTAATAGTGTTCATCAACCTAATTGCTATATCACTGTGGGCCGATGGAAACCACTCTTGGGCAAAATCAGAAGCATGGACGTGGATGGGCCATGTGAACCAACTAGAACAAGGCACTACTTGGACCTTATCCGATAAGGGGTTTGGGTTTATTCATTATTTTACACGCAACGAAACTGGCCAAGGGCGTATGAACTTCAAAAGTTCGGCAGTGACTACGACGCAAAATGGATTGGGACATAGTTATGATAAACGCACTACCTTTCCTACGGAATCTAAAAAAGATTTTAGATTAAGGGTCAGAGACGATAAACTGGATATTGATTTTGTAACGATAGATCAACACGATGAGATCAGGGAAATTGACCTTGATTCAAGTGATTTACCGCTTCTCTTCGAAAAAATTCTCCCACTTTATCCAGGCCTGAAGGTTTCTCCGAGTTTTCCGATTAAAAAGTTTATTTTTAAAGCGCAAATGGGAAGTAAGTACGAAGTCGACCTCGTCTTCCTTTCTATCTGGCCGGATATTGCTCCACCCAATCAGCAGATGGAATTCTTTGGTCTAAAGGAGTCCTATACATTCTCTTCGCCTATGCTCGTCACCTATGGATTTTGGGCTGAACGAGGAAGGTCACCTGTTAGAGTCGTCGGACTCAGCTTTCTCGATCGACAATGGAGCAAAGAGTATTTTGGAAAAAATGTTTTCGCGAATCCTACTGATTTACTCAAAAAAAACCATGCTCTTTCTTGGGCCCATAATTGGTCGGCTTTTCATGCTTACGCGCCAACAACAAAGGACTGGTATTTCGTTCACCTATGGCAACAAGTGCAACGCCTTGGTAATCAACCAGATCAAAGAGCTCCCTATACTGGGATTCAATGGAGTAAAAACGGTCAACAACAATTAAGTGTTGATGCGGATCAATTTAGTTGGACTGGCCAAAAATTTGTAGTCAATCAATCAAAAGTGCTCCTTAACTATGCCCAAGGTCATGAGGCTTTATTTCCATTTAAATACCTTTTTCAAGACAGGAATGGTTCTGCTCAATTCGAACTAGAGGCCTCACCTAAATTACAAAGTTTGGATCAACCTATTTATCTCTACGAAGGGTACGCAAGAGGTTCAGGAACTTGGGACCAAAACGAGGTCCTTATTCAAGGGCGAATTGAATCCAGTCAGATTCTCTTTCGAAACGTCGATTATGAAAATGTCCTTGAATCCATTCAAACAGATGATCCCGATCAAGCTAAACTTGCCAGTGAGTTACAACTTAAATTAAGAGACGATAAAGCATGTAAGAATCAACTCGAAAATGAAATCGAACACAATAAATTTCTCTTCAATGACCTAGGCCGAAAGACTTTAATTTTCTCGGCTCAGTACTTCAGTAGGCCAAAACAATCCTCCCCGAACTCAATCACCTACTATTGATATTTCGGCGTCTTGAAATTGTCGAGGGCGAGCTAGCGAAGCTTGTGAAAGAACTTTATTTATTTCGAGACAAAGTGGTTTTAACTCTTGAGCAATTCGAACTTTTATTCGATTTAAGAACGCCATTCACTTGGGTGTCCGTTGGTTGGCACTGGCCATAGATTTCACATTTATCTCACAGCTTTTGTAGGGAGTATAATTGCGAAATTTCCAAGGGTGTTAAGGTCTCATTCCAGATTGAAAATTCATCCATATCGCCTTTGCAAGCATTTGCCACGGCACCTGGGTAGCCTCCAATATAAAAGGGTCTGCTTAGATTGGTGTTTCGACCGCCGCCTCCGGCATCTCTTTTTGAATAGGTTGGAACTGCGGTGCCGTCGACTTATATTTTTACACCATTCGCTCCTGTGGCCCCATCCCACGTAATGACAAGGTGAAACCATGTTCCATCTGGGGTTACATCATTAGTAAATGACTCTGGTGTTGCCATAACCATAGACAACAACTAAACCAACTTTACCATGGACTGAATTGGTTTCCATCCATTCGCCACGACTGGAATTATCGTCATCACGATCATAATTAACTTCCGTAAAATTATTGGGATCCATTTTTAACCTTTTTGCCTAGGTGTTAGAAAAATTGAGCCTTGCCCCTTTTTTTGAAGAAAATTTGGTTAAAACTCAATAGTTTTTCTTTTAAGTAGAACTTGTTGAGGTCGTTCCGGGAATTTCTGTATACCAGTCACCTAACCATTCATTGGATCAAAGTTTGCAATGGAAAAGTAGAGAACTCCCATAAGCAAGATGATCGTGAGTTTTATAGCCAGTTTACAGGAGCCGTTCTTCCTGAACTCAGAAAAGCTGCTATTGCATATGATTATCGATGGAATTACTCTCGTCGAGTGCGCAGTCTTCAAAAAAGAACCCCTAATCAAGTCATCCACCAATCATATGCAAATACTCTTTTTTATCTCAATGCTCTCAGGAAAAAATATAGGAAAGATGAAAAACCCTTTTTAAAACTTCTTTCAACAGGAGATCTTGTTCATCAAGTGGAAATTAAAAAAGAAAAAAAGACTAAAAAAAATCTCATCCGTCAACCGATATCTTCAGTATCTAAAGTGGAGAGGTCAAAACTAGGCAATTCAAAACGGAAAGTGTTGTTTTCCAGAGGCCGCCAAAAGCCGGTTACAAAGAGCTTTCGAGTGATTTGAATGGGGCGTTTTCAACAAATTGCTGCTAAACAAGGATTATGTTTCAGCGGACGGGCGTGAAAATGGACTATTCAGCGTTCGATTTGGGATTTCAACTTGTGATAGAGGTCAAGACCATTGACCATCAAAATATTTTCTTGAGGATCAAGTCCCAGGCTCAATTCCCTGGAAACTGGTTCAAATCCGTAATCCATATGGTACCTGCGCTGATTAACATCGCTTACGACATGAGCAAAATAAAAGGTATTTTTTAAGTCGGTTTCACTGTATTCACTCAATGTATCAAAAAGCCATTTTCTAATTTCCCATTTTGTCGCCACCGTCATTTCTGCGGATAAATTGCTATTTAAGAAATATTTTCCCACTTCAAAAACGGAGAAGTCCTTCGCTCGCATTTGGTCTAAAGCTTTGGTGCTTTTACCCTGGCTGGCTAAAATCAATTCAAGAGGAGCCTTGTGATTGGACTCCGCTCGGGGGCCGTTGTGGTAGATTGTACCGTCGAAAACACGGAAAAATCCCAGCACTTTATTTGGTTCAGCAAGATCCAACAGAAAATCGCCCTCTTTTATGATGACCAGCATTTGGCGATTTCGAGCCAAGGACTCCTCTATTGATTTGATGGCATCGTGTAATTCAGGAGTGAGGATTTTCTCATAGACCTGATAGATACCCTTAAGGCCCTGTTGGTGTAAGAAATGGATAAAGGGCATTCTTATAAGCGTAACAGGGTCGAAAAAAGGGATCATTTTTTGAAAATAGGAAGTCTTTGATTTTACTTGATACCCTTGGAGGAGGACCTTATCGGGCTGGTAAATAAATTGACCGTTTCTAGTTTCAACAACAGGAGAATAAGCTAAGGATGTAACGGTAATATGTGAAACCTCTGGTGTGCTGTCTGAGGGCGAAAAAAGGCTTCTGCAAGTCTGTACGGCGGCATGACCCCAGCACTGGCTTGTGAACAGATAAATAATAATAGAGGTGAGAATTTTTTGTGCTTGTCGCAGTTCCATCGTTATCCGATTAAGCAAGCTTTATGCCATTTACAACCCTGTCTGACGACGGCGGCTTTCCCTCATAAATCATTCGTTAGATTGGGAGCTGGTGGATATGCGAAATGCGATTAATGGGCACGCAGAGTTTGTTGTTCAGGCCAAGATGGGCAAACATGCAACGAAACCTCTGTTTTGTAAACACGTCATAGGCCGCATTATTGCCTTTAAAGGAATGCTTGGTTCTTCGAACTTTGAGTTATTGTAGGCGTCGTCGTTTTTCGTATTCAAAGGGGGTTAGTAAGACTTGTTTACGAACGGCTTGCCTCAAGGCCCAATCAATGTAGGCTCTGGGATCAAGGTCAATTTTCTTGCAGGAGCCGATGATGGTATACATTATGGCGGCAACATCAGCCCCATTATGGTTTCTGGAACCATAAGCGTTTTTTCGACCCATAACTGCGTGTCGAATGGCCCGCTCAACATCATTGTTTGATAAAGGAACCCGGACATCAGTTAAAAGTAAGGTGAGACCATTCCAATAGTCATGACAGTACTTGATCGCATTGTAAAATCTGGATTCAGGAACAGCGATTTTAATTTTGTCATTGAGCCACTCTAGGATCTTTGCCACGATTGGCCTTGATTGCTCATTTCGGATTTTGCGCAACTCATCCCAGTTTCGAGCTTTATGCTCTAAATGAAAGAGTTGATCCATCAGGTCGATCATTTCATTACTCTGTGGACTGGTGTCTTTAATTTTAAAAAAGTTCCTGCGGGCATGAACCCAGCAGTTGACAAGCTTCACCTTTTTATTATCTTTTAAGTGATTATACCCACGATAACCATCAGCGAGAATAAAGCCCTCAAAGTCTCCGCCCAAAATCTCCTTCACTATCGACCCAGAACGGGTTGGCTCAAAGCGAAAATAAACAGCATCAGCATTAGAAGCCCTCCAGAACTGCATTTAATTGACCCATCGATAATGAACCAAGATGGACTTCAAAGCCATTCACAATCACTTTAGGCAAAATTGCCTCTATAACTTCAAGGCGACTTGATGAGACCACGCGGAGAGATTTGAATCCACTACGACCATACTTCTCTTTCCAGGAATAAATCGTTTGAATCCCAACCTTCATGGCACTGGCAAGCTCGGAGCCACTGATTAAACCCGCTGCCAACATTTGAGCGCATCTCTGTTGTATCTCTTTCGGCCAGTGCTTAACCCCTCGGCGACCAAGATCTTCTTGCAATACTAAGAGTTGATCTAGAAATTTCCTTTTATCCATAAAAACCTCCTGCCTTCGGAGGTTGCCAGACTTTTTTCGATGACCAAAGAACGCGGTCTACGATGTGCTTACTCTGTTTTACGTCTAAGCAAAATAAAGCGGAAAGTGGTCCCCTCAGCTCCGGCCCAAAGCCGGTCACAAAAGGATTCTTTGTGACCGTAACTGGCTCCAGCTGCGGATTTTGGGCGAAACTACGATTATGTAACACCTGAATGGCTTGAAAAGCCGCTATTCAGCAGGGATTCCTAAGATTTGGTTATGGACAAGTTTGATTCTATACTTCTTGCTAATCGAAATATTTTTCTAGGCCCTCCAGCCAATTAAAACACCAAACTCCATCTATCTTAAAAGTCCTCTTACCAAAATGAAAGAGAACGACTTCTATTTGAGGGTTCTTATCTTTAAGCCATTTAAGATGTCGAACGTCATCGGAGGCCAATTTATCATTGGCCTTAACTTCAACAGCCAAAATATCTTTATCGGTTTCAATAATAAAATCAGCTTCAATTCCCGAGTGTGTGCGAAAGAATGAAATTTTAAAAGACCTATTCTTATAGGTTAAAAGTGCTCGGATCTGATTAAAAATAATGGTTTCGCAAGTTATCCCTAACTCAAAACCTGCAGGATCAAACTTTCTATGAATTCCATTCATCACACCATTATCAAAAAAGTAAAATTTGGGGTGTTTGACTGTTTTAATATCTTCATCGAATGTCCACGGCGCAACACGATTACCAATAAGAGTATCCTCAAGAATCTCAAAAAACCGATGCACAGAAAAACGATTGAGTTTATTCTTAGTTGCTATTTTTGAATAATCGAGATCTCTCCCGACCCAATCTGGAAGACTATTAATAAGAGTTGAATACCCACCCAAGTTTCGAGTGAGCGCCTCTTGCTGAATTTCTTCCTTCAAATAATTACTGACATAGGAGGAGAGAATATCCCCTTTAATGCCTTCATTCTCCTCACATACTATTCCAGGAAGAAATCCAAATCGCACGGCCTTATTGGTGACTACTTTATAGTCCAACTCTTTTACGGTAAGTGGAAATAAAGATCGATTAATGATTCTTCCTGGTAATAAATTAGCCTGACCTCGTCTCAATTTTCGAGCACTGGACCCGGTAATCAGAAATCGAATTTCTTTTTCATCAATAAGAGCCTGAACGGTGTGTAACAAGCCAGGAATTCTCTGAATCTCATCAAGCAGAACAATTCGAGGCATTTTGAGTTCCACTAAATCTTCAATCAATCCTGGATTTGTCAAATGATCTTGAAACTCACGCTCTTTCGCCAAGTTAATAGTGAGATCAGGTTTTAGAGACCTCAACATAGTTGTTTTTCATGTTTGCCGAGGACCCAACAATAAAATAGATTTTGAGATTTTTGAAACCTGCGGTTCTAAAATACGCTTGATCATGAACTCACATTTTATGGAAAAATGAGCATATGGTCAACCATATTTACTATACCTGATATTTAGGCTGGCTCAGCTCGCCCGGAAAAAGGACGGGGCTTCGTCCCCAAAATTCCCTCAAGCAAATCCCAAAAAAGCCAGATGATAATTCTCAGCTTTCAATCTGGCCTATTGCAAGGCTTGCTCTGCAAAAGGGTATGGAGGCAGAGCCTAATGTTTTTCTTTGGCGGTGTCTGTTATCCGAATTCATGCTTTGGCATCTTGGGCTAGACCATCGTTTTGTACACTAAAGGCACACTGCGACGCCAAGTTTCTGATTCCAGGACCTCATTAGATCAATAAGATCTATTTAGATTGGGGACCTAAAGTTTAAGGGTCTATTGGGCTTATCTTCAGCATACCTGCATCAAAACCCATACCTAAACCGATACCGAAACCAGAAATCTCACATAGATGTTGGTTTAAGAGAGAACATCCTTCGCCGGAAACCCTACTGCAAATGCCTCCGGTACCTGCGAGAAATATTCCCGTCGTCTCTCGAATAAACATATAGGTTCCGACTGGACTGTCTAAACCCTTACAAGTAATTGAAGGGGCAATGTTGGTGGCAGTAAGGTATAAACCCACCCCTTTGGTGGTTAGCATGTACTGCTGCCCTCCAGCCGTATGGACACCCATCACATTGCTGACTAAAAAGCACTTGATTGATTCGCGGGCGACATAACCAAAATCGACATCTGTCTCAAACTGGTCGGCGCCCTCGCCTTCAGAAGGGCCGAAGCAGGTAAGCTCGAATGCAGAACTCGGCTCTGTAAATAATGTTAAGTGGCCCAATGTCATCAAGAGTGCTATCACGATCCGGCTTTTTTCTTTAACGTGAAACTTCACAAAAGGCTCCTTTCTTAAATAAGATACGCTTTGGTCTCAAAAAGTATCGATTCACTGGAGTGTCTTATTGCACAATAACTTATAAAGTATAAGTTAAGACTGATAAATTATATTTTCTACAGTCAGTGACATTCTTGCGTCCGCAAGGAAAATACATCTTTCTTCCTGGCTTTGCGGAGTTAAAAAACTTAGCTAAATGCCTGTCCAATATGATATTCTTTCAACAAGGGGAACCTTTCACCAGAATAAATCGATTGTACGAGAAGGAAATGGTGTGGCTAAAAATAGTAGAGAAACCATTTTAATGGCAGCAACCAAAATCTTCCTAAAAAAAGGATTTGAAAAGACCACCATGGCTGATATCGCTAAACAAGCTAATGTTACTCAGCCAGCCATCTATGTGCATTTCAAAGATAAGATGGATTTGATGAAGTCGGTTTGCCAATGGTCTGCGGAACGCGGGCGCACTTTCATTGATGAATATATCGACGAGACAGCTCCTGTCAGCCAGCGTTTTGAAAGCTATGTCTTAGGAAATTTAGAATTTTTCAAAAGCGAAACTGAATTAGCTCATTCGATCATGGCTATGTATTACTTTGCTTTGACTCATAAGGAAATAAAGACGGTATTAGCGGATGTCCAAAATGAAGCCACACGCCGAATTGAACTCTTTATTTTTAGCGGCAATCATGAAGGGGCGTGGACCGTAAAGAAGACCGCGGCCACTGCAAGCAAAATTCATTCTTTTTTGGTTGGGGAATGCTATAAAGCTATTTATTTTGTCGACCAGAAGGATTTGACCGCCTTTGCTAAGTCAACTTGGTCTGTCATCAATGGCCAATTAAAGAGTATTTAAATAATTCAGTATTTAAATCATTGATTCCGGCTTCTGGAGATATTCAGCTTCTAACAGAAAATCAGTTTCTAGAATTATCAAACGGTGAAATTAATCTTCGAACTGACTATGGAACTT
Source organism: uncultured Pseudobdellovibrionaceae bacterium (assembly GCA_964648725.1). Taxonomy (GTDB): domain Bacteria; phylum Bdellovibrionota; class Bdellovibrionia; order Bdellovibrionales; family Bdellovibrionaceae; genus CAUJGP01. The sequence goes on along the minus strand of CAZYOE010000082.1, from coordinate 11,815 downwards.
CACACCTAAGATTTACCTATTTGAAAATTAGAAAGAGAAAGGCTCGAGTCTGATGCCATCGGAAAAATCTTAGAGGTCTTTCATCACACATCCCTACCTGGACATACTATGTCTAATAGTTTCACGGTGACAGTTAGCGGCTTTTATCCTAACTGTTTAGACACCGCCACTGTCTTGAATTCAGATCCTATTTTAGTTTAGCCTGGAATAAAACCTGCTTCTTATTAATTCCGTAAGGGCAGGATCGGTTTGTTGACTGGAAATCGACTCCACGGATTGGGAAAGGGAATCTATGATGAAAATTGCAATTGGTTGGGTCGCACATTTGATGTACATGACCTTATTATTCTCGTTAAATTTGTTGGGACATACATCGCCAAATACGATTGAATGCGTTAAGAGACTAAATGAAGTGAATCTCACCAATTACTATTCCGAATTAGAACTGGCCGCGCTCCAATATTATAGAGCTTCGGTTACAGGAGCTGAAATCAAGAAAATGCCGATTGAAACTAAGATCAATGAGGTCACCCAAAGGTACGAAGAAAATGGTTTTGTTCAAGTGGGATTTGACGGTCTTGAATTGACTACCACTTCTACAAATCAACTTTTTGATGACCTTCTTAAAATTCAAAATGTTGAAAAAACTAGTATTGGGCAATCTCAGCAAAATGATGAACCGGAATACTCCTTCGCATATTCTTCCTCGGATTCAGGTCAAATAGGTTTAAATAAGAATAGAAATTTTACTGGAGACCATAATTACAATGGATATTTAAACTTTTTGGAACAGTTAGCACTTTCGAAGCCCTCAATCCATTATATGGATTCTATCATTCGAGAAGCTATTGCAAAGGCAAAAATAATCGCGCCGAAAAAATCACTGCGGAGGTTGATTCTACGTTGGCAAAGCGAATTAAAAACTAGCAAGTACCACATTGGCCAAATTCACCGTGACGGTCGATCTGGTTCAGAGAAGAAAACTATGGGCATGACCATTACATTACTAGGGCAAGGGACGGAAATTTTCCAAATTGAGGATACAAAGTTAGGTATCTACCTTGCCGAACCCAGCGCGTTGGCTGTTTTTGATGGCTCGGTTGAACATAGTGGATCTAACTTCAATGGAAGGCGTCTAGTTCTTGTAATGTTTTTCGATGAACCTTGATTAATTCCAACCCCATTGTTTTTCCCTCTCTAGCTACTAGTGGGGTATGCGTACGTGCCAATAGCAACAATTCGTATTTAGCTTCTGCGAAATGAATTTTATCCTTTTTCCAGGGACACCTTAAGTTGATGCGGACGTATTATTGGCCTTCATTAGAGGACACTTGATCGGAACAAAATCGAATCGCTCTATTTAATCTCTCTACGAGCTGCATCGGATAGCCTTCATCAGGGTTTAACTCCATACTTAAAAACAACATTTCTTTGCACAAGTATAATCGAGCATTCTCTAAAATCCCCTCTTTTTCTATCCTGAGACTAGGATCGGCTAGAACTTCAATGTTAAAAGTCGCACTTCGACTATTAAAATAGAACCAGGCTAAGACGAAAAAATTCTGTTCATTGCTGAGCTTGTCGTATGGAAAAACATCACTGAAAAGTTTGTCATAGCCCTTAGATTTTGAGTTTTATGACTAAGACAAATAAAGCGGAAAGTGGCTCTCTCAGCTCCCGCCAAAAACCGATTGCAAAGAGCTTTCGAGTGCCTTGAATGGGGCGTTTTCAACAAATTGCTGCTAAACAAGGATTATGTTTCAGCGGACGGGCGTGAAAATGGACTATTCAGACTATTCAGTTCAGTCTTTCTATAGGGTTTGTCGTTCGCAGGCTTAGCCATTCTTATGCGGGTTAATTGTAAAATCGCAGAGCTGATTCGATATTTTGCTCAAGCGACTTAAATGCTGATGGGATTTCTTTGGCCCAACGATCTTCGAACTCTTTGTAAAACTTCATAGCCTTGACCCTGCTTGAAGCGTAGAAAATTGAACGAAGATCATCAGCAACATCTTCTTTGATTTTAACAGGACACTTTGTTAAAACGTTACGAGCCAAATGAACCTGGCAACGTTGCACTTCCGCATTCACAAATTCTTCAGTAAAGACCTTCTCAAGACCAACATGATGGTTTCTAAAAAATCCTTGGCAATTCGTTTCGTGTCCAAGTTCATGATCTCAAAAATATTATCCTTCATCTTCGGAAGGATCTTTGCATAATCACGAACTTCAGCTAAATCCAAACTTACGTTGAGCATCGGGGTTCCTTTTGTTTAAGATCGTTTCGCAAAACATCCTTACAACATGTTGGGCCCTGACTCTTAACCCTTCGCTTTATTCGAATTTACACAAGATTTCTTACGCCACCGTTATTTTATTTAATTCAATCCAGTCTGCAACAGTCTGCCTTCAAAATTGACCCTTATGAGAATATTAGTTAAGATTCTCATAGAATAGAGGGAATTTATGAAGTTGCGTAGTCTTATGGCTCTTTTTTTAGCCTTAACTGAAGTGCCCTCGCTGGCAAAAGAGGAAGTCTTAACCATCGAGCGACTTTACTCGAGCCCGGAGTTGGCCGGAAAAGTTCCACGTGGACTTCGGTTTTCAGGCGATGGAAAGCGCTTAATGTTCTTAGGGCCCAAACCTGAAGATTTTGAGGTTCTGGATTTGTGGGAGTATGATTTGCAAACTGGTGAACCCAGACTCTTACTGGATTCAAAGAAATTAAATAACAACAATTTATCGGAACAAGAAAAAGCCCGTCTTGAGCGAATGAGAATAACTCACTCAGGAATCACCGAATTTGTTTTGTCTCAAGAGGGCGACAAGATCGTAATACCCTACCATGGTGAGCTTTATTATTTTCATAAAGGGCTAATCAAAACATTAGGCGGAAGTAAAGGGGCGGCGATTGACATCAAGTTCTCGCCTCACGATCAGTTCATCTCTTACGTTCGTAATCAAAATTTGTATATTCGTAAACCAAATGACAACTCTGAACTGGCTCTTACTAAAGATGGAAAAAATACCATCTCATACGGTGTCGCCGAGTTTGTAGCCCAAGAAGAAATGGATCGATTTTCGGGTTACTGGTGGTCAAAAGACGAATCCTACATAGCTCTCACTCAGGTTGATGAAAGCAAAGTTAAATTGGTCTCGCGTTATGAAGTCGATGCTGATTCAGTGAAAGTTCATGAAGAGCGATACCCCGAAGCGGGTGGTGCAAATGCGGTGGTCAAACTTGGGGTCGTAAAGATTTCGGAGGCTTTGAACGGTCGAGGTAACATCCATTGGATACCCCTCGGAGAAAGTTCAGACTTTTACTTAGCTCGAGTCGACTGGACTCCAACTCAAAAATTAGTTTACCAGATTCAAAGTCGTGATCAGAAAACGTTACTCATTTATGAATATGATCCCAAAACCAAAAAACAAAAAGAACTTTTTCGCGAGTCGAATGATCATTGGATTAACTTGAACACGGATTTACATTTTCTTGAAAAGTCTGGTCGATTTATTTGGGGCTCAGAGCGAAATGGATTTAAACATCTCTATCTTTATAACAGTGAGGGTCGTTTAATAAAACCCCTTACCCAGGGACTCTGGAACGTCGATGAAGTTCATGGCGTCGACGAACAAGCGGGCTGGATCTATTTTACCGCCGCACTAAAATCTCCCCTTGAGAAACACCTTTACCGTGTTGGTATTGAAGCAACCGGTGATCCGGAGCCACTCACTCGAGAAGAGGGTTGGCACACAATCACTATGAATAAAACAGCCACTAATTTTTTAGATAACTTTTCATCCAATATAATTCCACCGAGGGTTTTTTTGAACAAAGCCAATGGTGAAAGAGTCAGTGACCTTTCACAAAATGAAATGCGCGCTGGACATCCCTTATTTCCTTATATTGATACCTTAATTGCTCCCGAATTTGGCTCGTTTACAGGTTCGTCAGGGGAATTGATTTACTATCGGATTTATAAACCTCGAAATTTTAAGAAAGGCCAAAAGTACCCGCTTGTAATTACAGGTTACGGTGGCCCAACGGGTCAGGTCGTAACCAAACGTTGGCAAGACTTATCAAGCCAGATATTTGTCAATCAAGGATTTGTTCTGGCTTCCTTTGATAATCGTGGAACCTTAAGAAGGGGACGTAAGTTTGCTGATGCTCTTTATCACAGTTTTGGAACAGTGGAGGTCGAGGATCAGGTTGCCGGATTAAAGCATTTAATCTCACTGGGGTATGTCGATGAAAGCAGGGTAGGGTTTTACGGATGGAGTTACGGTGGATATTTGTCACTGATGTTGGCGGGTAAAACTGAAAATTTGTATCGTTCGAATTTAGCAATAGCGCCCGTCACCGATTTTGCGCTTTATGATACACATTACACGGAACGATATTTAGGAAAACCCCAAGACGAAAAACCGACTTATCAACAGGCCAACGCGCTTAATTTGTCATTCGGCAAAAGTGGGAGATTGATGATTATTCATGGAATGTCCGATGACAATGTGCTTTTTACGAACTCAACGTTGCTCTTCAAGAAGCTTCAGGCGGCTGGGATTATTTATGAGTCAGTCACCTATCCCGGTGGAAAACACGGTCTCACTGGAAAAAGTAACCAAATTCACTTATTGAAAACAATATTGGACTTCTTTGAACGAACTTTAAAGCCCTAAAGCATAAATGAGTGAGACGCTATTTTGACCACAACGGGTTCGACCGCACTAGCAGTGATAACCATATTTTGAAGTCTTTAAATGATCGTTACGAATTTTACACTTGCGACGAGTAAATCTACGACCTCATTTGGAGCCTAAAAGAATTCGATTTTCATTGTTCAATTAAAAATATTTATCAGTAAATCTTAGATTTTGATCGACTAAACAATTTTTATTGAAATAAACAGAGTAAGAATAATCTACGAGTCGACCGTCGGGAACTGTACTTAGCAGTTCCTTGTTGCTTAAGTAGCCGCAGCGAATTTGCCCTGATGGATAGAATTCAATCGGCATTGGTTTTGCTTGAAACTTGATTGAGCGAGATTGAATCTCAAAGCTCGCGTCTTCACTGAGTTGACTGAACGCAAGGGCGCCATTGTCAAAAAAATAAGTTTGATTTACCACTTTTATAAGTTGGCCCTTAATGTTTATACCCACCGGAAGACTAAAATAGCCGCTTTTAAAGCTACCAGTTTCGTAAAACTCTATTCCTTTGTCTCTAAATCCCCTGTAAACTGTGACCCAATTTCCATTGACAAGTACCCGTCCTTTTCCATTTTCCATATAGGCTAGAACCCCACTTGGGTAAAATCGGAGTACACCACCCCGTCGAGAGCCAGAGTAGGGGTCGAGGCCAATTTCGATGTCGGTACTTTTATTCTGCCAAAATAGATTACCCTCATTCGGACATAGCCCGATTCAAGAATTCCATTTTCCCAAAAGGTGATAGGATGTTCTGGGTAGCCATGAACCCTTAATTCTAACATACCGACTCGTAGCTCAATAGATTGATCGGGTGCAATCGCTTTAAGGCCTCCGGCTTCATGGAATTCGATTTTTGGGATTCGAGGATCCTCGATATCAAAATAGGATGAAAGGGTGAGTTTCTGACCCAAGTATTCAAATCGAGAACCAGGAATAGGGTAGGCCAACTTTAGATTTCCTTTTGGGTAGAATTCAGTCTTCGAATGAATGTTGACTTGGACTCCATTGATGTCAATTGAGTCTAACCCGGCGTTGAGGTGAATCTGAATAATTTCAGTGAGTGATATTTGATTCAATAAATTCGAAGATATAATAGAATTATAACATCGAACTTTTACTGACGTCGGCGTTCTTAGTTCACGATAAATAAATTCATGCAGCAAAAGTCCTGCCCTATTGTCATTATCGAGTTGATCCCAAAGGTCTTGGTTAATAAAATATCGTTTCTCACCGGGAATGGTCATAAATCAGCGTTTTCATTCCTTCAAGGGCATTAACAAATACCATTTCTCCATTTTCACTTAATTTCACCGACTTAGGTGAACGAATGGCCTCATCATAAAAATCAAGGGCATTCTTAAGTATCTTGGTATTGGCTTGACGTCGCCCCGAAATGTGCATTTCCAAGACCTCAACAGGTTGATCAAAAATAATTTGCACAACAAAGAAGAGCGAAAACAAAAAGAATTGTAACTGACCAGCCCGAATGAAGAAGACGGTCCTCCACGACAGCGGAAATCCGAGCTCGGAGCGGAGCCGAAGGCGAGCACCGCTTGTTTGAGGAGTTACGGTGTCGTGGAGGACCGTCTTCTTCATTATTGTGCGCATGCGGGCTCACGCCATTGAGGCCATCGTTGTTTGAGCTTATCGATATTCCATTGATCAAGTTTCTGTAGTTGCACGAGTTCTGCTTGAAAATAGGTAGCACCCTGCTGACACATTGGCAATTTTGAGTTCACAGGATCCATACATCGTTCCTTCATTTGCTCTAAAATACTTTGACGATCCTGCATGGTTTTATGTGTCAAACAAAAGGTATTTGAGTCTTGTTCCATCTGCGCCTGAAAGATAATTTCCAGCTGGGGCAATCGCTGAATCACCAGCCTCACCATTCTCTGATTTTCCTCCGCCAATACCTTCAGAAGTCGAAGTGGCTCGGCCACAATATTGATCAATCGATTTGATTTCTTTAATTCAGACTTTGGAAATCGACGAGAACTTGCGCCCAATTGGTTAGGAGTTGCCATCGCCTTTGATAATACAGATCAGCGAGCCAATGACGCCCTTGTGGGTACCCACTTTGACTGCTCCATAATTAACTTAGATCACTCACTTCTTGAACGTACTGACGAGCAAAAACGACATAGGCTTGCTTTTGCACCCACTCCAAACCAACATAGGTGCCCCCGCTTATGACTCCAAAGAAAAGAAGAATCAATAATAACTGCCTCATAATATTGATATTAATCAGTAAATTCACGGGTTTTATCAAGAGGACCAACAGCTAGGCCTTGCTGAATTGCCAAAGTGATGTGATGATTTGGTCCTGTTAGAAAGGAAAAAAATGTCCACGTTAGATTTGCATGGTTATAGTACCAATGACGTTGAAGCCGCCATTGATAAATTGTTAGTTCGAGTTGCAAAAACCAATCTAAAGAAGGTGCGAATCTTGACAGGGAAGGGTACGGGCGCTGTGAGACAGGTCGCTATCAAATATTTAAAGCTGGCTGGCTACCAATGGTCCTACGAAAAGCTTCCTAATGGCAAGACCAACGAAGGCTGTCTGGTTGTCCATCTAGACTAAAATCGTTTAGCCCTTTCGTCGATCTTAAATTCAAACGTAACTAGTCTGTTACAATCAAACTACGACCCTAATGGATCGGTGATCGGATAAAAGTCTATCAGTAGAGCATACAGTCGGGATGGATTTGCAGACTCTACCATGCTCTTTCGGGCTTTTTGCATTTGCTGAAGAAGTATATCGCGAATTTTTTCTGCCGTTTCTTCTGATATCGCAAATAAAGAAGAATAATGGGAGTCACTATTAGTTCGCTCCGTCTCGGTCAATTTAGCTGCGGTTTTCAGTCGCCACTGGACGTGAAAATTTGAAGCAGCTAAGGACTTTGAAGGAATATGAAGAGATTCTGTTTCCACTTTCCAAATACCATTTTTCTCTTTCACCAAATTGACATTTCTTAAAACCCTTAGAGCACTGAGAATATCGCTCTCTTTGAGTCGAAGTAAGGTGGCAAGTTTTTCTTTGGTTTGTCCATTGGGTAATTGTAAGGCCGCATGAACGACGGGTATAATCCACTGGCTAAAATATTTGTATTCATCACCCTCTTCTAATGAGCTCGATAGCCCAACCCTCTTATAAAAAATACGGCGGTCCCTTAGTTTATTATCCAGTATTGATTGAAAATATTTTTTTGCTTCTCTGGATCCGGCACGCTCGAAATTTAAACGCGCCATAAAAAATTCGGTTTCGTCTTCATTCAGGCGAAAATATTTGCAGCAAAGGAAGGCCTGATCATGATTCAAAAAGGCCTTTTCATGGATGACCTGAGAGACAAAAGTAGGGTGACACCCAAGACTTTCTGCAAGAAGCTTTACACCGCCGCGCTTTTTAGAATTAGAACCTGCCGCTTTCATTTGAGTTTTGAGAAACTCAACTAAGCTTTTTGCCTCATAAATATCCATCGACTCTGAACCCCTGATCTTCGCTCGTTTCGAGAGTTTTTCTCACTTTTTACGTCATATAATGAGAGCAAATCTCTTGCAATCAAATCTTGCTCCATCTAAACCAATTCTACGACCAATTAGGAACATTCCCTATTAATCAACCGAATTTATTCGGTTCAAGGAGCATCTTATGAAATTAAGTCAATTATTTTTACTCGCAAGTACACTCGTGGTGATTTTTCAGTTTCACACTGTCAGCGCTTCTGGCGGAGGTACTAGTGCAAATTCGCCACGCAGAGACTCCAGTGTGATTTCAATGACTCCTCCTACGAGTTCCTATTATCAATTTAGAATTATTCCCTTTTCACATTACATGGAATCAGCAAAACTTCCTCCCGATTTGGTTGTGACTTTTGATATCGCCTGCTACCAAACTTTTATAAAAGTTATCAGAGAAGATATTGTCGACAGTGCCACCGGCAAATACACTATCGTCATCGGAGCCTTAGTTTCTGAAAATTTATACCTACCCTGTAGTAGTATGGAGTCCCGCACGGAATTGGCAGGTCCAACCTTTTCTGGCAGAGAGTATGAAGTAAAAACCATTGCGCAATAACTTTCCGCTACTGGCCAAAGTGCCAAAACTCTTACGTTTTAGTTCAGGTCTGGAATAATTATTGAAGGAACATTGGCAGGCGAGCAAAAGCTAAAAACCGGGGGTCAGGAATTTGATGGCAATGGTGTGATAGCTTGGGAACAATTGGTCTTTGGCGAAAATGTACTTGTCCATTTTAGTTTGTCAAAACCGCAGCAAGTTTTAACCCCAATGGGGTGCTATTTTGCAGTGGGTAAGGTGCATTTTTCATATGAATCAAAGTGGATGGATGCATGGCAGTTGGCAGACGACATTGTAGTCACGAATTCTGAGTGCAAAATTCAGTTTGCAAAAGGAACACGATTTACCAGCTACAGTAGAACTTTCCAAATTGAAAGTAGCGGTGATTTTCAAAAGGTATGTATAAATAGTCTTGAACCGGGAAGGGTTCGTTATATTAATATAAGTCCTTCTAAATTTTCTTTATATCAGTCTCTCCGCTTGGAGTCCGGAAAGCTGATAGACGAGAAGCAACCTGGATATAGTGTTAGTGATTCAGTTTTTCATGTGTTTGGGCAAAATCTATACTTTAGTCAGAGTAAGTATTGTCCGCTAAACCTTCATGAAAATGGTTTGATCAGGGTAGGTCTTATCGTCAAAAAGCCCGTCACACTCGCTAAGGCAGTTGGTACGAGTGTTACTTTGAGCGACAAATACTCAAATTATTGTGTTAAATTTGATTCGACGGGTTACCTAGAAAATTATAACTAACAGAGGACATCGCTTATACCATTAATCTCCCCAATAGTGTTCTGTCATTAACTATTGGAAATGACCATAAACATCAGGATTGCGAGGATGCTTTGGTATAGTATCACTCGATTTCATTTGAACTATAAAGTGTCCAAGCAAATAAAATATCGATCGGGGATGTTTGCACATTGCCATCGATCTGCCCTTTAAATTTAAAAAAAGCATCCTTAAAGACATAATTGGAGTCAATTCCTGCCGCGGTATAGAGTGGATAATTAGTGAGAGACGAAACATGTTCATTGGCTATCTGTGGTTTTGAGCCATAGGCCTTCCAAAACTGATAGGGAGTCGGAGATAAACAAAAATTAGCTTCCCAGGAATGGTCATACTTTATGCTCAAACTAGGCCTTGGGTAGGGGATTGTTGCCAGGGTAGCGTCTAAGAATTGGTGCTCAGAATTGTCTAAATGAGACTTTCGGATTTTTTTCAAAAGAAGTAGAACTTCAAAATGTTTCAGATCGGCAAAAGTTTTCTTCTTTTTTAAGGTTTGTTCTTCGATGCTTTTAATGACTTCTGGTGTATTTAGTGTCCTTGCCAGAATAAGGCTTGAGTATAGTCCAACAATTCCTAGATTGACACCACTATAATCAGACGTACCATTCCAATAAAAGACGCCGTCGTAAATTCGATAAATTTGAGTGGCGAAGTTTTTAAAAAAGCTTACGAATTTGTCTTTGTAGTCCGTTTTACTAATTTCAAGAGCAGCTAGACCGTAGGATAATAGCTTCGTTGAATTGGATTTGGTTTGCACCTTGAGATTTAAAATTAGCTTTGCGACCTTCTGAAGTCTTAGGTGAAACACTAAATCATTTTTAGGTACGCTGAGGCTTGCCGATATCAGACCAAGGAGCAAGCCCTTGTACATGTCGTTGTTGCCTCCTTTTTTTACTTTGATCGACTTTCCTGCAAGATTAAAAATTTGCCACTCTGGTGTTAGAGTTTCACCAGGTCCATAGTCTTCAATGGTCCGACCAAATTCTTGGGTGCCCTCAAACACTTCAACAAGCATCATTAACCCAGTCGCCGACTTTTTGATCTTTTCGAGGAGCGATGAATCTTTACTCTTAAGATATTGTTCAGATAAATAGGCGATATACTCCCCAGTCCATAGCGCTGAGTCATGATCATGAAAACGAAAAAAAGAGCCATCAGGATTAAAAACTAAATGGGAGTTCATTCCCCATTGGTTTATAAATCGGCCCTCCATAGACTTATCTGCAAGTTCGACTTTTTCTTTCAGAGTCTTCGAAAAAGCGGCCTTGCGGTAAAGGCCCTCAGCAAGGGCGAAGTTTGTGGCCGGAGCATTGTAGGCTCGAACAATATCAGAATTGACCGGGTAATACTTTAGATCAGTGAAGTCTTCATAAGACTGGGCTCGAGGTTCCCCAGAAATTTTCGACTTAACACAATGACTTCGGGCTTTGAGTTCCTGAACCTTTGGATCCGAATCCCACTTGAGCTTCGCTTTTGCAATGCCAATGGCAGCCTTAACATAAATGGGAGTGGAACTGTAAACATCTCGTAATCGTGTGTTAAAGTCCAATTGAAAAGTCGGGGGGATTGGTGCCAAACTTGGTTCAAGAGTTTCTGTCGATGTCGAACCGTCCGAGTTTTTGAAACTTATACTTCTCTTCGATGGTGAAATCTCAATTCGACCTATAGTAAATGCGGTGGGCTCCAAAATTTGTTGGTCATTGACTCCAAAAATAAAATGAGCCATTGAAGTTTCAAAGACAATCTTGCCGTTGGAATTTCTTTGCCCTAACCAAGCTTCTTGCACTTTATTTTTTTCAAAAGTAAATGAATTATATTGAATCACCCTTTGAACCTGATTATTGGGCCAAATATTAATCCATCCTTGATAATCACCTCTTATTGTATTTGAACCACTAATAGTGAAACGATCAGGTAGTGCATAAACGAGAGACGATTGAAAAATACATTTAACCAAGAGTGCGGAAAAAAGAAATATCTTCATCATTTTTATTCTTTCGGATAGGCGTTCAAGTTCAAACTTATTCTTATTTACTCCAATAATCATCAAATTCTTTCTTCAATTCATTTTTTGGATCTCCGAGATGAACTCTAGCTTACAACCTTCACGACGGAGTCCAGGATGGGGTCCTAGATGTTCCTATACTATAATTGATATTACTGTTTTTTTACCAATTCTTTTAATTGAGCGGGTCTCTAACTTTGAGTGGGGTGACGCAAAAAGTGTTACTTTTTAAGTGGCAA
>CAZYOE010000081.1:0-20971 GCA_964648725.1 uncultured Pseudobdellovibrionaceae bacterium | reverse complement strand
TCTCACTCAACGTGGGCACCCCTTCACAGAGGGGAAACCCCGCCCTACTACGCCTGGTTCGATCTGAAGCTTGGCGCCTTGAATTTGGCTCTTTTTCAGCAAAATCTACCTACAGTCCCCAGAATCTACCTACAAACAGCTTCTATTTAGTAAATGGTATTACTTGAGGGCGTCGCGAATTAAGGCAGACGCCTGGTCCATAGCCCAAACAACCACCGCGATCACGATAACGATTGTGCCGACTTCGTTCCACATAGCCTGCCCTTGATATTTTAAGAGCATAGTACCAATACCACCGCCGCCCACAAAGCCAATTATGGTGGCCATGCGAACGTTAGTATCCCAGCGATATACCGTAAACGAAATGTAAGGCAAAATTACCTGTGGTACGATTGCAAACCAAATCGTCTGAAAAAAACCGGCACCTGTTGAAAGCACCCCTTCAATAGGGCCTTCACTCACTGATTCTACCATTTCAGAATACTGTTTAGCTAATGATGCTACCGAGTGAATCATCAAAGCTAACATTCCCGCAAATGGTCCAATACCAACCCAAACCGAGAATATAATCGCCCAAATCAAAGCTTCAATGGATCGAGTGAAATTCAACAATGTTCTCAAAAAGAAATAAACACCAACCGCCGCAGGATGCTTCATGATGTTTTTGGCACACAAAAAGCTCAACACGAAAGCAATTGGAATTGCAAAGGCTGTCGCAATAAAAGCCATAAAGATGGTGACAACCACATTGAGAATGGCCTGAGGCAAGATTTTCCAATTTGGATCAAAGAGGGCTGCAAAAAGATTTAAGGCCCCTTCGATCCCTCTCTCATCAAGAACTTCCCATAAATTAGTTTTAGTTACGAGAACACCAACCCACAGGGTAATTAAAAGTGAGACCAATAATTGACTTCCCCACAGAGAACCGAACAAAGGCTGAGGCGTTCCCTTATGTTTTCGCGATGGCGGCGCAAAGACAATTTCGCCTAAAGTACGGCATCCTTTTTTCAAAAGGACCTCACTCAAAATAATTCCCACAATCAATAGCCCAAGGGACATCCCGGCATACATCGGCATTTTAGCGATGATTTGTTCTTCAGCAGGGCTTTGGATTAAAAATAAAAGTACCATCACTACAAAGGAGAAATTCAACGAATCAAACAGTAAACGGCGAAAACGATATTGATCCACAACCCATCCCCTTAATTAATATGTACTTCTTTGGCGCCTTCGCCATAAATTCTTTCAAACCACTGCTCGTCTATTTCATGGGGCGAACCTTCATAAATAATTTCGCCGCCTTTCAAGGCAACCACGCGAGTGGCATACTGTCGAACCAAGCTCAGAAAATGAAGATTACATACAATAGTAATTCCAAGCTCTTCATTCACTTTCTTTAAGTATTCCATTACAGTATGGCAAGTTGCGGGATCCAAACTTGCAACCGGTTCGTCAGCCAAGATCACTTTTGGATTTTGCGACAAGGTTCGCGCAATTGCGACCCGCTGCTGTTGGCCGCCGGAGAGATTATCAGCTCGCAGATGGGCTTTATCAGCAATTCCTACCAATGATAAATGTTCAAGGGCCTTTTTACGATCTTGATCCGAGAATAAACCTAAAATGCTTTTCCAGGCAGGAGTATATGCAAGCCGCCCCAGCAATACATTCTTTAAAACGGTGAATCGAGGAACTAAATTAAAATGCTGAAAGATCATTCCAATCTGACGACGAATGTCTCGAATGGCATGTCCTTTTACTTTCGCAATATCCACTGATCCATCAAATATCACTGAACCTGAAGTTGGATCATGGAGGCGGTTTAAACAACGCAAAAGTGTTGATTTTCCCGACCCTGATAAGCCGATGATGACCAAAAATTCGCCTTCACGCACATCAAAGCTGACCCCTTTCAGAGCTTGCACTCCGTTAGGATACGTCTTCACTAAATTTTTGACTGACAAGATGATCTTTGAACTCATTATTTTTTCATCACTTCTTCTGCAATTTTACCGAGGGAAAGAACAGAATCGTAATCTGCATCACTTGCAGTTTTAAAATCGTCCACTCCATAAATTGCTTTAAATGCCGCTTTTCCTTCATCAGTTTTTACAAACTTCAAAAAGGCCTCTGCGATTTTGGTTTTCATCTCAACTGGGAGGTTTGCACGGAAAACAATCGGGTCATTCGGGATTGGATCAGACAGCTGGATGATCTGAACTTTTTGCTCCACATCTGGGTATTGAGTTTTAACTAAGCGTCGTGCATCTTCAATTTCACCATCATGTGCGGGAGTGTGAAATGTGGCGCCCCCATCAACCTGACCGTTGTAAACCATGGAGACCACATTGTCGTGTTTCATGGCAAAAACTGATTCAGCGGGCTCAATTCCCTTATCGCGCAACATTTTAAGTGGGAGCAAATAGCCTGAAGCTGAGGCGGGGTCGACAAACGCGATTTTCTTGCCTTTAAAATCAGCTAAAGACTTAATAGGACTTCCTGCTTTAACGATAAATTGAGATTGGTAGGTATTGCTACCGTGGCGAAGGACAGTCAATTTTGCTTCTGCTTTATACTTCGTATGAGCCAGGTAGTAACCATAAGTATTGAGGGCAGCGACATCGGCGCGTTCCGTTCCAAAGGCCTCTACAACCGCCACATAGCTCTGTGGAATGGAAACTTCAAATTTATATCCCGTTTCTTTTTCAAGATACTCTTTGGTCTTTTTAGAGGAGTCTTCAAGAACCTTCACATCCACAGAAGGGACGAAAAAAAGTTTAACCGGGTTCTGTTCGGTCCCTATTTCAGCTCGTTTTTTAGTGCAAGAACAAACACCGAGTGCGATCAAACAGGCTATTATCAGACGACCCATTGAAAACTCCTTTAATATCATCCCGTTTGTTCCGTTACCTTTCGTTGGCTGCGTCGGCGGCTTTTGCGCCCCACAGGGAGTGGGGCACCGCGCCTTCTTCTTGCCGCCACAGTCAACGAAACAACTGAACATGATATTGGCTACATTTTATTGAAAAACCCTGAAGGCACAGGAGGCTTAGCAAAGTTTGGTATTTCTTCCAAGTAGGCGTCTGTTTTTTTTTCGGTTTTACCGCGCAATGACGCTTTAGGGCATTTTATTATGCAGATTTTGGGATTTATAGAGGGGGATTATCTGCAAATTCTATGACCATCAACTCTCAGTTGGGAGCCTTTGAGTCCTATTTAGTCATTTTTCGGTCTCAATGCACTCAATGCTCATTCAAAAATAAAAATTGATTCCCATCGCAAAGGTTTCAGAGTTCCTTGATATTACCCAAAATCAAACAATTTTTATTTAATTGACAGTTTTTCTTCCACAATTGGCCAAGCTAGAAACAACGATGCAAGAATCAAAGAATGACTGATTTGACCGCCATGAACTTTTTCTTTCAACTCGTTAAAACTCACCAAATCGATTTCCAGCTCTTCAAACTCATCCCAATTGGGTTCTGCTTTTTTTACGCAGTCTATAAAAATATAGGTCCATAATTGATTGCTCTGCAATGCCGGGTTGGGAAAATGCCTTGACTCAAAAATTTGGCGACCAGCTTCAAAGCCAGTTTCCTCAAGCAACTCACGTCGAGCTGCTTCCTCTGGGCTCTCGCCATTTTTATCAATAGCACCACCAGGAATTTCGATTGTAATGTTTTTCGCGGCGTGCCGATATTGGCGCACGAGAATGATTTTTCCCTCTCGAGTGATAGCCACAACGTTCACCCAGTCTCGAACATCTAAAATGTAATAACTTGGCATAATTCGCCCGACTTCAATCTCACAGACTTCCTTGCGAAACCGCGCATAGCTTGACTGAAAGAGCACTTGCGACTCGATGGTCCTCCATTTTTTCATGCCCAATCCTTTTACAAAATTACTATCAATACCAAAAGAAACTTCAATTATAGACAAATTCGTAAAATGAATCTATCTCAATTTGATAAATTTTCTTTAAAAATAAGGATTGGACTCGAGCCAAGTTTGTTTTGTACGATAACTCTTCGTGAACTTTTGGTGAGTCTATTTCAGACCCCTGATATCTTGAGCCGTAATACACGGATGGCCACCATATAATTAGGTCTTGTTTAGTGAACACAAGATCGAAAACGAAAGGGATTAAATTTTGAATCAGAAACTTTCGACAAATCAGTCATATCTTTGGGGACTACTAGTTCTTTTTGTTGGCCTTACATGCCTCAAGGCACAGGCTCCACAGAGCTATCACCAGCCTCAAGATCCTGATACCGAATCTCAAGCCTACGATTACCCCTTTACCATTGAAAAGAACGCAACTTTATATTCAGAACTTTTGAGTCAGGGCTTTACGGGAAAAGACGTGCAAGAGATTTTGAAACTTTCAAAGCCTTATTTTGATCTGTCGCGATTACCACGCGGTCTTCATTATCGTTTAATTTATGCGGACAACCCAGTCGTTAGTTGGGGTGGCATTGAGTTTCAACTCTCACCCACAAAAACCCTCAAGTTTATTTTGAATCAGAATACTCAGTGGGCCGTTCAAAAAAATGAACATAAAGTAGAAGTTCAACTCGTCAGTTTTGTTGGCACTGTGCAAAACTCACTCTGGGAATCTGCCCGCCTTGCTAAAATGAGTCCGCAACTAATTGCGCAACTCACCGAGATCTTTGGCTGGGAGCTCGATTTTTCACGACAAGTTACTGAAAACGATTCTTGGCGCTTAACGGTAGAACAGCAATTAGTGAATGGTCGAGTTGTGGGTTGGGGGCGCATTCTTGCCGCCGAATATCTTAATAACACCACGAGCTACAGTGCCATCTATTATGAAAAGCCCGGCCGTCTGAGCGGTTATTTTGACGTTGAAGGTAAGTCACTCTCTAAAAGTTTTCTGCGGTCACCGATAGAATTCGCGCGCATCTCATCAGGTTTCAGCATGCGACGCTTTCATCCTAAACTAAAAATCTTTAGACCCCACCTTGGTGTGGACTACGCGGCTCCCAAAGGGACCCCGGTTCGTGCGCTCGGCGATGGTGTGGTTTTAGAAGCTCATTACACCACTGGCGGCGGTAAAACAATTTCGCTTTCCCATGGAGGAACTTATAAAACTCGTTACCTGCATTTAAGCGGCTTTGCCTCTAAAATTCATGCCGGAGCGAACGTAAAGCAAGGCCAGGTGATTGGATATGTCGGTTCCACGGGGTTGTCGACAGGACCCCATTTGCATTTTGAATTTTATCAGAGCAATCATTACGTCGACCCTCTGAAAGTGGAATTGCCAGCGAGCGAAAGTATACCTTCGGATTTGCTGGCTGACTTTGAAGCACACTCATCTCAACGACTGAGCCAATTGCCTCCGCTTCCGCGCAACGTTGCTAGCAATTAGATCCAATGCTCTCGATTGTCGCAACACCCATTGGCCACCCTAAAGATATCAGCCTTCGTGCTCTTGAAGTTCTGCAAGAAGCTGAGGTCGTTATTGGTGAAGAGCGTCGTATTGCTTCGACACTTCTGAAAAAGTTAAATATTCCTAGCAAAGAACTCTATTTATTGAATGAGCACTCTACTGATTCGGATGTCATGGAGCTCGCAGAACTCTGCAAACAAAAAAAAGTCGCGCTGATTTCTGATTGCGGCACACCTTCTTTTTACGATCCTGGATATCAGTTGGTGCATCAATGTCGGAAACTGAAAATTCCCGTGCTATCGGTACCAGGGGCTTCCAGTTTGATGACTCTTCTTAGCATGGTTTCTGAAAAAGTGACGCAATTTTATTTTGCTGGCTTTTTACCCGCCGACAATGAAATCAGACAGCGTCGCCTTAAACAGCTTTTATTGAGCAAAGAGCCCCTCGTCCTAATGGATACTCCCTATCGTCTCATTAAGTTGCTAAGCGAACTCGAAAATCAATTGGGCCCGCGAAAGATTCTGCTCGGCCTGAACCTAACTCAAGAGGATGAGTTGACCTTAGAAGGAAGTGCGGCCCACCTTCTGCAGACGCTCAAAGGGCGAAACATAGAGAAGGCGGAGTTTATTCTTTTGATTTATGGCCAGGCAACCGCTTCTTCTGAAAAATCGGAGAATCGTCATGCACGCCCAAGATTGCACACTTCCCGGCGGCGCTAGTCTCTGAGGACAGACCCAAAAAATGATTTGGGATCCCCGATCAGAATTTTAGGATTTTTCGCAGGATCGAGCCATCCTGCCACTTGCTTGAGATCTTCGCGCTTGAGAGCCACACAACCTGCGGTACCATCGGTATCATTTTTCCATAAATGCATGAAGATGGCACTCCCCTTGCCTTTTTCAATGGGAGCCGTATTGTATTCCAGCACAAGAAAGAGATCGTAGAGTTCATCGCCTCTCAATAAGCGTTCATAACTGGTGGCATTGGTTGAGCCCCGCACCAGCTGATTGTAATCCGGGGCTTGGGGATCATCGACCCACTTATAGTCAGAGGTGACTTGCTCGTAGGCTAATCGTGTATGTGCGGCTGGCGCCCGCCCAAAGGCCCGCTGCAAACTAAATAATCCCTGTGGAGTCTTTAAATCCCCTTCCAATTTTTCACCTAATTTTGCCAATCCTTTTTTGCCAACAACCGCCGAAAACTCTCCAGGCACTAAAACCCAGTCTGTGCCCTTTTTTTCAAACCTTTGTACACGCGTCTGCACCCCATGCTGAGGAGGCTGCACCCACACTAACTGCTCTGAAGTCTCCAAATCAGCAGTTAGAGCTTCTGGTAACTGTTTTTTATTTAGTGAAGTGTGAGCGCAAGAAACCAGAAGGCCGAGTATCAATAGCCAAAGTTTGTTAAACACGCGGTCGTCCATTTGACCCCTTATCTGCGAGCAATCCATTCGCTCGTCTAATTCTCATTGGTTAATTGATTTTACTGAAAAAATACCAGAATTCAAGACAGCTAGACAAAAGAATAACCCCAAGGGCAAACCTTGGGGTGTAAATTCAAAAAAATTGAAAGCTATCAACTATTTTTGGGAGACTGGTACATAATCAACGGGCAAGCCATTGTCTTCCATTTGCACCATATATGTTTCTTTCAGCGATCCATCCTTATTGCGCAAAATCGCCAAAAAAGCATCCTTTCCGGCTGGTTTAACTTGCTCATCCTCAACTTTTCCTATTGCGGCCCATGGCGGTCGGATAGCAACTCTTTGCTCGACGTCAAATCCAATTTCGCTCATCTTATGAAATTCCACCGGAGCTTCTTTAATTCCGCCGATAAATTGTTCAGGGTGTGCATCAACCATCTTGGCGATTTCTGGATCATTAGCATTGAGGTTCCTAATCAAATTAGGATTCTTATCAGCAACCTCAGTCAACGGAACCGCTGTGTATATTCTCTTCATCACATCTGCAGATGTTACATACAAGTCACGGACAAGCATTTTATCTTTAACCGCATATTGAATTGCAATGCCGCCACCAATATTGGCCTTAAAATATTCTTCGTTATACGCTGCTCCTGTCCAGTCAAGTTCGCCGAGTTTTTCCTTTAAGACAGATGGCAACTGATTATAGTTCTCAGCCGTTATTGGAAAGAAAAGTGTCGGTTCATTTTTTACGAACTGATGAACGGGGCTATTTAATCTTGCATAGATGCCCTCCGGCTTGATGAAATCAACATAATCAATGGTTCCCTTATACGGGTCAATTCCCATTTCTTGCATGATTTTCTCTCCGTGAGAAGACGGAGCACTCATTTCCTCAATCCCTTCCCTTATTAATACACTCTTTTCTCGTGCGTTTTTGAACCCCTTACCTTTGATCAGTACTTTTGCAAATGCAAAAGAACCTGCTAATGTAAACAAAGCGATAGTCCATGTAATTTGGCGTCTCATATTTTACTCCTATTTAAATTCTCTTAATTAAAGTAACCTTACTAACCTACAATTGTGTTCTGCTATTTTGATGCCAATTTGCAAAACTCCACTGTAAGTTAATATCATTGATTTATTCATTCTGAGGTGGCCTATGGCAGACACTCAGCGAGTACGCTTAATTGATTTGCAGCTGTCAAACTTCAATACGTTGCAATACTTTGGTACATTAGATTTATTTACCCATTTTCTTAAGCACCGTCATTTTAATTGCCAGATCGACGGCATAGACATTGCTTAACAATTTTCTAGGAGGAATCAGTGTTAACTTTGAACCATGTTCATCTAAATAATCTTGCCTACATGCCCAAAGTTGCAGGCGGTCTTTTCGCTTTATTTGTGATTGCGCTTTCACCCAACCTCGGTGCGGCCCCTAATGGCTATAGTTCCATTAACTATGTCGATACTGAATCCAATCAGAGCATCAGCGTTCTTCCACATTCCGACAAAAACTTTCAGCCATCCACTTTTATCGAACAATACCGATCCGCCTACGCAAATGCCGAGGGTCAAAACAAAAGTGCTGCTAAAGCTATGACCGCAGATCTCCCCTTTGCAATGATTAGCTTGGCGCTGGCGCAAACCTTCTCACAATATCTTATTGCCAAGGGGTCCGATGGCAAAATGGCAACAACTCCCCTAGATGTCAGCAACACTCTTTCTTCATTAGATTTAACAGATCCTAACAATATCGTCAGTACGATTGGATTTTCACTCTTTATTGGTCTTAATCATGCTACTAGCATGAGACTTAATAACATATTGACAAATCAGACTTTCGAGTTTGCGAAGGGCCTTGAGAATAAACCCTTGCGAGAGGCCCATGCCCATCTCAACACACTTGAACAACGAAATTTTTTACTCCGCACTTTTGTATTTACCAATGTTGGCCTTAGCCTAGGTCTGCTTGGTAGTGAAATTTTTGATTCCATATACCGAATGACTCAAGACAAAAACTGCCGAGAATATGCTCTGTTTAGTCTAAAAAGAATTAAAATAGACCGTAGTGATGCACTTCGAAGTTTAGATAAGTGTTATATCGAATGGGCACCCAGTCGATTATTCTCACAGTTATCGGTTTTAGCAGTCGACTTAGTTGTTTCAAATATAATCGCACTACCAGTGCTTGCCAGTTTGGCTAAAGTCACACAACCTTTAGAAACCACCTCTAAACGATTAAAGAGAATATTGGCAGCAAAGTCGGCCTTACTGGCACGTTATGGCGGAAAGGCGGCAGTTTGGGGTGCTCGCCTTCGTTTAGTACCAGCACTTGTTGGTGGGGCTTCCATTACTTTTCTGGGACTCACGGCTTTCGTAACTGTTAGCCCGCTCCTCAAACAAACAGAAACCTATCGAAGTTTCTTAAATAGTGTTTGGGTCCTGACCCAAACACCTATGGCGGGAATGGCGCTGGCGGACTTTATGGCTGAATACCTTATCCTCAGAGACCGTAAATGGATGTCGCGAATTGGAGAGTGTGACAATTTTGCCAATTTTCCTACCGACGAAAAACTGAAAAACCAATGCATTGAAAGAGATCGTTTTTTAAAAGCCCTCAATGATTTTTCACGAGCAAATCGAATTTTTCGTAGTGCACAAATTGGAGAATTTAAGAGTACCTTTTCTGCTTGGCAGCAATACCTTGAGACCTTTTTCGAAAGGGTCAATTACATTCGTGACTCGTATTTTGGAATATTGAATGTACTCTACCAGGAACAGCAGACTAAGACTCCAGGTTTACCTACAACCACATCGCTCCTTGATCGCATTTGGCCACTTTATGGTGTGAATGGCAAAGACTCCTGGCCAATTAAAACAAAAGTGTTATCGAAATTCGATAACAGCGAGCTAAAGGAACAGATGGAGCTACTAGAAACAATCGGCGAGAAGATTGAATTAAATGCACAAAACCTCACTGTCTCCATTGAAAAACTTCAAAATGGTACTCAAGATACCTCTAGCGAACATTCTTCTTTTTGGCGAAAATTACTGAATTTAGAAGAAGAAAAACAAGTTCAATTTACACTTTCAGATCAAGAATTTGCGATGATCGCGACCATTAGGAACTTATTTAGACTTAGCGTAGACGACATTAAGGCCTTGGTTAAAGGAACTGAATGCTCAGCCAATGCTAATTGCCTAGTACCATCACTGAATAATCTTTTAACAAGCAATGAGGCTCTGCACAACCTTCCTCATCCAAAGTACCAGCGAATGAGGGCCATGGCGAAATGGCTAACAAAGGCCATAGGATCTCCTCAAGAACTTGAAAAACAGAGGGTTAATTTACTAGCAATGGGAGTCGAAATACTCAACCTTGAAATTAGTCGAATGGATGAAATAACCAATCAATTTAAAACCATGGTCTCCTCGGAAGACTACTCAAAATTATTGGCTTCTCTTAAAACTAAAGTGGGCCAAAACGCGAAACCATATTTCGAGCCCGGGGTTGGCTTTGTGAGAAATCTTGACTTAATCTTAGGGCAGGCAAAACCAAGCCTCACCTTGCCACGCGCGACTGGCCAATATTTTACCCCCCAAAAAATTGATCATGTCCTGATGCAAATGGTTTGCGGAAAAGCCATTGAAAACGGTGACCCTGTTTTCATTGAACAAACGGGTTTCACGCTAATCCCTATTGCTCCGAAAATTACCATTGCTTCCGATGATGTCAGCAGCATTTGCCCAAATTGGAGCCAATTTGGTAGCCTGCCCGAAAAGGCCCTTTCAAGTCTACTTTCCAATGCTCCTGGTATGTTGGACAGTGTTCGTTCCTTAGCTGGTTTTGATCTGCTTCGATGGCAATCATGGATGGACCCAGAAAGAATCTACACGGAAGAGATACGTATCCCCACAAACAATGGTTTAAAAGCTTTCAGTAATGTCTTGGACTATATTCGCAAACGCGTAAATACGACATACCTCATATCAAACAACCAATCGGGTGAACAAGAGTTTGCGTTTTCAGATTGGTGGCAAAACCATTACAATACCGCCGTCAATGCCAAACTCCCTATTTTCGAAGAACAGTACAAAGGCGTTATGTCTGAATTTATTCAGCAGTTTCAATCCACCCAGGATTCGACAACAAATTTTACAGGATTCAAACAAGGGATTGGAGCTAATCTCAGGCAGGAATTTAAGTTTTATCTTCATCTCGTTGGCGAGATTTATTTGAATGCCAAAAATCTCAAAAATAAAACAAAAATCCCTCAATTTAGGGAAGCTATAGCTGACATTACCGACAAAGTAATTGGCATGCCAATCAATGGTGATCGCAAATTACGCCTAGGGAATCTCTATTATGAACTTACCGAGGGAGACCAATTTACCTTCGCCGAGTTCAAAAACAAATACCCAGATCTATTTTCAAAAGAAGACTTTGGCCCAAACAATTTCGGAGAAGCCAAACATTTAAAATTTCAAACAGGAATACTTAATGCTTTTCAAGAGCTCATCAATATAATTAATTCTATCGAAGTGAAGAAAGAGCGATCTTCTCAAAAAGAAACTGCAACGACAGAACCTGGCCATTATATTTCGTTCCCTCCTAATTATAAAGAGTTCCGGCAAAAGGCCTTGATTGTGAGTTCATACATTACGGGGTTACGACAGCAATTTTGGTTTGGACGTGACGAGCAATCTATCAATTCTCTATCCGGTTATCAAAGGGTCATCCTCGAGAGTTCGCTCCAAAAGTTGCAAGATCTGCTCAATGAGTTAATGCAAGATAAGGAAATCATCGATACACTGTTTGTTGTAGTTGCCCAACAAAACTCCACCGCTACCGCAAAATAGTACATTCATTGTCGGATAAATTCGTGATTTCTTCGAGCCGTGGACTTTTTTAATTTGGCACGGACAATATGTTTTCAAGTTGAATTTTGGTTCGTTTAAGTATTTAATCATTCAGGTTAAACAGTCTCTGAGGGTTAAATATGAAACGTATGACTAATTACAATGAGTCATTTTTTAGCGACACGGCCCATTTTTTTGATAGGGAATCCCATTGAGCACTAAGCTTCCAATCGATGACTACCTTAGAGAAATTCAAGTCTCGTTTCAGAGCAAACAAAACTTAGTTATTGTGGCAGCCCCCGGTGCCGGCAAAACGACACGCGTGCCTCCCGCCCTGTTAGCGTCCACTTCAAAAAAAATTCTCATGCTGCAGCCTCGTCGTATTGCAGCCAGAGCCTCTGCCGAACGAATGGCAGAGGAGAACAACTGGATTCTAGGCCGCCAAATCGGCTATCGGGTGAGATTTGAAGATTGTACTTCGACGGAGTCACGAATCATCGTAGTCACCGAAGCTCTATTAATGCGGGAGTTGCTGAAAGATCCCGACTTGAGCGACTATGGCATTATCATTCTCGATGAGTTTCATGAACGCAACCTATACTCCGATGTAGGATTGGCAGCAGTGCGCGAGCTACAACAACTCAATCGTCCGGATTTAAAAATTATTATGATGTCTGCAACCATTGATGCAGAACCCTTGGCACGATACCTCGAGCCCGCACAAGTCATTCAAGTCCCGGGGCGAACTTTTCCGGTGGAAGTAATTTATGACCAACAATCGCAACTGCTAAACACGGATCGAACTTTTATTGATCGCGTGGTGACCAAGGTCTTTGAAGCCCTAAGCTCCATGGAAAGTGACAGGCATTTGTTGGTATTCCTGCCGGGCCTGAGTGAAATTCAGCGTGTCGAGGAATCTCTCACCGCAAACCCCCGACTCCCAAAATCACGGAAAGTTTTTCGTCTCCATGGGAGTTTGTCACTAGAAGAACAACATGCTGTCCTTCATAGCTCTAACGCAAAAATTATTTTATCCACCAATGTAGCGGAAACGAGTTTAACTATTGATGGGGTTAATACCATTATTGACTCGGGGCTTGCCCGAGAATTGCAGAATGACCAACGTCGCTTGTTTCCATGGCTTAAAACCACCCGAATTAGTCGAGCCTCGGCTGAGCAACGGAAAGGACGCGCAGGACGACAATACCCTGGGCGTTGCTATCGTCTCTGGACTAAACTCGATGATAATTCAATGCCCCCATTTGCTCCTCCTGACATTATCACACAGGATTTGAGCGAGTTAATTTTATTGCTCTGTCAACTGGGAGTCACTGACCCTAAGTCATTCAGTTGGTTTGAAATGCCACCGGCGATTAATCTTGAACGAGCGCAATTGTTTTTATTAAATCTGGAACTCATCACTCTGGCACAAGGGATTGCTGAGCTGACTGAGGAGGGTCGATGGATACAGAAAGTTCCGCTGCCGCCACGTCTGGCGTCACTTCTCTTTGAAGGATCACAAATAAATAGGAAAAGTTTATCTGCGCAGATCGCCGCCATTTTGAATGAGCGGGACCCTTGGGGGCGTGACTCTTTAGACTCATGGCAGGCTGCGAGTCAGGACTCTGACCTTGTCCCACGTCTAAGTGCTCTCAATCAGCAATCACCTCCACGCGAGTTTCTGACGATTGAAAGATTGGCTAGGCAATTATGTAAACTTCTTGGCGCTCCCTATGATCGCAACGAACAGATCTCCGCCAGGGCCATCACTGAGATTCTGCTGAGTGCTTTTGCGGATCGAGTTTCACGACGCCGCCGCTCGCAGGACCGAGCTGCTCTTGTGATTGGGCAAAAAGGGGTTGAACTTTCTCCGCGCAGCCTCGTCAAGGACAGCGAGTTTTTCTTTAGTCTCAGTGGGCATGCCAATGAATCCAACGGTAATGCAATTGTGGATCTTGCACATCCCATTGCGAAATCAACGATTCTCGAAAAGTACTCCAAAGCCATCACCCTCCAAAAAGAAGCAAAGTTTTTTCCTGAAAAAGATGCATGGATGAGTGTGGAACAAAAGGTTTTGCGAGATCTGCCACTAGAGGAACCAAGCTTTAGGCCCTTGACACTCTCTAGCGAGAATCTTGTACCTGTTGCCAAAGAGGCCTTTCAAAATTGGAAAACTACTTTGCCTCAATTAGCGCAATGGTATCAGCGGTTTGAATTAGCCCAACAACTTTGGCCATCGGTGGTCTGGCCAGAGATCACACAATGGGAAAGTGATACTATTGAAATGGCCTGCATGGGTGAAAACAGTCTACAAGCTGTGCATGATAAAAATTGGAATGATTTGTTCTCCTATCCTCTTGGTCGCACGGAAAAGCAACTTCTTGTTGATGAACTCCCTGAGCGTATCACCACGCCTCGAGGCCGCTCTATGAGTCTTATCTATGAAGCTGGTGGCACTGTTAGCTTGGAGTTAAAAATCCAAGAAGCCTACGGCTGGAAAGAAACGCCTAAAATCGCACAAGGAAAAATTAAAATTCGTTTGATTCTTCTGGGTCCGCATCTGCGCCCGCTACAGACGACCGACGACCTTGCTTCATTCTGGAAGGGTACTTATCAAGAACTCCGTCCATCCCTCAAAGCGCGCTATCCTAAACATGCTTGGCCCGATGATCCGTCGTTGCTTTGAAACATAAAAAAGTAATCCGATAACTAAGAAGCCAATTATAGGGCTAAATAAAAATTAGTTTTATAAAGTAAATAGAAAGTAATTTAACAAATACGGATGGATACAGGTGCCCCCTTATGTCAGATCTTTAATTTGAGGAACAGTCTAACATTTACAAAAATTGTCACATTTCTTATACGCACCCATTTGAACTTGTAACAAGTTGTTACTTCTTTAAATCACTGCCAACTGGTACAGCTTTTTTAAAAAAAGGAGAACTCAGGTATGAAACTAAGAAAAATAAAAATCAGTATATTCGTATTTATGGGATTATTGGTCATTCCTCTTTTATCACAGGCTTTTGATCCTAGTGGCTTTCCAGTACTATTTTATGGTTATAACGATATACACCACCCAAAGGCAGCACCAGAAGGAGATTTTTATTTGAGCTGTGGTCCCATCATGGACTACAACTATACTCTAGCCATACAAGTGTGTAAGCAATACTATCATGATTGCGATTATTTATTCAGTTATCGTGTTGACCCTGAAAGTGAAAAGTCAAAAACCCATATTGCTAACCTAATAAAAGACATAATATCTGTACCCTCAGAGATACTCAATTTAAATAAAACATTAGGATTAAATGCCATAGAAAGGGATATCAAAAGATTACCCTCGGATTTACTGAAAGAGGCTTTTGGCAAAATCACATCCAGTTATCAATGTGACAAAGTGAGTGGCCAAAAAAGAAATTTTGAATATGTTGAACCGTCAACCAATTGGAACATACAACAAATATTGCCTACGGACACAAGTGATAAAAACTTAAATCACTTAATTAGTGATGAGAACATCATTCCCGTAATCTTTTGTGGTACCTCCAATATTACATCTTCGTACAATGGTTTTGGTGACAAACTAGGAAGGTCAGATTTGCAACTCAGAAATGAAGTGATTGAAATTGCAAAACGAAGTTGTGTTTCAAGTGGATATCATTGTACCTTTATTTATGCTGGAACAGGCGATGTACTTTGGAATTTACCTCAATATAGCGAAGGTATATTAATACATGACGGCTGGAAAATGCCTCTTGGATTCGAAACCTCGTATGGAAAACTGACCGAATGTGCCAGATTTGAATACCATAGATTGAATAAATCCAAAGCAAAAAAGAACAAAAGGTAATTATAAAAAAAACGATGACAAACAATTGGAAATAATTGATTTTGAAATCAACAATCGACCAATGAAAATTCTTGCCTGGAAAAAATCATATGAGGTCATGATGGAGAAATAGTTACACTAGAGAATGGTAGTCAGGCTTTTTTATTCAGGTTCACAGATCAATACTCGAGGAAACAATTCATTTCCTGGGCTTGTAATTCGTATGTAAGGATATCTTGAAATACTTACGGTGCTGTCATTGACTTCAGTAGTTTGCGGATCAATTCCCCATAGGCCAAAGGTATTGATCTGCCATTGAAGGTGAGGTGTTGGAGAGATCTCGTAATCGGCATTAATCACGAAAGAATTTGAATTAACGGTTCTCACTTTTAAATTTACATAACCTTTTGGATAAGAAACAACTTCCATAAACTCTAGCTGCTGATTCAATCGGAATTTTATATAGTTTGGCTTTTGTCTTTTTTCATACCAATAGAGAGAATTAATACTTAGTTCAATGTCATCCGCTCTGTAATTAATTTTGCAAAAAATTGGAATGCGATCAGCAAAATAGTTGGACTCTGCTTGTCGCATTTTTACCTCAATGAGTTGAGGTATTGATTCCCGTTTGGTAATAGGTTTTACTTCAGCGCCGCCAAAATATCCAAGGTGGTTTAATAATCTCAGACTTGAAAAAGTTGGGCTTAAAATAAACGGGGGAGATTTTTGATCTCGAAAGGGTGAAAAGGCTAAAGCTATAACTTTTTCAGAAAGTCCCTTCCAACTCAAACTGGGTTCAACCCACTTAGTCATTTGAGAGGGCGTCGACTTAAGACGACTCAATTCTGAGATAAATTCACCCTCGCCTTTAGACGTTTCTGTCGCAATCTCGTCATCGTCACCACCAGCATCAGCACCATCCCCTCCACCACTATCTAACGTTTCTTGACCTAACTCTTTTATACCACTAATGTGCTCACGATAAGTGATGCCACCATGCATACGCCAACGAAAACCATCTAAATCATAAATTGGGTTTTTGGGATTAGGGTCATATTTAAATTCCTGATATTTTTTGATCAACATAACAAGGTCAAAAACAGGAGTGACCATTGATCTAACTTCTCCGAAAAAGCTCAGCTTAGCGATACCAATGAGATCAATGAATTTATCGTATTTATTGACCAAAGGTAAACCACTCATTCCAGGCATAAGTTCTGTATTGGGTACGTAATCGAGTTCTAAATAATTAAGTGGTAAGTTTAATTGACCATCGCTTTTTTCAATCTTATTAAAATTTCCAAAAAACGTGCCTTTATTTTCAAAACTTTTAATTTTTGCAAACTTGGAATCAACAATTGGTATTTGATAGGTATTTAGGGAGGTGAGCAATTGTTTTTTTTGAAATAAACGATCTATTTCTTTTGTTATGGGAGAGGTAAAATAATACTCTGCAATTTCTTTAATATAAGGTTCAGCACGAGCAAATACGAACATAGGGCGAATGGGTAGAGAATTTGAAGTTGGTGTCAAAATATCTAAGTCGGAAAAATTGTCCGCACTGTGCTCTTTAAGATCTATGGGTATTTGTACTTTGCGATCTAGGGAGGTCACTTTAAGGTTTTGACCGTGAGTTAAGTGGGCATCAGAAACGATTATTATCTTTGGAAGAGTTTTGTTATTAAGCAAAATAGTAAAACCAAAACCACATCGTGTTCTAATGGTTTGAAGTCTATCATCTAAATAACTGCTACACACTCTAACGATGGGGTGAGCTTGCACTTGAGAGCCGAGATAAAATAAAAAGAGCAAAATACAATTTCGAACTAAGTTAGAAATTATTGCCATATTCATCTCTGTCATATTCACTTTTTACCCAGCTGTTTTTTCATCAAAATAAAATCCTCATTAAGAACATATGTTCCATTTTGGTAGATAATCAAATTAGGTTTTTTTCTTCTTAAACGAGTCAGTAAGGTACGAACCCGAATATGGGCTGAATTAAAATCTATTTTGGTACCATATAGTTTCTCAATAATATCGTAAGTAGTAAGTGGCTGTTCCGCTAATACTTGAACGAGCTGCTCTTCGGTCTCAGAAAGTTTCTTAATATCTTCGAAATCTATAAATTGATTTAAGCGTTCTTTCCAGCTAAAAGTAAGATTAGTTAAAACAGACGGCATAAAATCAACTTGTTCTTCGGGAACTTGGTTGTCGAATGTCTTTTGCTTCATAAAATAAGTGAGAACTTCTGCACTTTGTTTTATTTCTAAAAAAGGGCTACAATCAATCTCCTCGAAATCGCTAAAGGCATTTCGCCATTGTTTGCTTTCAAGATACAAATGGCAACGTTGAATAAGAGCCAAAAAGTAGTTGATCGAACCCGGGTAATGAGTATTTAAATGGTGAACTGCCTGATTGGCGAATCTAAGTGCAATATTATTTGCGCCCATCAGCTGATATTCGCGCGAGATATTATTATAACCAATGCCGACCAAAATCTCGACGTGGAGAGATTTAGCTTTTTCTATGAGGAGTCTGTAATCAACAATAAAATGTTTACTCGAGTAGATCTTGCTGGTCGCTGCTAACGAATTGAAATTTGCAATTAAAGAACGTTTGGGAGCATCTATAGAAAAAAAGATTGGACCTGCTAAATCATAATAAAATTTGGCTTCACTGTGCATAGCCAGCCCCTCATACGCAAGTGCAGCTATAAAATAAATCTCACCCAAAAGAATTGGATTATCAATTATATGTGTATCAGCATTACAATCGCTTGTGAATTCTTCTATTATTTCGCGAGAACAGGTTTTTTTTCTAATAGCATAGCGAATTTTTGTGATCTTACTAATTAGGGCATAGTAATTCACAGAAGACTTAAAAGAGTTCAATTCTAATAGTGAAATATATTTTTCTAATGATTCAAGATCAGCTCTCAAATAGGCGACTAATACATCCCGGTAAAGTGCAATTTCTTCAATTAATACTGGAAGATTATTGAGAGAAGATAATAGTAGTTGTTCAACAGAAGATTCTATAACCCACTTGAACTGTTTTTGGAATTCATCTGCTTTGTTCAACTTAGCTTCCTCGCTTCAAGCCCATTTAAGGATGCAAAGGAGATACCTCGTAAAAAACAATGAATCCCAGTTAAGTGTTTTGAATTGAGTAACAAATTGACATCCTGACATTTTTTGACCCCAGTTGTTAGGTCTCCGTAATTTAAACACTGCAGGGGAATCAAAGAAAATGACTTCTTCGACATTGAAGACAAGGGAAGTTCAATCATAGTCAACGGTGATCATTCTGAGGAGATATTCTGAGTTAAAAATGACAGCGTTACTTTTGACAATAAAAATATAAGCATCTGCGCCCGCTACAGACGGCCGATGACCTTGCTTCATTCTGGAAGGGTACTTATCAAGAACTCCGTCCATCCCTCAAAGCGCGCTATCCTAAACATGCTTGGCCCGATGATCCGTCGTTGCTTTGAAACTTTGAGCATAGATGGACTTTTTTTCTTTTTTCTTTCTAAGACAATCTTGGACCTAGATCATAACAAAATGAGTCACCATCTATAATTCGGAGACCCGTTAGAGAGCCGCTTCTGTCATGGATTTCCCCCCCCTTATTAATAATTTCTACTGCCTAACTGGCACAATTCCTGCTTGCAGATCAGAACGCCCTAGATAGAGCTATTTTTCCAATCACTTTAAAAGGCTGGTGGACATTGAAGTACTTAAAAAAATCTGGAGCTTCGGATTTTTATCGATAATGTCTCTCCTCATTATTCTTGAAGTTTCTCATATTGTCCTAGCCTCAAGCCAACAATGTCGTTCCAGTCTCAGCCTCACTCAGTATGGCTCTATCACCTTAGATCGCCCCATTCCAAGTGGCTCAGAAAAACGAGTCGGCTTTTATTTTGGAACTTTTGACCCCATTCATGAAGGCCATATCGACCTTATTCGGTATGCCCTTGATCATGGTGATATTGATCACCTCGTAATAATACCAAATTTTCTGACCGATCATAAACCAGACACGAATTCACATTCTGATCGAATGGCCATGACTCAACTTCGCCTGAATAAATTAAAAAAAATTAGTGTAATGAAATATGATGGAGGGCTATCTAAAACTATTGGCAAAGAGCAACCCATTCGGGAAATCATCAAGTTTGCTCAAATCTCTCATCCAATTTTATTTATTGGTGCTGATAGTTTTGAAAGTTTAATGATGTCAGGCAGAAAGCTGTCAGACCTTCCCTTTTCGCAAATTTCTGTTTGGCCTCGAAAGGGTTACAACATTCATCTCCCTAATATTGATCAACCTAAACTCATCCAACTCTCTGCTTCGGACGAACGAGCACTCAGCTCGACTCAACTCCGACTCGATCTTCAGAAAGGTGTTTATCCTGGGCAGCACATTCTCGATCGAGATGTCTTTAACTATATTATTAAAAACCACCTATACAAAAAAAGGATAGCACCAGAATCTCGAGCTTTGCAAAAAGCCATTAGCAAGTCATTGAAAAAACATCCAGTCGAAAATGCAGACCCTTTAATTCCTGCGCCCGAAAAATTTAAATTCATTATCGATGACTCCATTGCGCTCATCGAAGACTTAAACACTAATCCCGAAATCACCGATTCCTATCTGAAAGCCCTTTTAGAACAAATTTACTTTATCAATAAAAATGCAGCGATTGATGCGCCTGGAGGAAGGTATGCCTACGCACCGTCACGAAGAGCCTTAGAAAGAACGTCAGAATTATTAGACCTGTTGAACGGTACGGCGAATTCTAAATTGGAACAAACAAACCCTCTTAAACAAGTGGACCTTGAAACAAAACAAAAAAAAATCATGCAAAAAGACCGTGAATTCATTAACACAATTTTGAAGGCCCCGAAAACGTATCAAGATGAATTCCTAAGGCGGTTAAAAGTGGGTGGTGTTAATACCACAATGCCTGAATTTTCATCCGTGGTCCAATTTTTAGTTATTCACCTAGAATCAGAAAAGATCATTCAAAATTCGTACAATAATCCATATTTAGATGGACTTCGCCGCCAGACCTTAAAGAAACTCCTAAAAAGCACTGCCAATGATTTTCCTTATCTTATCACTCTCAATTCAATTGAAGACGCCCTAGGATTCTTTGATATTTTAGCGAGAGGCAATCCTCTAACTCCTCAAATACCTCCTTACTATTCAAAACAATGGCAGCACTACGCTCAAGCCCTTAAAGTCATAGGATCTGAATTTGTAACTATTCCTATTCTCTCTGGATTGAATATTAAAGACTTTCTAAAACAACGGTACAGATGGACATTTGGAGGGTTTCAGGTTTTAAAAAAACACAAAGAAATGCTTTTTAACAGAAAGTATGGATCATTAGGATTATTTGGCTTACCCTACTTTTTAATATTCCCGTGGGTGGATG